>JBHEOS010000037.1:0-20784 GCA_046260695.1 Gammaproteobacteria bacterium
TTGCCGACCAGCACCACCGGTTTGTCGGACTTGTGACCACCGCGGTAATCCATAACGATCAACTTCGCCGGCTGGCGGCTGCCGCGCGCGACCGCGAGCAACGCGCCCATGCCGAGCTTTTCCATGGCGGCCTCTTCGAGCACGTTCACATGCAGTTTGCGCGATTGCTTCTTGAGGGCCTTGGCCTGATCGGCCAGGTAGCTGGGCGTGCAGATATTGCCGGGGAGGTTGCCAAGGTCCTTGGCCAGCTTCACGCCGGCGGCGATGGCCGTGCCGAGCTTGACGGCGGTTTCGGCGTCAGCGACCTCAGGTTGGCTGGCGACGTTGATGGCCAGCTTCTTGAGCGGGCGGCGGGGCTTGTCCTTTTCGCTCTTGAGCTGGTCGAAGACATACAGGGCGTCGGTGGTGGTCTGTACGCAGTCGCGCACCTTCCAGGCACTGTCGCGGTCCTTGACGTGAAGTTCGGCCAGGTAGCTGACCGCGTTGGTGGCGCCGGTTTCATTCAGGGTGCGCGCGGCGGTCGTTACCGCCTTGCGGTAGGCGTTGCTGTCGAACTCGCGTTCCTTGCCGCAGCCGACCAGCAGCACGCGCTCGCTCAGGGTATTGGGCACGTCGTGCAGCAGCAGGGTCTGTCCGGCGCGGCCCTCAAGGTCGCCGCGGCGCAGCAGCGCGGTCAGGAAGCCGCCGCTGGCCTCGTCCACGGCCTTGCCCGCTTCGGACAGCCGGCGTGCTTCATACACGCCGATGACCAGGCAGTCGCTGCGTTGTTTTTCCGGATTGCCGCTCTTGACGCTGAATTCCATGGGGACTCCTGGGTGTGAGGCGCGGGCCGCCGAGGTGACTCGTGTATGATGGACTCGCGCGTTAGTCTACTGTATGTGCGCCGGGTTTTCATGAGGCGCCGGCCGTCGGGGGGGAGGCCGCGCCGGGACCGGCGCGCCGGTTGGACAGACTACTCGATAGGCATCCATGCTGCGGATCATCGACCGTTACCTGTTGAAGGAAGTCGCCCTGAACTGGATGGCGGTGACCCTGGTTCTATGGCTGATCGTGGTCAGCAATCGTCTGGCCCGCTATCTGGGCGAGGCCGCCGCCGGCGATCTGCCCGGCAATATCGTGTTCACCCTGCTCGGCCTCAAATCCATCGAGTATCTGGTGGTGCTGCTGCCGCTGACCCTGTACCTCGGGGTGCTGCTCGCGCTCGGGCGCCTGTACAAAGACAGCGAGATGGCCGCGCTCGGGGCCGGCGGCATCGGGCCGGCGCAGCTGTACCGGCCGTTGCTGTCCCTGGTGTTGCCGGTCGCGGTGTTGATCGCCGTGCTGGCGCTGTTTGTGGCGCCGCGGGCGGCGGCGCTCGGCAACGAGGTGCGCGCGCGCGCCGAAGTGATCACCGATCTGTCCGCGATCACGGCGGGACGTTTCCAGGAAACGTCCAGCGGGCGGATGGTGTTCTATGCCGAGCGCGTGTCCCCGGATCGCGGGCAGCTCGAAGGCCTGTTCGTGCGCACTGAGCAACAGGGTCAGGCGACGCTGCTGACTGCGCCCCGGGCCTACCCGATGCGCGATGCCATCAGCGGTGATCGCTTCCTGGTGATGGAGGATGGCTATCGCTATCAGGGCATTCCCGGCGACGCGGTGTTCCGTATCCTGAAATTCGCCCGCCACGGTGTGCGTCTTGAGTCGCCGGGGGCGGTCGAGGCCCGATTCAAGCACGAAGCACTGCCCAGCGCGGCCTTGTGGGGTTCCGTGAATCCGCGCGACATCGCCGAGTTACAGTGGCGCCTGTCGCTGCCGCTGGCCGCCGTGAGCTTGGTACTGTTGGCCGTGCCGCTGAGCCGCACCACGCCGCGCGAGGGGCGTTTCGGCAGGATCTTCAGCGCGGTCCTGGTGTTCATCGTCTACTACAACCTGATGGGCACGGCGCAGGTGTGGGTGGAGAAGGGCACGCTGGCGCCACTGCCCGGCATGTGGTGGGTGCATGCCCTGCCACTGGGGTTGACCCTGGCGCTGTTTCAGGCCGAGCGCCTGCGGGCGGGGTGGCGGCGGACGTGAGGATCCTCGACGCCTATCTGGGCCGCGCCGTGATCACCGGTACCCTGCTGGCCCTGTTCACCCTACTGGGGGTGGATATGTTCTTTGCCTTCACCAACGAGGTCCAGGACCTCGGCGTGGGCACCTACGGCCTCGGCGACGCCGTGGTGTATGTGCTCTTGACGGTGCCGCGGCGCATCCACGAGCTGTTCCCCATGGCCGCGCTGCTCGGCAGCCTGCTGAGCCTGGGGGCGCTGGCGGCCACCAGCGAGCTGGTGGCGATCCGCGCCGCTGGCGTGTCGATACTGCGCATCACGCAGAGCGTGCTGAAGGCCGGGCTGATCATGCTGGCGCTTGCGGCGGTGCTCGGCGAATGGCTGGCGCCCTGGGCGGAACAGCAGGCCCAGCAGCGGCGTGGGCAGGCCCAGGCGCAGACCGTCACCTTCCAGAGCGCGCATGGCTTTTGGGCACGCGACAAGCGGCGCTATGTGAATATCCGCGAAATCCTGCCGGATGCCCGGCTGCGCGGGGTGCAGGTCTACGAGCTGGCCGACGACGGGGCCTTGCGCCTGCTGTTGCATGCGGAGTCCGCCGAGCATGTGGGCGATGGCTGGCGCCTGCAGGGGGTGCGGCGCGGTGATTTGCAGGCGCAAGGTTTTGAGCTGACACGCACGGACAGCCTGGACTGGCCCAGCCTGCTGAGTCCAGAGCTGCTGAGCGTGGTGTCCATCGAGCCGCGCAACCTCTCGGCACGTGATCTGTACCACTATGCCGGCTATCTGCGCGACAACGCCTTGGATGCCGGGAGCTATGAACTGGCGTTCTGGCGGCGTCTGGTAGCGCCGATCGCCGGACTGGTGATGCTGTTTCTGTCGATCCCGTTCGTGTTCGGGCCGCTGCGCGATGTCGGTACCGGCCAGCGCTTGCTCTGGGGCGTGCTGACCGGTGTCGCCTTCTACCTGTTCAACCAGACCACCAGTCACCTGGGGCTGGTCTACGGGATGCCGCCGCTGCTCAGCGCGCTGATCCCCTCGCTGGTATTTTTCGGCGGCGGACTCTGGATGCTGCGCAGACTCAGGTGATGGCTTCTGGCGGGCGGGCGCTGCGTTTGGGCAGCACCACGACCCGCGTGCGTGACAGGCGGTCGTACAGCGTGAGCCGGTCTCGGTCCACCAGCATCCACCACAGCCCGATGCCGCCCAGCACCAGCGATGGGACGGCTAGCAGAAACCGCCCCAGTGCCTGCCATCCGCCCAGCGGGCGACCGTCGCGGCGTTGTACGCGCAGGCGCCAGCTGCGCATCCCCAGCGTCTGCCCGCCCGCCACCCAGAAACCGCAGTTGAACAGGGCCACCACCATAAACAGGTACAACCGGAAAAATGGATCGTGCGGTGCGATGGCGCCGCCCTTGAGCAGAAATGCCGCAGCGACCGCCAGCATCAGTACGGCGAACAACAGCAGGCTGTCGTAGACCAGTGCGGCCAGGCGTCGCCACAGCGGGGTGGTCGACAGGTCAGCGTGGCTTGATGACATGGTGATCGGGGTGGACGGGCTCGACCGCCTTGGGCGGCGTGTGCGCCGCTCCGGCGGACCGCCTCGATAAAATGGCGCTCCCTAGGGGATTCGAACCCCTGTTACCGGCGTGAGAGGCCAGCGTCCTAGGCCACTAGACGAAGGGAGCAGTATGGGTAAGATCGTCGGCGTCTGCGTGACGGGCTGCACCACCGGCGGACAAGCGGTGCTATTATACGCACGCCCTGTGCGAGCACAAGCTGGGCGTGCAGGCCCGGCGACGTGTCTATCGGGTCATCTAACAACACACAACAAAGGCAACGGACAGCAGTGCATGTGCGTGGATTACAGGCCCTGAAGGCGGCCGTGACGGCTTGTCTGAATGGCGGCAGGCGCGATCTTACCGGATTCGTTCAACGTCTCTTCAGGCAGGAAGGTACGGCGATCAAGCCCTCGGCCCCCATCACCATCCCGCGCGCGGAACACGGGATCACCCGCGCCAACATCAGCCCCAGCGCGCTGAAGGTTCTCTACCGCCTGAAGGATGCCGGTTTCCAGGCCTGTCTGGTCGGTGGCGGGGTTCGCGATCTGTTGCTTGGGCGCGAGCCCAAGGACTTCGATATCGCCACCGATGCCCACCCCGAGCAGGTGCGCCAATTGTTCCGCAACTGCCGGCTGATCGGTCGGCGCTTCCGTCTTGCCCATGTGATGTATGGCCGCGAGATCATCGAGGTGGCGACCTACCGTGGTCGCCAGGACGGCGAGGATGACGCCGCCGACTCGGCGGTCACCGACGAGGGCCGCATCCTGCGCGACAATGTGTATGGCACGCAGGAGGCGGATGCGTGGCGGCGCGATTTCAGCGTGAATGCGCTGTACTACGACATCGCGGATTTCTCGGTGCGCGATTATGTCGGTGGCATGGCCGATCTCAAGGCCGGGGTCTTGCGCATGATCGGCGACCCTGAGGCGCGCTACCGCGAGGACCCGGTGCGGATGCTGCGCGCGGCGCGCTTCGCGGCCAAGCTCGGCTTCCGCTTGGAGCCGGCGACGGCGGCGCCGATCCCTCGGCTGGCCGAGCTGCTTCGGGACATCGCCCCTTCGCGCATCTACGAAGAGGTCCTGAAACTGTTCTTAAGCGGCGAGGGCGTCGCCAGCTTCGAGTTGTTGCGGCAGTACGGGCTCTTCGGCGAACTGTTCCCGCACACCGAGGCGGCGCTGGCCCGGGAGCTCGACGGCCACCCGCAAATCCTGGTCAGCCGGGCCCTGGAGAACACTGACCGGCGCATCGACGAGGGCAAGTCCGTGACCCCGGCGTTCCTGTTCGCGGCCCTGTTATGGCCGCCGGTGCAGCAGCGCTGGCGGGCAACCGCCGAAGATCTCGGCGACTTGCCGGCCTTGCAGTCGGCTGGGGCCTGGATCGTCAATGAACAGTCCGGGAGCACGGCCATACCGAAGCGTTTCAGCATGCCGATGCGCGAAATCTGGCAATTGCAACCGCGCTTCGAGCAGCTCAGCGGCTCACGCCCGGCGCGCCTGATCACGCACCCGCGCTTCCGCGCCGCCTACGATTTTTTACTGCTGCGCGGTGAGGCCGGCGAGGTCGACCAGAAACTCTGCGACTGGTGGACACAGTTCCAGGCCGCCGGGGAGTCAGACCGCGAGCGCCTGCTGGCGACCACGATCGGCGAACGCAAGCCGGCCAAGAAGCGGCGCCGCCGTCGCGGCAAGTCCGGCGGCGGGGGCGCGGGGACCGGGGGCGATGCCTGACAGCGGACCGGTGAGCGCCTTCATCGGGCTGGGCAGCAATCTGGACGATCCCCGGACGCAGATCGAGCGGGCCTTGCAGGCCTTGAGCGACTTGCCGGAAACCACCTGCACGGCGCACTCGGCGATGTATCGGAGCGCGCCGATGGGACCGCAGGATCAACCGGCCTACATCAATGCTGTGGCCCGGTTGGAGACCGGCCTCTCGGCCGAGGCCTTGCTCGATGCCTTACAGGCGATCGAGGCGCGGCATGGCCGGGTGCGCGGCCTGCGGTGGGGGCCGCGTACCCTGGATCTGGACATCCTGCTCTACGGTTCGGTCGTCAGTGACAGCCCGCGCCTGCAAGTGCCGCACCCGGGACTGGTGGAGCGCAACTTTGTGCTCTATCCGCTGGCGGAGATCGCGCCGGACCTGGTGATCCCCGGGCTGGGGCCGTTGCAGGGTTGGCTGGCGGGTTGCCCGCCGGCTGGGCTGGAACGCCTGAGGGAAGGCGATCGGACGTAAGCCGTCACGCGCGCTTGATGGATCGTGGGATGGCTGTGCACCCCGAGTGGCCGGGAACAACTAAATTAAGTGAGCAGGCATGGCCGACTCGAAACCTGGATACATCGTCGTCGAAGGCCCGATTGGTGTGGGCAAGACCAGCCTTGCACGGCGCCTGGCTGACAGCTTCGGCTGTGAGTTGCTGCTCGAAGGCGCGGCCGAAAATCCGTTTTTGGAACGCTTCTACCGGAATCCGCGTCAGGGTGCCTTGTCCGCCCAATTGTTCTTCCTGTTGCAACGTGCACGGCAGATGCAGGAGCTGCGGCAGCGTGACATGTTCCACCCGGTGCGGGTCTCGGATTTCCTGATGGAAAAAGACCGGCTGTTCGCGCGCCTGACGCTGGATGAGCAGGAATACCGTCTCTATGAGCAGGTCTATGCGCATCTGACCCTGGATGCGCCGGAGCCGGATCTGGTTATCTACCTCCAGGCCCCGGTCGAGGTTCTGCTCGGGCGCATCGCCAAGCGCGGCATCCGTTACGAGCAGCATATCGATAGTGCCTTTCTGGAGCGGTTGTCCGAGGGCTATGCCCGGTTCTTTCATGACTACGATGCCGCGCCCCTGTTGATTGTGAACGCCGCCTACGTCGATCTGGTCAACAGCGACACGGCCTACCAGGAACTGCTCGAACAGGTCGCGCGCGCGCGCACCGGCCGGCAGTATTTCAATCCCCTGCCGGTTTCCCTGTAGACTGTGTCCACACCGCCCGGCAGCGGGCCGTCCGATCAGGTGTCATGAGCAGCCAGAACCCCCAGCAGAAGATCACCCGCACCACGCTGGAACGCCAGAAACAGTCCGGTGACAAGATCGCCTGTCTGACCGCCTACGATGCCGGTTTCGCGCAGCTCATCGAGGCGGCGGGTATCGAGGTGATTATCGTCGGTGACTCGCTGGGTATGGTCGTGCAGGGTCGGGAGTCGACGTTGCCGGTCACGCTCGACGAGATGATCTATCACGCCGCCTGCGTGGCGCGCGGTGCGCAGCGGGCCTTGCGCGTGGTTGACATGCCGTTCATGAGTTATCCCAACGTGCCTGAGGCTCTGCGCAATGCCGCGCGGCTGATGCGCGAGGGCGGCGCACAGATGGTCAAGCTCGAAGGCGGCGCGCGGATCGTCGAGATCGTTCACGATCTGACACAGCTGGGCATCCCGGTGTGCGGCCACCTCGGCCTGCTGCCGCAGTCCGTGCATCAACTCGGTGGTTACCGTGTGCAGGGGCGCGAAACTGAATCGGCCCACGCGATCCTGGAGGACGCGCGCGGTCTGGAGACGGCCGGGGCCGCGCTGCTGGTGCTGGAATGCGTGCCGGCGGAACTGGCGCGCGAGATCACCCGTGCGGTGCGCATGCCGGTGATCGGCATCGGCGCCGGTCCCGACTGCGACGGTCAGGTGCTGGTGTTGCAGGATCTGCTTGGCATCACCCCGGGCAAGCGTCCGAAATTCTCCAAGGACTTCATGGCCGGCGCGGACAGTATCCAGTCCGCCGTACAGGGTTATGTGCGGGCCGTGAAAGACGGCGGCTTCCCGGGGCCGGAACACAGTTTCTGAACGCGGTTGCCCTGGCGCCTGCACGGGCGCCGGGCATTTTTATGCGGTGCTGTCCAAACCCACGGTGTCGCGCCTGCGAGAGGGAAATTTCCCGCAACGCGTCATAGGCGCGCCCGGCGTTCTCAGGGCCGATGCTTACACGGGCGGAGATCCATGCTTCAGACAGACAGTATCGAGGTGCTGCGCGCAACCCTGGCGCAATGGCGCGCCGAGGGTGCGCGTATCGCCTTTGTACCGACCATGGGCAATCTGCACGCCGGGCATCTGCGTTTGATCGAGGTGGCGCGGGAGCGGGCCGAGCGCGTGGTCGCGAGCATTTTCGTTAATCCGCTGCAGTTTGGTCCGGAGGAAGACTTCGCGCGTTATCCGCGGACCCTCGAGGCGGATTGTGCGGGGTTGCGTTCACGGGGCACTGATTTGGTGTTCACGCCGGAGGTGGCCACCGTGTATCCGCAACCGTTGGAACAGATGACGCGGGTCAGCGTGCCGCTGCTGGGCGATGTCCTCGAAGGCGCATCCCGCCCAGGTCACTTTGACGGCGTGACCACCGTGGTGGCGCGGCTGTTCAATCTGGTCCAGCCGGCGTGTGCGGTATTCGGCGAGAAGGATTATCAGCAGTTGTGTCTGATTCGCCGGATGGTCGCCGATCTCGGCTGGCCGATCGACATCATCGGTGTGCCGACGGTGCGTGAGGCAGATGGGCTGGCCATGAGCTCCCGGAACGCCTATCTCAGTGTTCAAGCGCGTGGCATCGCACCGCTGCTGGCCCGCACGCTCCAGGAAGTGGCTGACCATCTGCGTGACGGGGAAGGGGATTTCACCTTGCTGGAGCGTGCCGCGATGACGGTGCTGAACGAGGCGGGATTCCACACCGACTATGTCAGCATCCGCCGGCCCGATCTGGATTTGGCCATACCGAGCGATACCTGCGTGGTGATCTTGGCTGCGGCCCGTCTGGGGAGTACCCGCCTGATTGATAACCACATGGTTTCCCTTGGGTAATTTTTTATTCCCCGGAATCCGGATTGCGCCTTCGACGGCGATCGGGGATAATTCGTCTCCCGCAACCGCTTTCTCATCCGCCATGCAACTGACACTGCTGAAAGCCAAGCTGCACCACGCGCGCGTGACCCACTCCGAGTTGGAGTACGAGGGGTCTTGCGCGATCGATGGTCTGTTGCTGGATGCGGCGGGGATGCGCGAGTACGAGCAGATCCATATCTACAACAAGACCAACGGCGAGCGCTTCACGACCTATGCCATCCGCGCCCAGGAAGGTTCGGGCATCATCTCCGTGAACGGCGCCGCGGCCCACAAGGCCGCCGTCGGCGACCGCGTGATCATCTGCTGCTATGCCATCCTGACCCAGCAGGAGGCGATGAATTTCAAGCCGACGCTGGTCTACCTGAACGAAGACAACCACATTGTGCGCACCGGCCGGGATATTCCGGTTCAGGTCGCGTAACGCCCACCCGCAGCCTCAGTCCGCACCGGCCTGTGGTTTGCGCAGCCGGTCAAAGAACACCCGGACCAGATCAGACCGCGTGACTATGCCCTGTATCTTACCCACGTCGTCGCAGACCACGACGCGCTTGATGCGGTTGTGCTTCATCACTTCGATCACATCGTGCAGTGTCTGTTCAGGCCTCACGGTGATGACATTTTTCACCATCAGATCGCCAACCTTGCCGGTCGGCTCGTGAATTTCCGGCTGATGCGTGAACATCGCCTCCAACGTCTGCCACAACGACTGGCTCGGCTGGTGGCAGGGTAGACCCATCGCGCAGAGAAAATCGGCTTCGGTGATCACGCCCAGGAGATGTCGCTTGTCATCGACCACAGGCAGTCCGCTGATGCGATGCGTCATCAGCAGATGCGCGGCATCGGCCAGCGAGGTGTCCGGGGACACCGTGACCACGTCGCGGCTCATCAGGTTGGCAATCACCAGGCCCTCGGTCTTGCGGTGACGGGCATATTTCGCCGCTTTGCTGTTGATCTCCAGCAGATCGTCCACGGAGATGTCCATGAACGTGTCCATTTCCTTGAGTGCGTTGACGAAGTCATCGCGCGTCAGGTCGGCTTCGGGACGCTTGGCCATGGTGACCTCCTGTAGGTGATTCGGTCAGGGCTTGGGGATGTTCTCCGGCGGGGTCGGCACGCGTTGCCAGGAGCTTTCATTCAGGAATACCTCGTGGCGGGCCCAGCGCGCGAAACTGCCGCGGGTGGCGGTGCCGGCGCTGCGCCGCCCGTTGCCGGCGACAATCTTGTAGATCAGCAGGTCATCGTCGGATTCGACGACGGGCATGTCGACGATCTGGCGGACCTGCCAGCGGGTGTCGTGTTGGCCGTTGCTGTAACAGCGACCCAGGCCGAGATCCGCCGGCCTCAGGCTGGCGCCCTGAGATTTGTTCAGCGCCAGGGCATAGATCTTCTCCAGATCGTCTTCGCTGACGTCGAGGGTCTTGTCCATCGATTTGAGTGCCGACGCGAGATTCTCGCGGGTGATTTCTGACCCTTCCGCCTCAGCGTTAGTCATCGACAGCCTGGATGCGGCTTTGGCGGTGAAATATCTCGCGAGCGCGGCGGGATAACGGCGCCAGGGGAAGGCGAAATTGAAGACCACCGCGACGCCCAGGATGATCAAACAATTCAGCAATACAGGGGTGAGCAAGTAGCTGTAACCCAGCCCCTGGATGCTGTCGCCGCCGATGATGGCGGTCAGCGCCGTGGCGCCGCCGGGCGGATGGATGCAGCGCAGATAGTGCATTGCGGCGATCGTCAGTGCCACGGCGACTGCCCCGGCGAAGGCCTGGTCGGGTATGTGTTGCGCGCAGGTCACGCCGATCGCCGCGGCCACGAGATGGCCACCGAAGACCGGCCAGGGCTGCGACAGCGGCCCATGGGGGACGGCGAACAGCAGCACCGTAGTCGCCCCCATGGAGGCGACGACCCATGCTGCGGCGGAGCTGTCGCCCAGGAGTAGCTGCGAAAGCATCGCGACTGCGAGCATGCCGCACAGACCGCCGACGGCGGAGACCAGTTTTTCGAAATGCCCGGTGCGGTTCACGTTGAGACCGATCAGCCGGGTCAGGGGCAGGGTGAGAAATTTGAACATGGTCCGGATGCGGTGGGTCGATGACGTGTGCGGCTCGAAGTGGCCCAGGGTCGCAGAATTATAAAGAATATATAGAATACTTCATTTGACGCGGGCTACGGAAATTTCCCTTTCCCGTGCGCGCCATTCGCGTCCCTCGCGGCCGTCGTGCGCGTCAGCCGGTGTTACGCATGCCGCCGGCGATGGCATTGATCGAGCGCAACAGCGGATCGAGCCAGACCTCGCGCGCGGCCTCGGCGATGCGCTCGTCCCGGTAACGCTTGAGCAGCGTGAGTTGAATGTGATTGAGCGGGTCCAGATAGGGGTCGCGGCGGCTCAGGGAGAGATACAGCGAGGGGTTTTCCTCGATCAATATTTTCTGGTCGGCAACCTGCAGCACCTGGGTCAGGGTGCGGTGGAATTCCGTATGAATGCCCTCGAAGATACCCGCCGCGCGCGCCTTGTCGGAGGCCAGTTCAGTGTATTCCCGGGCGATATCCATGCGCGCTTTGAACAGCGACATCTGGGTGTTGGACAGCAGAGCGCGGAAGAACGGCCACTCCCGATACATGGCCTGGAGTTTGGCGAGCCGCACTGGATCGTCCTGGCGCCAGCTTTCGAGGGCCCTGCCGATGCCGTACCAGGCCGGCAGGGTGTGGCGCGACTGGGCCCAGCCAAATACCCAGGGAATGGCCCGGATCGAACTTTTGGAGCGGTTGCCCTGTTTGCGGTGACTGGGGCGTGATCCGATGTTGAGCAGGCTGATCTCGTTCACCGGGCAGACCTCGTAGAAATAGTCCAGGAGCCCGTCGGTACGATCGGTCAGATCGCGATAGGTCTGTTCGCCGACCCGCGCGAGCTGGTCCATGATGCCGAGGTAGTCGTTGCGATCCGGCTCGACCGGCTGAATCAGCGAACGGCTCGACTTGAGCAGACCGGTGACGCCCATGGTCAGCTCATAGATGGCCGTCTCCAGATTGCCGTACTTGTAGGACAGCACCTCGCCTTGCTCGGTGAATTTGATCTCGCCGTGCACGGTACCGGGTGGCTGCGCCAGGATCGCCTCGTGGGTCGGGCCGCCGCCGCGGCCGATGGTGCCGCCGCGGCCGTGAAACAGCCGGCAGCGTACGTCGCGCTCATCGGTGAGGCGCAGGATTTTCTTTTGCGCCTCGTACAGACTCCAGCCCGAGGCCAGGATGCCGCCGTCCTTGCACGAATCCGAATACCCGAGCATGACCTCCTGCTGATTCCCGGAGGCCGCCAGCAGGGCCCGGTAGGTGCCGTCGTCGAGCAGTTCGGTGAGCACGGCTTCGACGTGCGACAGATCCTCGATGGTCTCGAACAGCGGACTGATGCGGATCTGGCAGTACCAGCCGCTGTCGCTGCGACCCGCCAGCCCTGTGATCCAGGCCAGGAACATTACCTCCAGGACATGACTGGCGGCATGGGTCATGGAGATGACGTAGTTGCCGAAGGCCTCCACGCTGACCTCGCAGCGCATGCGTTTCATGACGTCGAAGACATCCAAGGTTTCGCGGGTGAGTTCGCCGAGCCGGTCGCGGTCTACTGCAGGCGGGGCGCCGGTGGACATCAGCCGGCTGAGTAATCCGAGCCGGTCGGCATCGCTGAGCGCGGCATAGTCGGTCTGGTCGGGGAACTGGCCCAGCACCTCGCTGACCGCATCGGTGTGGCGCGTTGATTCTTGGCGGACGTCGAGCTGCATCAGGAAGAAACCGAAGGTCTCGACCAGGCGGATAAGATCGGTGAGATCGATCTTGGCAATGCGCACGTCACCGTGGCTGATGAGTGAATCGCGGATCTCGTAGAGGTCACGCAGCAGATCCTGCTCGTTCAGATAACGGTGCGGGAACTGGCCGAGGTCGGTGCCGCCCTCGGCATCGATCTGTGCATTGACCGCATCCAGATTCTGGCGCAGGCGGTAGCGCATGATGAACAGCCGGCGGCGGTAGGGTTCGTTCACATAGCGCGAGGGGTGGTCCGCGAAGATCACGGCGAAGCGCTCGATGTCGCGTGCCAGGTTCTCGCTAAACGCGGCGGCCGGCTGGCAGAGCAGGTCGGAATGGGTCAGCCTCTGGCGCAGTTGATCGAGGCGTTGCAGGTAATGCGCGATTGCCTCGCGCATGTGCAGGCGCAAGGCCAGTTCGGTGGTTTCGGGGCGCACGAACGGGTTGCCGTCGCGGTCGCCGCCGATCCAGGAGCCGAAGCGCAGCACGCTCGGCACCTTCACAGGCAGCGGGGCGCTCGGGTCGCCATCGAGATAGATGCGGCGCACGGCCTTTTCCAGATTGCGGTAGATGGCCGGTACGGCGTCGAACAGGCTGTCGCGGAAATAGTAGAGGCCGTTGCGGATCTCGTCGCGCACGCGCGGCTTGTGCACCCGTACCTCATCGGTCTTCCACAGGATTTGGATCTCGTTTTGCAGATCCTGGATGATCTCGTTGCGCTGCTCCTTGCTCAGCTTGGTGGTGTCGAGCTGTTCGCTGACTACGAAGATGCGGCGCAGCGCCTCCATGATGGTCCGGCGCTTGGATTCGGTCGGATGCGCGGTGAACACCGGGATGTAGCGGGTTTGATCGAGCAGCGTCTGGAGTTGCGCCGGGCTGATGCCCTGCTCGCGGAATCCGCGCAGGGTATGGTCGAAGGAGCCCAACCACAGCGGCCCGCCGCTGGAGAGTTCGCGGCGCCGTTGCCGGTGCTGAAAGGCCTGCTCGGCGATGTTGACCAGGCTGAAATAGACATTGAAGGCGCGCACCACATGGGTGAGCAACTGCGGGTCCAGATTGTCGATGGTCCGGACCAGTCGCGCGCGCAGGCGCGGATTGTCGCCGCCGCGCAGTTCGATGAAGCCCTTGCGCAGGGTCTCCACGGCCGCGAGCACCTGGCCGCCCTCCTGGGCACGCAGCACATTACCAAGCAGATCACCGAACAGGCGCACGCGGGTGCGCAGTTCCTTGTCCCGGGGCTGGGTGATCTCGAAGGGCGCGGAATTCTCGGATTTCATAGGTTTTCAAGCCGGCTGCGGGGACAAAGGCGCGGATTATACCAGCCGAGCCCCCCCACGCACCCCTACCGGCGCGGTAGATCGGCATTGGAGAAGATCCGCCATAAGTCCGTTCGTGGTGAGCCTGTCGTACCACGAACGGACGAATCGCCTTCACTATGCACGGCATATCCCGTTTGCCCTTCGACAAACTCAGGGCGAACGGGAGACTTTATTCAGAGTTTTCTTAGGTCGGAGGTCGGACTGGCGCCCAGGTCCCGGTATAGGGCCAGATAGCGCTGGGCGCTGCGTGCCCAGCTGAAATCCTGGGCCATGGCGGTCTTGACCACGCGGGTCCAGGCCTCGGGCTGGGCATACAGGGCCAGGGCCCGGTCGATCGCGGCGAGGAGTTCCGCCGGGCTGGCCGTGTCGAACAGAAAGCCGGTGGCCGCGCCGCTTTCGAGGGTCGCGTAACGGCAGTCGACCACGCTGTCGGCGAGGCCGCCGGTGCGCCGGACCAGGGGCAGGGTGCCGTAGCGCAGGCTGTAGAGCTGGTTGAGTCCGCAGGGCTCGAAGCGCGAGGGCATCAGGAATACGTCGGCGCCGGCCTCGATGCGATGGGCCAGGGCCTCGTCATAGCCGATGCGCACGCCGACCCGCTTGGGGTGGGCGGCCTGGGCCTGGCGCAGGGCGGTCTCCAGCTGGGCATGGCCGGTGCCGAGCAGGATCAGCTGCAACGGGCGGGTCAGGAGCTGCGGCAGGATCTCCAGGAGCAGGTCGATGCCTTTCTGCTCCACCAGCCGTCCGATATGCGCGAACACCGGCAACTCGGCTGCCTGCGGCAGGCCGAAGTGCGCCTGTAAGGCCTGTTTGTTGGCCGCCTTGCCCGCGAGGTCGTCTGGCGCGAACGGGTGTTCCAGCAACGGGTCGGTGGCCGGATCCCAGAGGCCGTAATCGACGCCGTTCAGGATGCCGGTGAGGTCCGCGGCGCGGTGTGCGAGCAGGCCATCGAGCCCGCAGCCGTATTCGGGGGTGCGGATCTCCTCGGCGTAGGTCGGGCTGACGGTGGTCAGCCGGTCGGCGAATACCAGTCCGCCCTTCAGAAAGGACAGCTGCTGGTGGAATTCCAGGGCGTGCAGCGACCACCAGGTATAGGGCAGGTGCAGGGCCTGGAAGCTCGCCCAATCGAACAGTCCCTGATAGGCGAGGTTGTGGATGGTGAAGACCGTGGCCGGGCGCGCCGTCTCCAGGCTCAGGAGTGCCGGGACCAGGCCGGTCTGCCAATCGTTGCAGTGCACGACCGCGGGGCGCCAGCCGAGACCGGCGCGGTCCATGGCCAGCTCGACGCAGGCGCGCGCGAAACGGGCGAAGCGCTGGGCGTTGTCCGGCCAGTCGCTGCCGTCCGGCGCGGAATAGGGGTTGCCGGGCCGGTCGAAGCATTGGGGGGCATCGATCAGATAAACCGGGATTGACGTGCCCGGCAGCCGTCCCTCCAATACGCGGACCGCGGCGGGGCTGTCGGGCAGCGACAGCTGGGCGACCTCGCGCAGTTGACCGGCGCGCGTCAGCAGATCCTGATAGGCGGGCAGAACCAGGCGCACATCTTGCTTGAGTTCGTGCAGTGCCTTGGGCAGGGCAGCGGAGACATCCGCGAGTCCACCGGTCTTGATCAGCGAGTGGACCTCGCTGCTGGCAAACAGAATGTTCATGGGACGGAACCTGACAGGATGCGCGAGGTGTTCGGCAGGGCGTAAGGGTGAGGGACCGGGTATGCGACGTCAAGTGACCGTCTATACTTGCGTTTTTATTTGAGGAGTACGGCATGCGGATGGCGATGGTGGGGCTGGGCAAGATGGGCGCGAACATGGTGCGCCGGTTGCGGCGCGGTGGCATTGAGGTGGTCGGCTATGACCGCGACCGTGCCGTCGTCGAGATGCTCGCGCAGGAGGTGGACATGCGCGCGGCCGACGGGCTCGGCGATCTGGTCGCCAAACTGCCGGCGCCACGCGTGGTCTGGGTGATGCTGCCGGCCGGTGAGATCACCGAGCACACGCTCGGCGAGTTGCGCGGGCTGTTGCAGGCCGGTGATCTGGTCGTCGACGGCGGCAACGCGAATTATCACGACAGTCAGCGCCGCGGGGCTTGGCTGGCGGAGCAGGGCATCGAGTTCATCGATGCCGGGACCTCCGGTGGGGTGTGGGGGTTGGAGAACGGCTATTGCCTGATGGTCGGCGGCCGCGCGGCCGCCGTCGCGCTACTCGAACCGGCCTTGAAGGTACTGGCGCCTGCACAGGATACCGGCTGGGCGCATGTCGGGCCGATCGGTGCCGGGCATTTCACCAAGATGGTCCACAACGGCATCGAGTACGGCATGATGCAGGCCCTCGCCGAAGGCTTTGCCCTGCTGCGCGGCAAGACGGAATTCCAGCTCGATCTGGCGCAGCTCAGCGAGCTCTGGCGGCACGGCTCGGTGGTGCGCAGTTGGTTGCTGGATCTGACTGCCGAGGCGTTGCAGGCCGACCAGGAGCTCAGCGACATCGAGCCGATCGTGGCCGATTCCGGCGAGGGTCGCTGGACGGCCATCGAGGCCATCGATCAGGGCGTGGCCCTGCCGGTGATCAATATGTCGCTGGCCATGCGCTTCGCCAGCCAGGACCGGGTCGGCTATTCCAACCGGCTGCTGGCCATGATGCGCAACGCCTTCGGCGGGCATGCGGTCAAGAAGCAGTAGTCTGGAGCGAGGACCGGTGTGCTTCACTGTGGTCGCTCGACAACACGAGAAGGAAGCGACAATTCCATGATTGAACCCTGTACCTTCGTCATCTTCGGCGCGACCGGCAACCTGTCGCAGAAGAAGCTTCTGCCGGCGCTCTATCATCTGGAACAGGCCGGGCGCCTGCCCCAGGATATGCGCATCCTGGGCGTCGGCCGCCGCGACTGGGACGATGCGGCCTGGCGGAATGTGGTCGAGGACTGGCTCGGCACCCGCGTCCGTGCCGGACTCGATGCCGAGGTCTTCGCGCGTTTTGGCGCCCGCCTGTTCTTCTTCAAGGGCGATCTCGAAGAGACGGACGTCTATCGGCGCCTGCGGGATCAGCTGGCCGCGCCGGAATATCCCTCGAACATCGCCTTTTACATGTCATTGGCGCCGGCCGACTACGCGCTGGTCAGCAACGGGCTGGCGGATGCAGGCCTGAACCGCGACGACGACGGCTGGCGGCGGGTGGTGATCGAGAAGCCCTTCGGCTATGACCTCGAAGGTGCCGATATGCTCGACCGGCAATTGCACCGCCACTGGCGCGAGGACCAGCTGTACCGCATCGATCATTATCTCGGCAAGGGGGCGATCCAGAACATTCTGGTATTCCGCTTTGCCAACCTGATGCTGGAACCGCTGTGGAACCGTAACTACATCGACCACGTGCAGATCAGTCATGCCGAAACTGCCGGCATCGAGACGCGCGCCGGCTACTACGACGGCGCCGGGGCCCTGCGCGATATGGTGCAGAGCCACTTGTTGCAGATGCTGACCCTGGTGGCGATGGAGCCGCCGGCCAACCTCGATGCCGAATCGCTGCGCGACGAGAAGGTGAAGGTGCTGCGTTCGATCCGCCCGGTTTCCCAGAGCGCGGTCCATGCCCATGCCTTCCGTGCCCAATACGCGCGCGGCCGGATCGGCAAGGACAAGGTCGCGGCTTACCTGGAAGAGCCAGGCGTGCCTGCCACGAGCTGCACCGAGACCTATGTGGCCCTGAAGCTGCTGATCGACAACTGGCGCTGGCGCAACGTGCCGTTTTATCTGCGCACCGGCAAGCGCATGGCGCAAAGCACCTCGCAAATCAGCATCCGCTTCAAACACCCGCCGCAGCAGTTGTTCCGCGAGACCCAGATCGATCAACTCAAGCCGAACTGGTTGCTGATGAGCATCCAGCCCAACGAGTGCCTGCGTCTGGAGTTGCAGGTCAAGCAGCCCGGGCTGGAGATGGTCGCCGAGACCCAGCGCCTGGATGCGGCAACCTGCGGTGTACCTCAGAACGGCATCGATGCCTATGAAGGCTTGCTGTTAGACGTGATCGACGGAGACAACTCGCTGTTCCTGCGGTATGACGAGGTCAACTGGGCCTGGCGCGTGGTTGACCCGATCCTGAAGGTCTGGACCACCGAGCGCGATTTCATCCACACCTACCCCGCCGGTAGCTGGGGACCTCAGGAGGCCAACCGGTTGTTCGCGCGCGAGGATCAGTGCTGGCGTAATACGCTCGGAGACGAGTGACGCGCGCGTGTCCCTGCCGGGGGCATTGCGGTTAGAATAGCCGGCCCCGTCGTTACAGGACCGTGACATGTCTGATTTGACCCAAGGCTCTGCCTGGCGCGCGTTGACGGAGCATTACCACGACATCCGCGATCGGCACATGCGCGACCTGTTCGCGCAGGACCCGCAGCGCTTCGAACGCTTCTCGCTGCGCTTCGAGGACATCCTGCTGGACTATTCCAAGAACCGCATCACCGCCGAGACGCCGGGTCTGCTGCTGGAGCTGGCCCGCGCGCGCGGCTTGCAGGATTGGATCGCGCGGATGTTCTCCGGCGAGCGGATCAACGTCACCGAAGACCGCGCGGTGCTGCACATCGCGCTGCGTAACCGTTCCAATCGCCCCATCGAAGTCGACGGCCAGGACGTGATGCCGGCGGTCAATACCGTGCTGGCGAAGATGCGCGATTTTTCTGAGCGGGTGCGCAGCGGCGCCTGGACGGGCTTCAGCGGCCAGGCGATTACAGACGTCGTGAACATCGGCATCGGCGGCTCGGACCTCGGCCCGCTGATGGTCACCGAGGCGCTCAAGCCCTATGGGTCGGATCGTCTGCGCGTGCATTTCGTGTCCAACATCGACGGCAGCCACAGTGCCGAAACGCTCAAGCACCTGGACCCGGCCACGACCCTGTTCATCGTCGCCTCCAAGACCTTCACCACTCAGGAGACGCTGACCAACGCACACACCGCGCGCGCCTGGCTGCTGGCCGATGCCGGCGACGCGGGCGCGGTCGCCAAGCACTTCGTCGCGCTGTCGACCAACACCGAGGCGGTGCGCGCGTTCGGCATCGATCCGGATAACATGTTCGAGTTCTGGGACTGGGTCGGCGGCCGCTATTCGCTCTGGTCGGCCATCGGCCTGTCGATCGCCCTGTACCTCGGCATGGATGCCTTCGAGGAACTGCTGGCCGGCGCGCATGCCCTGGACGAGCATTTCCGCAGCGCGCCGCTGGAGACCAATCTGCCGGTGATCCTGGGCCTGCTCGGTATCTGGTACGGCAATTTCTTCGGCGCCGAGACCCAGGCGATCCTGCCCTACGATCAATACCTGCACCGCTTTCCGGCCTATTTTCAGCAGGGCGACATGGAGAGTAACGGCAAGCGCGTGACCCGCGAAGGCGAGCTGGTCGATTACAACACCGGGCCGGTGGTCTGGGGCGAGCCGGGCACCAACGGCCAGCATGCCTTTTACCAGCTGCTGCATCAGGGGACCCGGCTGGTACCGGCGGACTTCTTGGCCGCAGCCGAGAGCCACAACCCACTTGGTGAGCACCACCGTATCCTGCTGGCGAACTTTTTCGCCCAGACCGAGGCGCTGATGCGCGGCAAGACCGAGGCCGAGGCGCGCGCCGAGCTGGCGGCGCAGGGGCTGTCCGGCGAGGCCCTCGCGCGGCGGCTGCCGCACAAGGTGTTTCCGGGTAACCGCCCGAGCAATGCCATCCTCTACCGCAAACTCACCCCGCGGACCCTGGGCAGCCTGATCGCCCTCTACGAGCACAAGATCTTCGTGCAGGGCATCATCTGGGATATCAATTCGTTCGACCAATGGGGGGTGGAACTGGGCAAACAGCTGGCGCAGGCCATCCTGCCCGAGCTCGAACGCCCCGGCCGGGTCACGGGACACGATGCCTCCACCAACGGCTTGATCAACGCCTGGAAAGGCCTGCTATCATCTGGCCCGTGAGCCGCCGTGGAGCCGGCGGAATTCCGCGCATCAAGGAAGATGCTATCAGCCACAGGAGGCGGAACGATGAACCAACAATGGGCCGCAGAGCCCAGCGATATCCCGCTGCACCCGGATTTCATCGCGGGCCAACGCTATCTCAAACGGGGCAATCTGCCGGCCGCCCTGAGCTGTTTCAAGGCGGCGAGCCAGTCCACCATCGTCCACCATGTCTACGCCCCGCTGTATCTCTCCAGTCTGGGTCTGACCCAGGTGCTGCTGATGGATGTCAGCGGGCTGAATCTGTGCCGCCGCGCCGCGCAGGAAGCGACGCGTCACGGCGAGGTATTCGAGAATCTTGCGCGTGCCGAGCTGCGGTTGGGGCACCGCAGGCAGGCCTGCGACGCCCTGCGCCGCGGCCTGAAGCTCGAAAGCACCCATGCCGGGCTGCGTGAGCTGCGCGAGGAAATGGGCGTGCGTCGTCCCCCGATCCTGGCCTTCCTCGATCGCGACAACCCCGTGAACCGTTTCCTGGGCCGGCTGACCTACCGGCCCCGCCGGGGGGCGGTGGCCGGGCGTTAGCCCATGCTACAATCGCGCCCCGAGTCGGCTGGACAGTCGCGGGGGCCTCAAGCCTTCGAGGAAAGTCCGGGCTCCATAGGGCAGGGTGCCAGGTAACGCCTGGGGGGCGCGAGCCCACGGAAAGTGCCACAGAAAATATACCGCCGAAGTACCTCGGTACTGGTAAGGGTGAAATGGTGCGGTAAGAGCGCACCGCGCCCCTGGTAACAGGGGTGGCAGGGCAAACCCCACCCGGAGCAAGACCAAATAGGGGAGCATTGGCGCGGCCCGCGTTGCTCCCGGGTAGGTCGCTAGAGGTGTGCGGCGACGCACATCGCAGATGAATGACTGTCCACGACAGAACCCGGCTTACAGGCTGACTCGAACTAGTTTCCCATCCCCCGCCCCGCGGGGGCGGCATCATTAAAGATGTCCATACGGTTATGACCGGCAAACTTTATATCAAGACCTTCGGCTGCCAGATGAACGAGTACGACTCGGCGAAGATCGCCGACGTGCTGGGCGAGTCCCATGGGCTGGTCCCGACCCAGGTGCCGGAAGAGGCCGAGGTGCTGTTGCTCAATACCTGTTCCATCCGCGAGAAGGCGCAGGAGAAGGTATTTTCTCAGCTCGGCCTGTGGCGCGAATGGAAGGAGGCCAATCCAGGGCTGGTGATCGCCGTGGGGGGCTGCGTGGCCAGCCAGGAAGGTGCGGCGTTGCGCGAGCGCGCACCCTATGTCGATCTGGTGTTCGG
>JBHEOS010000038.1:0-296 GCA_046260695.1 Gammaproteobacteria bacterium
GCCACCACAGCTCGGCGCTGTGTCCGCTGTGGCAGTAGATGGATACCTGCTGTGCGCGTCCGCAGGCCTTGCGCACACGCTTCTCGTCTGGCTGGCCGAGGTCGATCCAGGTTTCAATTGCACCGGTCAGGTCCCGGCGCCAGATATCGGGTTCATCGTCGCTGCTGATGCCCTTGGTGAAGGCCAGGTCCGGGTGGGCGTTCAACGCAAACACCAGCACCCGCGTCATCATGCGTTCATCGGTCTCCGAGGGGTGTCGCGCGAGGGTCAGCGCATGGGTCGCGTAGTAGTGGCGG
>JBHEOS010000038.1:306-1870 GCA_046260695.1 Gammaproteobacteria bacterium
GCCTTGAAGATGGTCGCCTTGAGAGCCATACGCGGACTCAGGGCGTGCGCGGTTTGCGTGGCTTGGCGGCCCCCGCGCGCGCCGGTTTCGGCGACTTGCCCGGCGACTTACTCAGGCCCAGCGGCCGGTCGCCGCGCTTGGACGGTTTGGCCGGCTCCGTCCCCTCGCCGCGCGGGCGGTGCGGTTTGCCGGCAGGCGGGGCCGCCTCGTCGAGGCGGTGGATGCGCAACGGCTGACCGCAGACCCAGGTCTTCTGCAGATGCCGTAACACCTCCTTGGGCATACCCTCGGGCAGATCCACCGTACTGTGGTCGGCCTGGATCCGGATATTGTCGATGTGCTGGCTGTCCAGCCCCGCCTCGTTGGCGATCGCCCCGACCAGGTGTTTGGCCTGCACGCCGCCCTCGGAACCGACCTCGACGCGGAAGCGCTCCATCCCCGGCTTCGGCGCCCGCAGGGCCGCAGCGGGCTCGGCACGGGGCGGCCGCGCCGCCGCCGGGCGCGGCTCGCGCGCCTCCCGACGCGGCGGTCGCTCAGCCTGACGCCCGACCTGACGCTCGCTGCGCGCGGCCGCGGCCGGCGCGGGCTCCGGGGCGAGGGGCAATAGCGGCCGGTCCTTCTGCAGCAGGTAAGCCAGCGCCGCAGCGATCTCAGTCGGCGACCGGTCGGTTTCCCGCTGATAATCCTCGATCAAGGTCGCGAAGAACGTCAGGTCCTGGGCCTCGATGACCTCGCCGATGGCCTGCTTGAACTGGGCCACGCGCCGATCGGCGATATCCGCATGGCTGGGCAGGCGCATCGGCTCGATGGGCTGGCGCGTGGCCTGTTCGATGGCGCGCAGCATGCGCTGCTCGCGTGGCGCAACGAATAGGATCGCCGTGCCGGTACGCCCGGCGCGGCCGGTGCGGCCGATGCGGTGCACATAGGCCTCGGTGTCGTTGGGGATGTCGTAGTTCAGCACATGACTGATGCGCTCGACATCCAGACCGCGCGCGGCGACATCGGTGGCGACGACGATATCCAGCGCACCCTTCTTGAGCCGGTCGACGGTGCGCTCGCGCAGGGCCTGGTTCATGTCGCCGTTCAGGGGGGCGGCGGAGAAGCCGCGCGCCTCCAGCTTCTCGGCCAGCTCCACCGTCGCGGTCTTGGTCCGCACGAAAATCAGCATGGCGTCGAAATCCTCGGCTTCGAGGATGCGGGTCAGCGCGTCGAGCTTGTGCGTGCCACTGACCTGCCAATAGCGCTGGGAAATGGCCGCCACAGTGGTGGTCTTATTAGCGATGCGGATCTCGACCGGATCGCGCAGAAAGCGCCGGGCAATCTTCTGAATGGCCGGCGGCATGGTCGCGGAGAACAGCACGACCTGTTTGTTATCCGGGGTGTGTTCGAGGATCTGCTCAACATCGTCGATGAAGCCCATGCGCAGCATCTCGTCGGCCTCGTCGAGCACGACCATGCGGATCTGGTCGAACTGCAGCGTGCCGCGACGCAGGTGATCCTGGATGCGGCCCGGGGTGCCAACCACCACGTGCACGCCGCGCTGGAGCAGCTTTCGCTGCTGGAA
>JBHEOS010000038.1:1880-20028 GCA_046260695.1 Gammaproteobacteria bacterium
CCAGGGCGGTGAGCTTGTCCAGCTTCAACGTGCCGCGGCGCAGGTGATCCTGGATCCGCCCGGGCGTGCCGACCACGGCATGCACGCCGCGCTTCAACGGACGCAACTGCACCTCCATGCTCTGACCGCCGTACACCGGCAGCACATGGAAGCCCTTCAGATGCCGCGCGTAGGTCTGCATCGCCTCGGCGACCTGGATGGCCAGTTCACGGGTCGGCGCGAGCACCAGCAACTGCGGTTGCAGCAGCGTGAGATCGAGGCGGCTCAACAACGGCAGCGCGAAGGCCGCGGTCTTGCCGGTGCCGGTCTGCGCCTGGCCGAGCAGATCGCGACCTTCCAGCAACGGCGGGATCGCCGCCGCCTGGATCGGCGAGGGGGCCTCGTAGCCGACCTCGTCGATGGCCTTGAGGAGCGGCGCGGCGAGGGCCAGTTGTGAAAAACGTGTTATCGCGTCATCGGACATGGGCGGAACCTGAGGTCGCGGCGGGCGCCGCGAGGGGGGGTGAATAGGGCCGAAAAGGTGCGCCAGTATACGCCATCCGGCGCACCGGGGCGGACTCGGCACGCGGCCGCCGTGCTAGGCTAGCCGCATGGGACGCCTTGCTTGGAAACTGCTCATCTCAGGCCTGATTCTGCTGCTGGCCGGGCTCGCCTGGCGCGGGGATCTCGACACGCTGGGCCACGAATACACCCAGGCCGGATTGACCCGGGCACTGATCACCTTCGGCGTGGCGCGCGGGCTCAACGGCGTGATCTCGGTCGCGCAGGGCACCGAAGTCGCCATCGAACCCGCTGGCGTCGGCGTGACACTGGCACCGGGACAGATCCTCGACCCCCTCAACGACCTTGTCGAACGCTTCTCCTGGATCATGCTCGCCAGCGCGACCTCGCTGGGTATCCAGCAGATGCTGCTCACGATCATGGCCTGGCCGGGACTGACGCTGCTGCTAGCCGGGCTGCTGGTGGCAACACTGGCCCTGCTGTGGTGGCCGCGGCCGGTGTCCACCGGGCTGCGCGCTGCGGTCTACCGGTCGGTGCTGATCGCACTGATCTTGCGCTTTACGATCCCGTTGATCGCCATCGGCAACGAGCTTCTGTACGACGCGTTCCTGGAACCGCAGTACGCCGCCTCGCAGGCCCACCTTAAACGCAGCGCCGAGGTCATCGACGCGGCCAACCAGCCGCCCGAGGCCATAGCGGCCACCCCACCGTCCCCGCCTTCGTTCTCGACTTGGCTTGAAGGTGCCAGGCGCGCCTATGACTCTGCGGCCGAGGCCATGAACGTCGAGCGCCGCCTCGGGGACTTCACGCGGGCAGCGGCGGATATCAGCAAGCACGCGATCAACCTGATCGTGGTGTTCGTGCTGCAAACGATCCTGCTGCCGCTGCTGTATCTATGGCTGATGGCGCAGGCGATCAAGGCCGTGTTCCGCGCGCGCTTCAGCCCACAACCGCGCGCGTGATGGCTATTGCCCGGGTTTCTCTGTAGAATGCCGCGCATCCCGGACGCGTCGGTCTACGTCCGTACCCTCGCGGCAGCCAATCCTGGCCCGCCTCGATACCACCCTACGCGAATTCTGCCTCGACCGACCCAGGCATAGCCTGTGCAGATCATTCCAGGAGTTCCACTCGACATGCCATTTTCCGCCCTCGGCCTTACGGCCGAATTAGTCCGTGCTGTATCCGAACAGGGCTACAGCGAACCCACGCCCATTCAACACCAGGCCATCCCGATCATTCTCGAAGGTCGCGATGTGCTGGCCGGCGCCCAGACCGGCACCGGCAAGACCGCCGGCTTCACCCTGCCCTTGCTGCAACGCCTGAACGCGCGGCCGCAGCCGGCCAGCGGCGGCCGCCGCCCGGTACGCGCCCTGATCCTCACCCCCACACGCGAACTGGCCGCGCAGGTCGGCGAGAGCGTCGCGACCTACGGAAAATATTTGAAACTGAAATCCGCCATCATCTTCGGCGGCGTGAGCATCAACCCGCAGATCGCCGCCTTGCGCAGCGGCGTGGACATCCTGATCGCCACGCCCGGCCGCCTGTTGGACCACGTCGGCCAGAAGACCGTGGATCTATCGGCCATCGAGATCCTGGTGCTCGACGAGGCCGACCGCATGCTCGACATGGGTTTCATCCGCGACATCCGCAGGATCCTCGCGCTGCTGCCCGCGCACGGCAAGGGCGGCCGCCAGAATCTGTTGTTCTCCGCGACCTTCTCCGATGAGATCAAACAACTCGCTGGCGGCCTGCTGCACAACCCGGCATTGATCGAGGCCGCGTCGCGCAATATCACCGCCGAGCGAATCTCGCAGCTTGTCCACCCAGTCGACCGCGCGCGCAAGCGCGAACTGCTCTCGTTCCTGATCGGTTCGGGGAACTGGCGCCAAGTGCTGGTGTTCACCCGCACCAAACACGGCGCCAACAAGCTGGCCGAACAACTGGTCCAGGATGGGATAGGTGCCGCAGCGATTCACGGCAACAAGAGCCAGGGCGCGCGCACCAAGGCGCTGGCCGATTTCAAGAGCGGCGCGGTGCGGGTACTGGTGGCGACCGACATCGCCGCGCGTGGCCTGGACATCGACCAGTTACCGCATGTGGTCAACTACGAATTGCCGAACGTGGCGGAAGACTATGTGCACCGCATCGGTCGCACCGGCCGTGCCGGACGCGAAGGTGAGGCGGTGTCGCTGGTATGCATCGATGAACGCGATTTCCTCAGGGACATTGAACGCCTGATCAAGCGCGAGATCCCCAAGCGGGTGATCGAGGGCTACGCGCCGAACCCGGACATCAAAGCCGAACCGGTGTTCAAGCAACGCCAGCAGCGCCCAGCGCGTCAAGCACGCCCGGGCAACGTCAAGGGCAGCGCCCACCCGGCCTCGCAGAAATCACCGGTCATGAACGCCAACCGCAAACCGAACAACGGCAATGTCGCGCAACCCAGCGTCAAACCGCGTGGCAACCCGAATCACAGCCGCCCGGGTCAGCGCCAGACGCAACGCCGCTCAGGGTCCTGACCCGGTCCGGCGGCGGGAAATAGCCGCCGCCGGTTCATACCGCCGCCAGATAAACCCCCGCGCAGGCGATCACCCCGCCCGCATAACGCAGCAGCCCGCTGGCGTTCAGCCTGCGTAGACCGAGCCCGCCCAGCAGGCCCGCGGCATGCAGGCATGCCGTAGCTAACGCGAAGCCAACAACATATCCAAGCGTGCTGCCCACTAGGGGCATCTCGGCCCCGTGCGCGTGGCCATGAAACAGCGCGAACACGCCGACCAGGGCGGCGCCCACGGCCGCCGAAAGCCGGCACGCGGTCGCGATCAGCACGCCCAGAACCCATACCGAGGCCACGATCCCCGCCTCGACGTGCGGAACCTGAAGGCCCAACAGCGCCAGGACACCCCCGCAGAGCATCAGCGTGACAAACGCAGCGGGCAGCCGCCAAAGGGCCTGACCACCCATCTGGGCCGCCCAAAGACCGACCGCCAGCATCGCCAGCAGATGGTCCAAGCCGCTGAATGGATGCGCAAAGCCGGCACCGAACCCTGCAACCGCCCCGATGCCGGTGTGCGCAAAACTCGTGGACGGCAACAGCACACTGGCAAACGCCAGCAGCCGGAAAACAGACGTGGTCCTATTCATCGATTCGCCCTCATTCTGGAATCAAGCAATACACAGCGATTAGATATCCTACGCGCCTGCCGGGCTCTTATCTCGAATCAGGCGCGCTTGCCGATCAGCTCGATGGGGTAGCCGTCCGGGTCCTCGACGAAGGCGATGATGGTGGTGCCGGCGTTCATCGGGCCGGCCTCGCGGAGAATCTTGCCGCCGCGCTGCTTGATCGCGTCGGCGGCCTGGTAGACGTCGTCGACCTCGATGGCGATGTGGCCGTAGCCGCTGCCGATATCGTACTTGTCCACGTCCCAGTTGTAGGTCAGTTCAATGACGGTGGTGTCCTGCTCGTCGCCGTAGCCGATGAAGGCGAGGGTGAACTTGCCCTCCGGGTAGTCCTTGCGGCGCAGCAGCTTCATGCCGAGGATCTCGCTGTAGAACCGTATCGACCGGTCGAGATCGCCGGTACGGAGCATGGTGTGCAGGATGCGCATGCGGGTCTCCTCTGTGTGTCATGGCAGGAGCGGCCTATCTGCCGCGCCTAGCTGCCTAGTGGTCCATGTACAAAGTTCAGTAACTGTTCGCTGCGCCGGAATGCGCAGCTCTGCGTTGCGCACGCTTGAAATAGCGGTGCTATTTCTGCGCGCTCGCACCTTGATCTGCACGCGCCGGCTGTGCTTCTTAGTCACCGAACTTCACGCATGGGCCACTAGCGGATGAAGTTTTCCAGGGGTTCGGGCACGTGCAGGCCGAAGCCCTGAGCATAGTCGACGCCGAGGTGTTCGAGGCGGGCGAGTATCTCAGCATTTTCGACGAATTCGGCGATGGTGCGCACGCCGACGATGTGGCCGAGCTGGTTGATGGCCTCGACCATGGCGTAATCCATGGTATCGGTGACCATATCCTTGACGAAGCGGCCATCGATCTTCAGATAGTCCACCGGCAGACGCTTGAGATAGGCAAACGAACTGAGTCCACTGCCGAAGTCGTCGAGGGCAAAGGCCACACCGTAACGACGCAGGGTATGAATGAAGTGTTGGGCGGCGCGCAGGTTGGCGACCGCGGCGGTCTCGGTGATTTCGAAGCACAGGTGTTTTGGATCGACCTGGGTGCGTTCAATCTCGGCGATCACGAATTCGAGGAACGGCTCGTCACCGAGGGTGTGTCCGGACAGATTCATCGCGAACACGTCATGCGCACCCCACTGGGTCCGGCGCGCGAGCATTTGCAGGGTGTGTGTCACCACCCAGTGGTCGATGGCCGGCATCAGGTGATAGCGCTCGGCGGCGGCGATGAACACGCCCGGCGCGATCAGGGTGTCGTCTTCGAGCATCCGCACCAGGACCTCGTGATAGCTGACCCTGCCGTCCGCAGTACCAACCGGATCGACCCGCTGGCAGTAAAGCACGAAGTGGTCGGCGTCCAGCGCCCCTTGCAGGCGCGGCACCCAGCGCATGTGGCTGTGGTGTTCGAGCAAGGCGCTATCGTCAACATCGAAGACATGCACGCGATTGCGGCCCTGATCCTTGGCGACGTAGCACGCCGAATCGGCCGCGCTCAGCACCTCGGCGAGGCTGCCGCTGTCCGGGGTAATCGCCACCACGCCGATCGACACGCCCAGGTCGAAGCGGTGGGTATCCCACTCGAACCGGTTGCTGTGAACCAGCACGCGCAGTTCCTCGGCGATCTCCACCGCCTTGCCGAGTGGACAGGCCTCCAGGAGCACGCCGAATTCGTCGCCACCCAGCCGCGCCAGGGTGTCACTTTCGCGGATGCGGCCCAACAGATGCGCGGAAAGCTGCTTGATCAGTTCGTCACCGGCCACATGCCCGCAGGTATCGTTGACCACTTTGAACTGGTCGATGTCCAGGTAGCACAGGGCATGCATCAGGCCTTCGCGTCGCGCCGTTTGGATTGCGGCCTCGGTGCGCAGCTCGAATTCGCGGCGGTTGACCAGGCCGGTCAGCATGTCATGGGCAGCCTGATAGGTCATTTCGCGCGCCAGGCCGCGCAGCTCGGTCACGTCGTGGAACACCAGGGTGGTCCCGGTGACGTGCGCCTGTTCGTCATAGATCGGCGCGATCCGCGCCTCGATGGAATATTCCGCTTGGTCGCCGACGGCGAGCAGCACCGGGTGACCGGGGATGCGGTAGGTGCCCCGACTGCGCAGGCACTGCCGCACCGGGTCCTCGGCCAGTTGGCGGGTATCTTCATCAATCACCCGAAACACCTCCGCCAGCGGGCGCCGAAGCGCGCGCGTCGCTTCGTAGCCGGTCAGCGTCTCGGCGACGGGATTGATGTAGTCGACCAAGCCCTCGGCATCGGTGGCGATCACCCCGTCGGCGATTGCCGCGAGCGTGACCAGCGCGCGTTCCTTCTCGGCATTGAGCTCGGCCTGAGTACGCTTGAGGCGGGTGATGTCGTAACTGGTTCCCTCGATGCCGGCGACGGCCCCGGTTTCATCGTGATAATACCGGGCGTTCTCCGAAACCCAGATCTCGCTACCGTCCCGGTGCCGTACCTGCGCCTCAAAGCTGCGCAGGCTCCCGCCCTCGCGCTCCAACTGCTGCATGAAGCGGCTCAGCTCGGCGCGGTCGCAGAACAGATCGGCGATATCGGCACCGACCAGTTCGTCCGGACTGTAGCCAAGCAGTTCACTCGATGCGGGCGAGACCTGCACCACGCGGCCATCCAGGTCGATCCGGAAATACATGTCCTGCAGATTATCGAGAATCCGCGTCAGCTCCTGGCGCGAGGCGCGGATGCGCTGTTCGGCCAAGCGGCGCTCGTCGATCTCGCTGCGCAGCTCATCGTTGAGCGCCTCGGCCCGTTCCTTCGCGCCGTTCAGGCTCAGCAACAGTCGCTCATTTTCCAGGCCCAGACGCAGCGAACGCTCGATGAACTGATACATCGTCAACGCCGACACGACCAGCACGACCATGAACATCAGCACCACAGAACCCAGCATCTGCTGCACGCCGTCGCCACTGACGATCAGTTGCAGGCCGTAGGGCAGCAGCGCCGGCACGATGAAGGCCTGGGGCGCACCGCGCAGGGCCGCATGGCTGACCACGGCACCGGCGCCCAGACCTGTCACACCGACGATCAGAAAGGCCTGATGGGCGATGGAATATTCCGGCAACAACAGCACGGCGGAGGCACCCCAGAGCAGGCCGGTCATAAAGGTACCCAGCAGAAACCAGGCGGGCCAGGGATGACGTCCGCGTTCGTTCTCGGGGGTGCGCAGATAGCCCCTCACCAACATGTAGCGTGCGGCGTACACCAGAAACGCGCCGGCTGACCACAGGCCGAGTTGGAGGCGCGGTAGGATGTCATGCAGGACGTAGGTATAGAACAGCAATACCGCGATCGCGCCGATCAGGCTCGATCCGGCCTGGGTGTAGGCCAGCGCGGTCTGCGCCGCGCGCAGGCGCTGTTCCAGATCGGAGGCCACAGCGGACTGTGCGCTCGGGCCGCGTTCCGACGGGGGGCTGAGATCAGCGGGGGCTGGCATGATGTGGCGCGGGTCCTCGTTCCCGGAGGGGTCTGCACATCTTACACAATGCCGGACCCGGAGGGACCCTCAGCGTTCCGGGCCGGCGGCGCGGATGCAACACGCGGCGCCGTTGCCTCCGGCGTGGGCGACCAGCGCCCTCAACGCTGCTGTTTGCGGGCCGCGATGCGCAGGCGCAGGGCGTTGAGCTTGATGAAGCCCTCGGCATCCTTCTGATTGTAGGCGCCGGCATCGTCCTCGAAGGTGGCGATCTTCTCGTCGAACAGGCTGTCGGTGGCAGACGCGCGGCCGGCGACATAGACACTGCCCTTGTAGAGCTTCATCCGCACCAGGCCGTTCACGGTCACCTGCGAGGCATCGATCATAGTCTGAAGCAGCTTGCGCTCCGGGCTCCACCAGTAGCCGTTGTAGATCAGACTGGCATAGCGCGGCATCAGGTCGTCCTTGAGATGGGCGACCTCGCGGTCGAGCGTGAGCGACTCGATAGCCCGGTGCGCCTTGAGCAGGATGGTCCCGCCGGGGGTTTCGTAAGCGCCGCGCGACTTCATGCCGACGTAGCGGTTCTCGACGATGTCGGCGCGGCCGATGCCGTTGGCGCCGCCGAGTTGGTTGAGCCGTTCAAGCACGCGCGCGGGACTCATCGACTGTCCGTCGATGGCCACCACATCGCCGTGCCTGAATTCCAGAGCGACATAGGTCGGCGCATCGGGGGCCTGTTCGGGCGCCACCGTCCAGCGCCACATAGCCTCTTCCGGTTCGGCCCACGGGTCTTCGAGAATGCCGCCCTCGTAGGAGATGTGCAGCAGATTGGCATCCATGGAATACGGCGATTTCTTGCCAGCCTTGGCGAAATCCACCGGGATGGCGTGTGCCTCGGCATAGGCCATGAGCTTCTCGCGCGAGGTGAGATCCCACTCGCGCCAGGGCGCGATGACCTTCACGTCGGGCTTCAGCGCATAGGCGCCGAGTTCGAAACGCACCTGGTCGTTGCCCTTACCGGTTGCGCCGTGCGAGATCGCGTCGGCGCCGGTCTCATTGGCGATCTCCACCAGGCGCTTGGCGATCAGCGGGCGGGCGATCGAGGTGCCGAGCAGATACTCGCCCTCGTAGATCGTGTTGGCGCGGAACATCGGAAACACGAAGTCGCGCACGAATTCCTCGCGCAGGTCGTCGATGTATATCTCCTTCACGCCCATCGCCTGCGCCTTGGCGCGCGCCGGCTCGACCTCCTCGCCCTGGCCGATGTCGGCGGTGAAGGTCACGACCTCGCAGCCGTACTGGTCCTGCAGCCATTTGAGGATGATGGAGGTATCGAGGCCTCCCGAGTACGCAAGTACGACCTTTTTCACGTTGGACATGGTGATCACCTTCTCAGTGAGAATTCAAACCTGAATCTGGTTGAGATTCGGGTTTATTTATTTGGAATTTTCTTTACCCTAGCCTTCGTTTCGCCCTGGCTGGGCGAGGTACTTTTCTTTGTCTTGCCAAAGAAAAGTACCCAAAAGAAAAGCGCCCCGAAGCCGCCGCCCCGCTGCGCAGGGTTCCCTGCGCTTCTCGGATCAATCGGCGCGCGCCTAACTCGCAGTTCGCTCGGGCGCGTCGGCTGCGCCGCCGTCCCGCTCGAACAGCTCAGACAGGAGGCGCGCTTTTCCCGATTGCCCCTGCGATGCTCGGCGGCGGCTACGGGAGTTCAACGTCAACAACAACCAAAGCGTTTCGGTTTTGACTTTCCCGTCCCCGTCGGCGCAGCCGAGCACCACTGCCCTTTTTCGATGAAGCGATCCTCCTGTTCGAGCGGTGCCGGCGTAGCCAGCGCCGAGCGAACTGCGAGTCAGGCGCGCGCGCAAAAAGGGCGAGGAGCGCAGGGAAGCTTAATGGGGGTCTGACCTAGGGTTGCTCTGAATAAGTCCGTTCGCGGTAAGCCTGTCGAACAATGAACGGACGAATCGCCCTCGATATCACAGCATTTCCCTTTGCCCTTCGACAAGCTCAGGGCGAACGGGGCACTTGATCAGAGCTTCCCTAGGTCAGACCCCCATTAAACCCAACCGTCGGGGTGCCCTTCTCTTGGGTTATTTCTCTTGGGCAAGCAAGAGAAAGTAACCCGCCCAGCCAGGACGGAAAGAAGGCGCAGGGCATCAATGCCCTTTCACCTTTGCACTGCGCCGCAGCCGCGAGGCCAGCCGCCGGGCCAGGTCGCCGAACAGTTCGGTCTGGGTCGGGTGCGGGTGGATCGCGCTGCCGACCTGGGTCAGCGTCATGCCCGCGCTGACCATCATCACCGCCTCGCCGATCAGCGTGTCGGCGTGATCGGCCAGGAAGTGCACGCCGACGATGCGCTGGCTGGCCTTGTCGGCGACCAGCTTGATCATGCCGTGGGTCTCAAGATTGATCATCGCCTTGGCATCGATGTTCATCGGCACCTTGACCTCCACCGCGTCGATGCCGCGGGCCTTGGCCTGCTCCACCGACAGGCCGACGAAGGCGGCCTCGGGGCGGGTGAAGATCACGCCGCAATCCTTGTCCTGGTCGTATTTCAGATCCTCGCCAAGGATGGTCGCGGCGGCGACGCGGCCCTGCTGCGCGGCGGTGTGCGCCAGCATGTAACCGCCGATGACATCACCGATGGCGAAGATATGCGGCACATTGGTGCGGCAGCGCGCGTCGGCCTTGATGATGGAGCGCTCGCTCGCCACACCGGCCTTGTCGAGACCCAGGCCGTCGAGCACCGGACGCTTGCCGGTGGCCATGATCACGTAGTCGGCCTTCAGCGTATGCGCCTTGCCGTCGGCATCGGTGTACTGCGCGCTGACCGCGCCGGGCTTGCCGCTGATCTTGGCAAGTTTCACGCCGGTGTGCACGGAAAGGTTCGGGTCTTCATTGAGGATCGCGGCGAGGTGCTTGGCGATCTCGGGTTCGACCTCGGCGAGGATGCGCGCCTGCGCTTCGAGCAGGGTCACCTCGGCGCCGAAATCCTGGAAGATCTGCGCCATCTCCACGCCGATGGCACCGCCGCCGACGATCACGAGTTTCTTGGGCGGCTGTTTCAGGCCCCACACGGTGTCGGAGGTCAACACCGCGCCGCTCTTCAGGCCGTCCAGCGCGCCGTCGATCGGCGGTACGAACGCCGGCGCACCGGTGGCAATCACCGCACAGCCGAAGGAGACGATCTTGCCGGTCGGCTTGCTGGGCGGTTGCGCGCGGCTGTGCGGGTCGTGCTGATTCCCGGACACGTCGATCTGCGCATGATGATCGTCGACGAAGCGGCCGAAGCCCTGGAGGTAGTCGATCTTCACGCCCTTGTCGGTCTTCAGCGCCATCTCGCCGCGCGTCTCCAGCACCTTGCGGCGGTGCGCCTCGAGCGTGCCCCAATCGAGCTTGGCCGTGTTGGTGCCGGTGATGCCCAGATAGGCGTCGTGCGCGCGGTCGCGGATGCGATCGGCCGCGGCACGCCAGGCCTTGGACGGGATGCAGCCGCGCCACAGGCACTCGCCCCCGGGCAGCGGCGAGTCGTTGATCAGCGCGACCTTCAGTCCATGACCGACTAGGTCGCGCGCGCAGTCTTCGCCGCCCGGTCCGCCGCCGATGATCACCACGTCGTAATCCCAGTCGCCCGCAGGAATCGCCGGGCCCTGCGGCCCCATCCATGCCTCGGGCTGCTCGATGAGCTGTTTGAGGCCGCCCAGATACATCGCGACCTCGGCGCCGTTCACGACACGGTGATCGGCGGTGATGGTGAACGGACTGCCCTGCTCCGCATTGGCGGAGATCGCCAGGATCGCCGCGATGCCCGGCGTGGCAATGGCGTCGAAGTGGCTGACGCCGAACATGCCCATGTTCGACACCTGGAAGGTCGAGCCCTGGTATTCCTCGGGCTTCAGGCGGCGCTTGCGCGCGCGCTCGACCAGCGCCTTCCAATCATCGTTGAGTTCGGCAAGGTCGCGCGACTCGCAGCCGCGCAGGATCGGCACCACCAGGCCGCCGCCGTCGGCGGACACGGCCATGCCGATATCGACACTGGAACGCTCAACCAACTTGTCGACCGGCTGATAGCACCAGTTCATCTTCGGGTATGGCTTCATCGCCTCGGCGCAGGCCTTGGCGATCGCCACCGTCACCGACACGCCCGCCGCCTTCGCGGCCTTGATCAGCGCATCGAGCTTGATATGCGCGGTGACGTGGAAGGTCGGCATGGACAGCGATTCGGTCATGGATTTGCTGATGGCCGCCTCGAGCCTGCTCATCGGCCGGCCGTCGCCGGGCACCGCGACCTGCGGGAAACCCCCGCCGACCACCGGGCCCGGGCGCGCGTTAGCGACGTCGCTGGCCACGATCACCCCGCGCGGTCCGCTGCCCGGCACGGTGTTCAGATCGACGCCCTGCTGACCGGCGAGTTTGCGCGCGAAAGGCGTCGCGCCGCGGCCCTGCGGACGCGCCGCCGGCGATCCACCGGGACGGGAGACCGGGGCGGCCGCGGCCACCGCGGATGTCTCGTGACCGGTCGGCGCCGCCGCGCCGGCAGGTTCAGGTGCATGTTCGGGTGCGGGCGCACCGGGCTTGGCCTCCTCGCGCACCACCTGATCGGCCCGTTCCACCAGATAGGCCATGGCCGCGCCGACGGCGACGGTAGTGTCGATGGGCGCGATCGGGCCGGACAGGAAACCTTCCTTGAAGACCTCGACGTCCATCACCGCCTTGTCGGTCTCGACGGTGGCGACGACCGTGCCGCGGGTGATCTTGTCGCCGGGCTGCCTCTCCCAGGTCACCACCACGCCTTCGGTCATGGTGTCGGAGAGTTGCGGCATGCTGACGCTATAGGTCGCGCCGGTGGGAACCGCACTGGCGGGCGCCGCGGCCACGAATTCCGCCTCGGCCTCGGGCATGGCCACCGGCTTTTCGGCGTGCCGCACCGGCGCGGCGGACGGCGCGGACGGCGCAGTGGTTTCGTTCGAGGCCTCCGTGGCAGATTCGACGATGTAGCCAATCGGCTGACCGACGGCGACGGTAGTGTCGATGGGCGCGATCGGGCCGGACAGGAAACCTTCCTTGAAGACCTCGACATCCATCACCGCCTTGTCGGTCTCGACGGTGGCGACGATATCGCCGCGCTTGATCTGATCGCCGACCTGCCGCTCCCAGGTCACGATGACGCCCTCGGTCATGGTGTCCGAGAGCTGCGGCATTTTGATTGCGTAGGGTTCAGCCATGGAGGTCCCTGCTTGAGTGTGCGCACGCGCGGTGGTGCGCGGGTTCGAATTGACTGCTTCCCACGCCCTCATTCCGCCCCAGACGGGCGCGGGGCAAAAACGACCCTTACTTGCCGAACATCCCCCTGACCGCACTCACCACATCATTCGCGTTCGGAATGACCTTCTTTTCCAGCGTGTGGTTGTACGGAATGGGGAGGTTCAACGCCGACACGCGCACCGGCGCGGCATCGAGTTCGAAGAAGCATTCCTCGTTGAGGATCGCCATCACCTCGGCGCCGACCCCGACCGGGGCCTCGGCCTCTTCGACGATGACCGCGCGGTGGGTCTTGCTCACCGAGGCGCGGATGCCGTCGCGGTCCAGCGGGCTGAGCGAATACAGGTCGATCACCTCGGCCTCGATGCCGTGCTGCTTGGACAGGATGTCCGCGGCGGCCAGGCACCAGTGCACGGAGATGTTATAGCCGAACAGCGTGACATCGCGGCCTTCGCGCGCGACCTCGGAGCCTTCCAGCGGCATGAAGTATTCGCCGTCCGGCACCTCGCCCTTCATGTTGTACATGAGTTCATGTTCGTTGATGTACACGGGGTCGTCACAGCGCACGGCGGACTTCAGCAGGCCATAGGCCTGCCGCGGATTGGAGGGCGTGACCACACGCAGGCCGGCGATGCCCATGAACACCTTCTCCATGCGCGCGGAATGCTGGGCGCCGAGCTGGTGCGCGGTACCGCCCGGCGAGCGCACCACCAGCGGCGCGGTGAGCTGGCCGCCGGACATGTAGCGCACCTTGGCCGCGGAATTGAACAGCTGATCCAGCGCCAGCCAGGCGAAGTTCACCGACATGATCTCTACGATCGGCCGCACCCCCAGGAAGGCCGCGCCGATGGCCAGCCCGGTAAAACCGTTTTCGGAGATCGGCGTGTCGATCACCCGCTCGGGGCCGAATTTCGCAAACAGACCGTTGGTCGCCTTGTAGGTACCACCGGCGATGCCGATGTCCTCACCCATACAGATGACCTGCGGGTCGTTGGTCATTTCTTCATCGTGGGCGCGGCGCACCGCCTCCCAGAACATGATCTGCGCCATTACTTCACGCCTCCGCGAACCCAGGGGTCATTCTCCGCCAACACGTATTTCCCGACCTCTTCGACCCGCGGTTCGGGCGATGACTCGGCGAAGGCGATGATCTCACTCTCGATCTGATCGAGGATCGCGGTATCCATGGCTTTGTACTGGTCCTTGGTCAGCTCCCCGGCCTCGATCAAACGATCGCGGAACAGGATGATAGGGTCGCGCTTGGACCACATGCGTTCTTCATCCTTGGCGCGATAGGCATTGGAATCGGACATGGAATGGCCGCGGTAGCGGTAGGTCATCAGCTCCAGGAAATACGGGCCCTTGCCGGAGCGCACATGCTTGACCGCCTTCTGTGCGGCCTTGAAGACCTTTTCGAGGTCCTGGCCGTCCTCCTGCGCGGAGGGAATATTGTAGGCGGCAACGCGTTTGTACTGGTCGAGCACCGCGGTGGAGCGGTCGATGCGCGTGCCGATGCCGTAGAGGTTGTTTTCGCAGATATACAGCACCGGCAGCTTCCACAGCGCGGCCATGTTCAGCGATTCGTGGAAGGTGCCCTGGTTGTTGGCGGCATCACCGAGAAAGCAGATGGCAATCTCGTCACCGCCCCGCATCTGGATCGCCTTGGCCATACCCGCCGCCAGCGGGAAGGGGCCGCCGACCAGGGCATAGCCGCCCATGAAGTGGTGTTTGACATCGAAGATGTGCATGGAGCCGCCCCGCCCCTTGGACGAGCCGGTCTCCTTGCCGTACAACTCGGCCATCACTTCCTTGGGGTCGGCACCGCATTTGATCGCATGGACGTGATCGCGATACCCGGTAATCACATAGTCCTGACCGGGGCGCGCGGCCTCCAAAACCCCGAGGGCACAGGCCTCCTGCCCGGGATAAAGATGCAGAAACCCGCCGATCTTGCGCTCGACATAGGCCTCGTAGCAGCGCTCCTCAAAGCGGCGCGCAAACAGCATCTCGCGCAACAACCGTTTCTTGTCCGCGGCGTTCATGCAACTCCTTAAACTGTGTCTCAGGTGCCAGCCGTCTGGCCCAGATCCGGTCGATCTGAGGCCGAACAGGCAGTTGCGGGTCCATGGTCTGTGCGCGTCGGGTCTCGCCTCTTGACCGCGCCCACGGTACCCGGGGGTAAACAAGCGCGATATGATCTGTGTTTTGACCATGCAGGTCAAGGTAAACGGCATGCGCATACCCCGCCCACGGGCAGAAAAACCCGCAGCAAATCAACATGCCACGCCGCCCGTTTGGCGGCCGGTGGCGGGCCTGTGAAGGCCCCGGTAACGGACCGGCCCGTGCTCGGTTGGCGCGAATGGGTCGCCCTGCCCGAACTCGGCATACCCGCCATCAAGGCCAAGATCGATACCGGCGCACGCACCTCGGCACTGCATGCCTTCCGGCTGGAGAGCTTCGAGCGCGATGGCCGGCCTTGGCTGCGGTTCTCCCTGCACCCGCGTCAGCGGCACACCGATATCGTGATCGACTGCGAGGCGCCGATCATCGACCGCCGCAACGTCACCGATTCCGGCGGTCACCGCGAACGCCGCTATGTGATCCGCACGGCGGTGCAGATCGGTGCCCGCCGCTTCCCGATCGACATCACCCTGACCGACCGCGACAGCATGAACTTCCGCATGCTGCTGGGCCGCACGGCACTGGCGCAGGGCTACACCGTCGATCCGGCGCGGTCGTATCTTATGGGCAGGCACACGGGGCCCGCGGGCGGCGGGTGAGAAACCGCGCGCAGTTGCACCTGCACAGAATTCGGCTATCGTGGCCTGCCATCCGTCACACCCAGCCTTGGCTGTAACTCCAGTGGATATGAGACATGAAGATCGCGATCCTCTCCCGTAAGAAGACCCTGTATTCGACCCAGCGTCTGGTCGAAGCAGCGCAGCAGCGCGGGCACGAGGCCCAGGTGATCGACACCCTGCGTTGCTACATGAACATCGCCTCGCACAAACCCGAGATCCACTACCGCGGTGAAAACCTCACCGGTTTCGACGCGGTCATCCCGCGCATCGGCGCATCGATCACCTTCTATGGCACGGCCGTGGTCCGGCAATTCGAGATGATGGGCGTGTACTCGCTCAACGAGTCGGTCGCCATCGCCCGTTCGCGCGACAAGCTGCGGTCGGTGCAATTGCTGGCGCGCAAGGGGATCGGCCTGCCGGTCAGCGGCTTTGCGCACTCACCCGATGACGTGCAGGACCTCATCAAGATGGTCGGCGGTGCGCCGGTGGTGATCAAACTCCTGGAGGGCACCCAGGGCATCGGCGTGGTGCTGGCGGAGACGCAACAGGCCGCCGAGAGCGTGATCGAGGCCTTCATGGGCCTGAAGGCGAACATTCTGGTGCAGGAGTTCATCAAGGAGGCCGAGGGCGCCGACATCCGCTGCTTCGTGATCGGCGACAAGGTGGTCGCCGCCATGCAACGCAAGGCCCAGGCGGGTGAGTTCCGCTCGAATCTACACCGCGGCGGCACCGCCTCTCTGATCAAGATCACCCCCGAGGAACGTTCCACCGCTGTGCGCGCCGCCGCGGCCATGGGCCTGAACGTGGCCGGCGTGGATATCCTGCGTTCGCATCACGGCTCGGTGGTCATGGAGGTCAACTCTTCGCCGGGTCTGGAAGGCATCGAGACCATCACCAGTCTGGACATCGCCGGCATGATTGTCGATTTCATCGCCAAGGAGGCGCGTCCCAACAAGACCCGTACCCGCGGCAAGGGGTGATCTGAGATGAGCGACATCCCCCGCCTGGAGATCAGTGGCACGGCCATTCCGCCGGGCACCAACGTGTATCTGGACATCCCGGTAACTCAGCTCTATACCCATGCGCCGGTCACCATCCCGGTGCATGTGATCCACAGCCGTCACCCGGGTCCGCGGCTGTTTCTGAGTGGCGCCCTGCACGGCGACGAGATCAACGGCGTCGAGATCATCCGCCGGGTGCTCAAGCTGGCGGCTCTCAAGCGCCTGCGCGGCAGCCTGATCGCCGCGCCCATCGTCAATGTGCATGGTTTCATCAATCACTCGCGCTACCTGCCCGACCGGCGCGATTTGAACCGCTCGTTTCCGGGCAGCGACAGCGGTTCACTGACCGCGCGCGTCGCCAACCTGTTTCTCAAGGAGATCGTCGCCAAGTGCACCCATGGCATCGATCTGCACACCGCGGCGATCCACCGCGAGAACCTGCCGCAGGTGCGCGGCAATCTGGATAATCCCGAGATCGCGCGCATGGCGCGCAGCTTCGGCGCGCCGGTGATCCTCGACGGGGCCCTGGTCGAGGGCACGCTGCGCAAGCTGGCCTCGGACCAGGGCGTGCACACTCTGCTCTACGAAGCCGGCGAGGCATTGCGGTTCAACGAGCTGTGCATTCGCGGCGGCGTACGCGGTATCGTCGCGGTGATGCGCGAGTTGGGTATGCTGCCGGCCGGCAAGCGGGCCGCGCACGCCACGGAGGCCATGGTTGCCTCATCCAGCACCTGGGTGCGCGCCCCGCAGAGCGGCATCCTGCACGCAACTGTGGACCTCGGTGCACGGGTAAAACCCGGCACCCGGCTCGGCGTGGTGGCCGACCCGTTCGGCGAACGCGAGGCGGACGTGCAAAGCACCGCGGCCGGCATCATCATCGGCCGCACCAACATCCCGCTGGTGCACGAGGGCGATGCGCTGTTCCACATCGCCCGCTTCGAGCAGCCCAAGGCCGCCGCGGCGGCAGTCGAGCAGTTCCAGCTCGAAAACCTGAACGACGTGGATCATATGGACGACCGTTTCTAACCTGGACTCTTCATGAACATCACCCTGATCCGCCCCGACGACTGGCATCTGCACGTACGCGACGGCGCCGTGCTGGCGAGCGTCATCCCGCACACGGCGGCGCAGTTCGCCCGCGCCATCATCATGCCCAACCTCAAGCCGCCGGTGACCACGACCGCGCAGGCGCTGGCCTACCGCGAGCGGATCCTCGCGGCGGTGCCCAAAGGCGTGGACTTCACCCCGCTGATGACGCTGTACCTGACCGATGCCACCCGTCCGGAGGAGATCCGCGCGGCCAAGGCCAGCGGGCACATCCATGCGGTGAAGCTCTATCCGGCCGGCGCGACCACCCACTCGGACGCCGGGGTGACCGATCTGGCGAGGTGCCAGGCGGCCCTGGAGGCCCTGGCCGAGACCGGTCTACCACTGCTGGTGCACGGCGAGGTCACCGATGGCAACGTCGATGTGTTCGACCGTGAGGCGGTATTCATCGAACGCCATCTGACCCGGCTGCTGCGCGATTTTCCCAAACTGAAAATCGTGCTGGAACACATCACCAGCGCCGAGGGCATCGAGTTTGTGCGCGCGATGCCCGCCAGCGTCGCCGGCACGCTCACCGCGCATCATCTGCTGCTGAACCGCAATGCCATGTTCCAGGGCGGTATCCGCCCACACCATTATTGCCTGCCGGTACTCAAGCGCGAGCAGCACCGCCAGGCGCTGGTCGCGGCGGCCATCAGCGGCAATCCGAAATTCTTCCTGGGCACCGACAGCGCCCCGCATGCGCGCGGCGCCAAGGAGAGCGCCTGCGGTTGCGCGGGCATCTACACCGCGCACGCGGCGCTCGAACTCTACGCCCAGGCCTTCGAGGACGCCGGGGCACTGGACCGGTTGGAGGGATTCGCGAGTTGCTTCGGCGCAGATTTCTATGGCCTGCCGCGCAACCCGGGCACGCTTACGCTGGTCAGGGA
>JBHEOS010000039.1:0-17540 GCA_046260695.1 Gammaproteobacteria bacterium
CCCATCCAACGTTTCAAATCTGTGTTAACTGGAGATGACGACCGTGAATAAGGACATGATGTTTTTCTGCATTCCCCAGCAGGCCTATATGGCGACCGCAAACTGCAACAAGCTGCGCAAGCGTCCGGTGGGCAAGGTGCCCGCCGGGACCCAGCCGAAACTGCGCGCCTGCGAGACCTGCTCGATGTACCCGCTGGTCGATACCCACAAGGTACCGATGGTGAGCCTGGCGGATTACCTCACCGGCGAGCGCCCGAACGTGGTGAACCTGCGCGCCGCCGGCATGAAAAAGATCATCCAGGAGCACCGGGAGCGCGAGGCGGTTTGAACGGCTGCTGCTGAAACCTGCGCGTTCCATCGGGCAACCCGGATTGTCCGAGGTTCATAAGAAGCGACTCGGGAGGGTACCGGGCGTCCCGGGGTGGCGATGACATGGAATCCACACGCACATATGCCACACAGGCGCGCCCCCTGATCTTTGGGGAGGTGCTGTTTGACGCCTTCCCGGACGGCCAGGCGGTCATGGGCGGCGCACCTTTCAACGTCGCCTGGCATCTCCAGGGCTTCGGCGCCAAGCCCCTGCTGATCAGCCGGGTGGGCTGCGACCGGCCCGGCCAGACCGTACTTGATAGCCTGCGCGACTGGGGCATGGATGCCACCGGCATCCAGGTCGATGCCGACTTGCCCACCGGCCGCGTGCAGATCGCATTGCACGACGGCACCCACAGCTTCGACATCCTGACCGACCAGGCCTATGACCGGATCGACGCGCAGACCGCCCTGGACGCGGCCCGCGCCGTGCGCCCGGCGCTGTTGTACTGCGGCAGCCTGATCACCCGCGCCGCGGCGTCGCGCGCGGCCTTGACCGCCTTGCGCGAGGCGGTGACCGCCCCGCTGTTCGTCGATATCAACCTGCGCGAGCCTTGGTGGGAGCGCACGCGGGTCGAGACACTGATGCAGGCGGCGCGTTGGTTAAAACTCAACGATGATGAATTGACGGCCCTGCGTGGCCCCAGCGACAGCCTGCCGGCCGCCGAGGCGCAGGCGGCGCACCTGCGCGAGGCGTGCGGGCTGGACTGGGTGATCCTGACCCGCGGCGTTGAGGGCGCCAGTTGCATCGGCCCCGAGACACTGCGCGGCCAGGCGCCGGCCGTCACCCAGCTGGTGGACAGCGTCGGCGCGGGCGATGCCTTCAGCGCGGTGACCCTGCTCGGGTTGTTGCGTGGCTGGGACTGGGGGCTGACCCTGTCCCGCGCCCTGGGCTTCGCCGCACGGATCTGCGAACAGCGCGGCGCCACCCAGCCCGACGCCGCCCTGTATGCCGGCCTGCGCGAGGCCTGGAAACTATGAGCGCGCAGACGGGCCGCTATCTCCTGCTGATCAGCATTCACGGCCTGATCCGCGGCCATGATCTGGAACTCGGGCGCGACGCCGACACCGGTGGCCAGACCAAGTACGTCGTCGAGCTGGCCCGCGCCCTGGCCCGGCACCCCGAGGTGTGGCGGGTGGACGTGCTGACCCGTCAGGTCGTCGATCCCAAGGTCTCGAAGGATTATGCCGAACGTCTGGAGGCGCTTTCCGACGGCGCCTTCATCGTGCGCCTGCCCTGCGGCCCGCGCCGCTACCTGCGCAAGGAGGTGCTCTGGCCGTATCTCGACGGCTTCACCGACCACGCCTTGCAACATGTGCGGCGCATCGGCCGTTTGCCGGACATCATCCACGGCCATTACGCCGATGCCGGCTATGTCGGCAGCCGCCTGGCGGACCTGCTCGGCGTGCCGCTGGTCCTGACCGGGCACTCGCTGGGCCGGGAGAAACGCCGGCGGCTGCTCGAACAGGGCCAGGCCAAGGCGGCGATCGAGGCGCAGTACAACATGGCGCAACGCATCGAGGCCGAGGAGCACGCCCTGGACCATGCGCAGTTGGTGATCGCCAGCACCGCGCAGGAGGTCGAGGAGCAGTACGCCAAATACGCGAATTATCAGCCCGCCCGGATGGAGGTCATCCCGCCTGGGGTGGATCAGCGGCGCTTCCACCCGCCGGCGGAGGCAAGCGCCGACGCCAGCGCGGCCGCGCTGCTTACGCCGTTCCTGCGCCACCCGGAACGGCCGCAGATCCTGGCGCTGTCACGGGCCGACGAACGCAAGAACATTGCTACCCTGGTGCGCGCCTACGGCGAGCACCCGAGCCTGCGCGAGCAGGCGAATCTGGTCGTCGTGGCCGGCAACCGCCGTGACCTGTCCGCGCTGGAGCGCGGCGCGCGCAGCGTGCTGACTGACCTGTTGCTGGCGATCGACCGCCACGATCTGTACGGCCACGTGGCCTATCCGAAGCGGCACGCGCCGGATGACGTGCCGTGCCTGTACCGCAACGCCGTGCGCAGCCGTGGCCTGTTCGTGAATCCGGCGCTGACCGAGCCGTTCGGCCTGACCCTGCTGGAGGCCGCGGCCAGCGGCCTGCCGGTGCTGGCGACGCGCGACGGCGGCCCGCGCGACATCCTGCGCAACTGCCGTAACGGTCGCCTGATCGACCCGCTGGATGCCAAGGGCATGGGGCGCGCGCTGGCGGCGATGCTCGAGGACGCGGCCGCCTGGCAGCGCTGGTCGGACAACGGCACCGTCGGCGTGGAGCGGCATTATTCCTGGGATGCGCATGTGCAGCGCTATCTCAAGGCGATCACGCGCCTGCAACGCGGCAAACGCAGCCAGCAACTGCAGGCGGTGCGCAGTCGCATACCGACCAGCGACCGCCTGATCGTGTCCGCGCTGGACAACACCCTGACCGGCGACCCCGAGGCCCTGCGCGGATTTGTGCGCCGGCTTCATGCGTGTCGCGCGAAGATCGGCCTCGGCATCGCCACCGGGCGTTCTCTGGAGAGTGCGCTGGCGCTGATCAAGCAGCACGGGCTGCCAGCCCCGGATCTGCTGATCAGCTCGGTCGGCGTAGAGATCCACTACGGCCCGCAGCTGACGCCGGATCAGACCTGGGCGCGGCACATCGATTACCGCTGGGAGCCCAAGCGCCTGCGTGCCGCATTGCGCGGGGTCCCCGGGCTCAAGTTGCAGCCCAAGTCCGAGCAGCATGACTTCAAGCTGAGTTATTACATCGACACCGAGCGCGCGCCCAAACTGCGCGAGCTGGTGCGCATGCTGCGCCAACAGGACCTGCACGCCAATGTGGTCCTGTCGCGTTATCTGTTCCTCGATCTGCTGCCCGTGCGCGCCTCCAAGGGGCTGGCGCTTAGGCATGTGTGCGGCCGCTGGGGCATTCCGCCCGAGCATGTGCTGGTGGCCGGCGGCTGCGGCAGCGACGAGGAGATGCTGCGCGGCAATACCCTGGGCGTGGTGGTCGGCAACTACAGCCCGGAGATCGAGCGTCTGCGCGATAACCCGCGGATCTATTTCGCACAGGGCGAGTTCGCCACCGGCGTGGTGGAAGGTATGCTGCACTACGATTTTCTGGGCGAGATCCGCTTGCCCGACGAGGAGGAGGCGACATGATGCAGGGGCTGCGCGAATACCTGCTGGAACACCGGGATGATGTCGCGCTGCTGCTGCGCCATTACAGCAACCTGGGGCGCCCGTTCCTGCTGCAATCCGATCTGTGGGACGGCTTCCAGAACTTTTGTGCCCAGGAAGGCAATCAGACCCTATGCGATACGGCCCTGGCCGAGGTGGTCGCGCGCAGCCAGGAGGCGGTGATCGAAACGCCCTGGGTCTGTCTGGCGGTACGGCCGAGCATCGCGCGCTGGGTCTACCTGCGTTTTCACCTGGAGCGGATCGAATACGAAGAGATCTCGGGCGCGGAATTCCTGGCCTTCAAAGAGCGCCAGGTCAATGGCCGGGAACGCGCCGACGATTGGACGCTGGAGGTCGATCTGGGGCCGTTCAATCGGGAGTTTCCCCGCCTGCAGGAGGCGCGCTCCATCGGTCGCGGCGTGGAGTTCCTGAACCGGCGCCTGTCCAGTCAGTTGTTCGACCAGATCGGCCGCGGCGACAAACGCCTGCTGGATTTTCTGCGCGTGCATCAGTGCCAGGGACAGCAGCTGATGCTCAACGACCAGATCACCACCGTCGCCGAACTGCGCCAGGCGCTGCGCCGGGCGGAAGACTACCTCGCCGCTCAGGAGCCGGGCGCGCAGTGGGCCCAGGTCGGCCATGCCCTGAGGACCCTGGGATTCGAGCCGGGTTGGGGCCGCGAGGTCGCGCGCATGCGCGACACCCTGCACCTGCTCTCGGATGTCCTGGAAGCGCCCGATCCGCAGAACCTCGAACGCCTGCTTAGCCGTATCCCGATGATCTTCAACCTGGTGGTCTTGTCACCGCACGGATTCTTCGGTCAGTCGAAGGTGCTCGGCCTGCCCGATACCGGCGGCCAGGTAGTCTACATCCTGGACCAGGTGCGGGCCCTGGAACGGGAGATGCGCCAGCGCTTGCAGGAGCAGGGCCTGGACAACGAACCACAGATTCTGATCATCACCCGGCTGATCCCCGAGGCGCTCGGCACCAGTTGCGATCAGCGCATCGAGCCGGTGGTCGGCACCCGCCAGGCGCGCATCCTGCGGGTGCCGTTCCGCAGCGCCTCGGGCGAGGTGTTGCCGCAGTGGATATCGCGGTTCCAGGTATGGCCCTATCTGGAACGCTTCGCGGTCGATGCCGAGCGGGAGCTCCTGGCCGAGTTGGGCGCGCGCCCCGATCTGATTATCGGCAATTACTCCGACGGCAATCTGGTGGCGACCCTGCTGGCGCAAAGCCTGCACGTGACCCAGTGCACCATCGCCCACGCGCTGGAAAAGACCAAGTACCTGTATTCCGATCTGTACTGGCGCGACAACGAGGCGGATTATCACTTCTCGGCCCAGTTCACCGCCGATCTGATCGCCATGAATGCCGCTGACTTCATCATCACCAGCACCTACCAGGAGATCGCCGGCGACCGCAACAGCGTCGGCCAGTACGAAAGCTACGGCAGTTTCACCCTGCCGGGGCTGTATCGTGTGGTCAACGGCATGGACATCTTCGACCCCAAGTTCAACATCGTCTCGCCCGGCGCGGATTCTGAGGTGTATTTTCCCTACAGCGACAGCGGGCGTCGTCGCAACGGTCTGCACGGCGAGATCGAGGCCTGGATCTGGGGCGAGCCCGGTGGCGATGCGCGCGGCCAACTGGCCGATCGCGACAAGCCCTTGCTATTCAGCATGGCGCGGCTGGACCACATCAAAAACATCACCGGACTGGTCGAGTGGTTCGGCGCCAGCGAACGCCTGCGAAAAAGCGCGAACCTGCTGGTGATCGCCGGGCATGTGGACGCCGGGAAATCCTCGGATCGGGAGGAGCAGCTGCAAATCGCCCGCATGCATGAGCTGATGGATCGCTACGGCTTGGACAGCGAGGTGCGCTGGCTGGGCATCCATCTCGACAAGCAACTATCCGGCGAGTTATACCGCTACATTGCCGATTCCCGGGGTGCCTTCGTGCAGCCGGCGCTGTTCGAGGCCTTCGGCCTGACCGTCGTCGAGGCCATGGTCTCCGGCTTGCCCACCTTCGCGACCCGCTATGGCGGGCCGCTCGAAATCATCGAGGACGGGATTTCGGGGTTTCACATCGACCCCAATCACGGGGCCGAGGCGGCCGAGCTCATGGCGGAATTCATGGAGCGCAGCGCCCGCGAGCCGGCCTACTGGCAGCAGTTGTCCAACGGCGGGATCGCGCGGGTACACAGCCGTTATACCTGGGAACTGTACGCGGAGCGCATGATGACCCTTTCGCGCATCTACGGTTTCTGGAAATATGTGACCAACCTGGAGCGCGACGAAACACGCCGCTATCTCGAAATGTTCTATGGCCTCCAGTTCAGACCGCTCGCCGAGCGGATCGGTCGAGGTGATGCATGAATCTGTGGATACAGGAACTCGCGCAGACGGTGGAGCAGTTGGATACCCGCGCCCGCTTGCTGGAGGCGTTGGATATCATCGAGGATCAATACCCGTCGCTGGATGAGACCGAGCAGGAGGCGGCCGCCCGCCTCGCGACCGAGCTCAACCTGCGCCTGGAGGCCCTGCACGAATAGCCCCCCCGGTGAAGCCGGGCGGGGCTATCGAATAGGCCTGCCCGTGAACGGCCCGGCAGAGATCGGTTCGTGACTCTAATCAAGTCTCCCGTTCGCCCTGAGCTTGTCGAAGGGCTCACCACGAACGGGCTATTCAGCTTCCCTAGTGGTCCATGCGCAAAGTTCGGTAACTGTTCGCGGCGCCGGAGCGTGCAGCTCTGCGTTGCGCAAGCTTGAAATAGCGGTGCTATTCCTGCGCTCTCGCGCCTTGATCTGCACGCTCCGGCTGTGCTTCTTAGTCACCGAACTTTACGCATGGACCACTAGGAGAACGGCATGGCACGCCTGATCACGCTCTCGCGCGCGGCACGCCTGGTCGGCGTAAACCGCGCCACACTGCAAAAGCAGATCCAGGCCGGTGAGCTGAGCACCTTCGAAGGCCAGCTCGATCTGACCGAACTGCTGCGCGTCTATCCGCAAACCCAGCTTGAAGACAGCACCATGATCGAGCGGGCCGATCAGATGATCGAACGGGCGCTCAGCCGCGTGGTGCGCGATCAGGACGGTCTGCCCGATGCCGGGGTGCTGGCGCAACGGGTGGCGGCGATGAGTCACGAGTTGGGCGCGGTGAATTACCGCATGCGCGGTTATGACCTGCTGATTCGGCAACTCCAGGACTACCTGGGCAAGCTCAGTGCGATGACTGCGGTACCGGTTCTGGCCGATATCCAGGCATTGCACGCCTGGCTGGGCGATGCCCTGGAACAGGTGCATGCGCACGACCAGGACGAGAGCGATCTGTATGCCGCGGATGTCCTGATGCGGGTCATGGCCGCGCAAGTGCATATCGATCCCAGCGGCCACGAATTCTTCGTCCAGGGCAACGACAGTCTGCTGGATTCCGGGCTGCGCGCGGGCCTGGCGCTGGATTACGGCTGCAGCGATACCAGCTGCGGGCGCTGCACGGCGCGGCTCAAGAGCGGCACGCTCATGCTGACACGCAAGGCGCGCTACCGTCTGAGTGACGCCGAGCGCGCCCAGGGCCAGATCCTGCTGTGTTGCAACACCGCCGTGACCGACGTGAGCCTGGAGGTCGCGGAGCGTCCGGACCCGGGCCAGGTCGAGACCCAGCGGCTCCGCGCGCGGGTCAGTGCCGTGGAACGCACCGAGGCCGGGGTGCTGGTGCTGTCGCTGCGTCCGGCCGGCGGCGCGCGCCTGCGCTTCCTGGCGGGCCAGTCACTGCGCCTGAGCTGCGGCGGACACAGCGCTATCTACCCCATTGCCAGTTGTCCCTGCGACGAGCATCGGCTGGAGTTGCATATCCAGCCGCAGGCCGACACGGCCTTCACGCAACAACTCTATGCCGCCATGGGGCAGGATCAGGACCTCGAGATCGAAGGGCCGCAGGGCGATTTCGTGCTGGATCAGCAATCGCTGCGCTCGCTGATCTTCGTGGCCTGGGATACCGGTTTTGCCCCGATCAAAAGCCTGATCGAACATGCCATGGCGGCGGACTGCGCGGAGAATCTGCACCTGTTCTGGGTGCATACCCAGGGCGAGCGCCCCTACCTGCACAATCGCGGCCGCGCCTGGGCTGACGCCCTGGAGAATTTCCACTACACGCCTTTGCGCGTGGACCCGCAGGTCTACCACGACGACGCGGCCGCCCACGAACGCTTGGCGGGTGTGCTGGCGGCCATCGCCGAACCGCACTTCGATGTCGCGGCCTTCGATTTCTATATTGCCGCGCCGGCCGGGGTGCTGGCGCAGAGCGAGCGCTACCTCGCCGCCCGCGGGGTCCCGCGGGCGCAGTTGCACCTGTTGGAAATGCCGATGGGATAACCCACGCGTTTCAGGTGTCGGCGCGCGCGTTCAGATAGGCCCGCTCGGAGACGTCATGCCAGGCGAGCACCTGGTCGCGATAGGCCCAGTAGGACTCGAAGACCTTGCGCGAGATGGCATCCTTGCCGGCGATCTCGGCGACGACCTCATCGGAAATCGTCCTGAGTCTGTTCAGCACCGCCTCCGGGAAGCGCCGCAACTGAACCTTGTGTTCATTGACCAGCGCGTGCAGGGCGGCGTTGTTGCGGGTGGTGTATTCCGCCAGCATGTCCTGGTTGGCGACCTTGCAGGCATTCAGGACGATGCTTTGCAGATCCTTGGGCAGGGCGGCGAACGCCTTCTGGTTGATGAAACATTCAAGTGTGGTACCGGGCTCGTGCCAGCCGGGGTAGTAATAATACTTGGCGGCCTTGTGCAGGCCGAAGGCGAGATCGTTATAGGGGCCGACCCATTCGGTCGCGTCGATGGCGCCGGATTTCAAGGAGGTGAAGATGTCGCCGCCGGACAGGCTGACCGGGGTGCCGCCGACCCGGTGCAGGACCTCACCGCCCAACCCGGGGATGCGCATCTTCAGATCTTTGAGGTCGTCGAGCGTGTTGATCTCGCGGTTGAACCAGCCGCCCATCTGCACGCCGGTATTGCCGGCCGCGGTCGGCACCAGACCGAACGGGGCGTAGACCTCAGTCCACAGCGCCATCCCGCCGCCGTGATACAGCCAGCCGTTCATTTCCTGCGCGGTCAGGCCAAACGGTACCGCCGAGAAGAACTGCGCGGCCTCCGATTTGCCCTTCCAGTAATACGAGGCGCCGTGTCCCATCTCCGCCGTGCCGCGCGAGACCGCGTCGAAGATCTCGAACGGCGGGACCAGCTCATTGCTGCCGTAGACCTTGACCTGCAGGCGTCCATCGCTCATTTCGTTGATCAGCGCCGCGAGATGGTTGGCGCCCGTCCCGAGACCGGGGAAATTTTTCGGCCAGGTGGTGACCATCTTCCAGCGGTGTTTCGTTGCGGCCATGGCCGGCGCCGTAGTCAAGGCGCCGGTGGCGAGACTGGCCATGCCGGCCTGGCGGATGAAGTCGCGACGATTCATTAGGGGCTGTCCTCTGAGTGTCGATGTGCCGCTTGCGCGACACGTTTGTGCAGGCTGTGTGGCAACGGCTGGCGGCCAAATCAGCGGCGATCCGCGAGGGCGTCGATGCCAATGTTTTTGCTTGCAATGGGGTTTTGTTATGCCATTATATGGCGGGCTTGCATCCACAAGAACAGCGTAACAGATTCTGTTTTGAAGTATTAAGCAGCTGCTGTATCGGTCACGATTGCAACTCAGCGGGGGCGCCTAGGGTCGAGCTTATCCAGTGACCGGCAACGATCTCCAACTCGTACGCCACCGGTTCACGCTAGGGATTGCAGCCGGTTTTGCCCTGACCCCCTTGCTGGGTCTGGGCAGCGCGCTCCTGTACGGTCTGATCGACATTCCTCTATTGGCGCGCGCGCTGTACGCCGGCATTCTCCCGGCGGCATGGGCGCTGATGCTGGCCTGGAGTGTGGTCAGTTTTCGCGGCTACCTGCAACCGATCCTGCACTGGCTGGCGCAGCACCCGCAGGGCGGCAATGCCCCGGGACATCTGCACCGGCGGCTTGGACGCTTCAGCCGCAAATACTGGGGCCTGCTGCTGCTCTACGCGCTGGCGACGCCGCTGCTGCTCTTCGCCAGCACCCAGGGTCTCGCTCAGGTCCCCGGACGTACCCTCGCCCATGTGCTGCTGCTGCAACTGGCCACGGCTACCCTGGTCGGACTGCCCACCTATCTGATCGCGCTCGACCGCCTCGGCGAACTGGTGCCTCATCTGGGTTTGCAGCAGGTGCAGGTCGGTCTCACCTCCCGGATCATGCTGCTGGGCGGCTTTCTGCCGCTGCTGGCCTACTCGATGCTGATGCACCACCACATCCTCAGCGGTGGCGGGTTTGCGCCTGAGCTGGCAATACTGTGGGGCGTGCTGGCGCTGGTGACTGTGCTGGTGACGGCCTTATCGATTCGCAGCATGGCGCAGTCGCTACGCCCGGTACAGGAGGTGCTCACCCGCAGCGGGGCCTCGACGCATGCCGATCTCGCGCTGCTACGCCCGCAATCGACAGACGAGATCGGCTATCTCACCCAGACCCTGGGCAAGCTGTTCCGCCGCCTCGGCGATCAGGAGTCCACCATGCGTGCCGTGGTGGATAACGCCGCCGAGGGCATCATCGTGGCGGACGAGCAGGGGCGCATCGATACCTTCAACGCCGCGGCGGAAAAACTCTTCGGTTTCCTGGCCGCGGAGATCCGCGGCAAGCCGCTGGGTTGGCTGCTGCCGGATCTGGCCGGCGCCACCGGGGTACCGCCGATCGACGCCGGCGAGCAGGAAACCCGAGCGCTGCACCGTAACGGCCAGCCCATCCAGGTGTCGGTGCGCTCCAGCGCGATGCACATCAGCGGCGAGCCCATGTATACCTGCCTGGTCGCCGACATCACCCAGCGCAAGCTGGCCGAGGACAACATGCTCAAGGCCGAGGCGCGCTATCGCGACCTGGTCGAGACCGCACACGATCTGGTCTGGAGCGTCGATGCCACCGGGCACTGGACCTACCTCAACAATGCCTGTCAGGGCATCTATGGCTACCTGCCGCAGGAATTGCTCGGTCGGCACATCCGCGAGTTTGTCGCGCCTGGTCATGTGGAACGGGATGCGCAGGCATTTCAGGAGCTGCTCAATGGTCAGGAGCTGGTGCAGTACGAGACCGTGCATGTTGATCGCTATGGCGGCCAGCACCATCTGAGCTTCAATGCCAAGGCGCACCCTGACGTCAATGGACGGGTCGTGCATATCAGCGGCACGGCGCGGGATATCACCGAGCAGAAAGTATTCCAGAAGCAGTTGGCCTACCAGGCCGAGCACGATTCGCTGACCGGCTTGTTCAACCGCTATTACTTTCAGCAGGAGTTGGAGCGCACGGTCGCGCGCGTCGCGCGCAGCGGCGCGGACTGCGCGCTGTTCTACCTCGATCTCGATCAGTTCAAATATATCAACGACACGCTCGGCCATGCCGCCGGCGACCAGCTGCTGATAGAGATCAGCAGCCTGGTCTCCGATCATGTGCGCGAAGGGGATCTGCTGGCGCGCTTCGGCGGCGATGAGTTCACGCTGCTGGCCTACAACATCAAGGTCCACGATGCGCCCAGGGTCGCTGAGCATTTCCGTGCCCTGTTCGAGAACTACAAGTTCCTGTACGCGGGCAAGAGCTTCAACATCACCTCCAGCATCGGCATCGCGGTGATCGACACCGGCGTGGTGTCCGCCGACGAAGTGTTGTCGCACGCCGACATCGCCTGCAACATGGCCAAGGCCCAAGGCCGCAACCGCGTACACCTCTACAACCCCAACGACAGCCACAAGGCCGGCATGGCCGAGGACATGGGCTGGGCGGCGCGGGTGCGCGAGATGCTGGAGCACGACCGCTTCCAGTTGGTCTACCAGCCGATCATGTCGCTGAGCAGCGGCGAGGTCCGGGATTACGAAGTGCTGGTGAGAATGGTGTGCACCGATGGCGAGGTGATCCTGCCGGGCGGCTTCATGCCCGCGGCCGAGCGTTTCGGCCTGATCCACAGTGTCGACCGCTGGATCGTCGACCGCGCCATTCGCCAACTCGCCAACCTGCATGCGCACGGTACCCAGGTGCGCTTCTCCATCAACCTGTCCGGCAAGGCCTTCGAGGACAGCGCCCTGCTGCCGGCCATCCAGAGCCTGTTGAAAGAGACCGAGCTGGATCCGGCATTGCTGACCTTCGAGATCACCGAGACCGCGGCCATCGCCAACCTTGGTGCCGCCACCCGCTTCATCGGCGCGCTCAAGGATATCGGTTGCCAGTTCGCGCTGGACGATTTCGGTTCGGGTTTCAGTTCTTTCGCCTATTTGAAATACCTGCCGGTCGACAAGCTCAAGATCGACGGGGCCTTCGTCCAGGGCATGGCTCAGGCCAGTGTCGATCAGGCCATGGTGCAGTCGATGAATCAGGTGGCACACGCACTCGGCAAGGTCACCATCGCGGAATACGTGGAAAGCGCCGAGACCTTGCAACTGCTGAAGGACTACGGCGTGGATTTTGCCCAGGGCTATTACATCGGCAAGCCGCGCGAGGCGCTACTGAACCTCGCGCCGAACATCGCTACGTTGACACGCACCAACGGCGGTAATCCGATCGCGCTCAAGGCTGCGCCGCCAGCGCGCGACGAGGTCTGAACAAGGCCCCCGGTCGGCAGTTCAGACCGTCTCCAGATTCGCATACGCCAGCACCAGCCATTTGGCGCCGGCCTGCTTGAAGTTCACCTGCACACGCGCATGTGCGCCCTGGCCCTCGTAATTCAGCACCACGCCTTCGCCGAATCTGGCATGTTGCACGCGCTGGCCGAGTGATAGCGCGCCGGCCGGTTCGCCGAACGCGGTCGGTGACGCGCCGCGCGGTTCGGCACCGTACAGCGGCCGCGACACCTGCACCTGCGGGCGTACCTCTTCGATCAGGTGTTTCGGGATCTCGCGCAGGAAGCGCGAGGGCAGTGCATAGGACTCGCTGCCGTGCAGGCGGCGGCGCTCGGCGCAGCTGACCAGCAGTTCGCGGCGCGCACGGGTGATGCCGACATAACACAGGCGGCGCTCCTCCTCCAGGCGGCCCGGTTCCTCGCTGGACATCCGGTGCGGGAACAGGCCTTCCTCCAGGCCGACCAGGAACACCAGCGGAAACTCCAGGCCCTTGGCCGAGTGCAGCGTCATCAACTGCACGCAGTCCTCCCAGGCATCGGCCTGGCCCTCGCCGGCCTCAAGCGCAGCATGGGTCAGGAACGCCGACAGCGGGTCCATCTCGACCTCGCTGTCGTGGTCCTCCGGTTCGTACTGGCGCGCGGCGCTGACCAGTTCCTCCAGATTCTCGATGCGCGCCTGGCCGCGCTCGCCCTTTTCCTTCTGGTAATGCGCGATCAGCCCGCCGGCCTGGACCGCCTGCTCGACCTGCTCGTGCAGCTCCAGGCCCTGGAGGTCGGCGGCGAGCCGGTCGATCAGTTCGAGGAAGGCCGTCAGCGCGCCGATTGCGCGGGCCGGCAGCGCCTTCTCGTCGACCACGCGCCGCGCCGCCGCGCTCAGCGGGACCGACAACTGCTTGGCGTACTCGCGCACGGTTGTCACGGTGCGCTCGCCAATGCCGCGTGGCGGCTGATTCACGATGCGCTCGAACGAGGCGTCGTCGTCGCGGTTGGCGGCCAGTCGTAGGTAGCCCAGCGCGTCTTTGATCTCGGCGCGCTCGAAGAAGCGCAGTCCGCCGTAGACGCGGTAGGGGATGCCGCGCTGCATGAACTGCTCTTCGAAGATGCGCGACTGCGCGTTGGAACGGTACAGGATCGCGCAGTCCGAACGCGCGTCGCCGCGCTCGACAGCGTGCGCAATGCGGTCGACGACGAAGCGCGCCTCATCGTATTCGTTGTAGGCCGTGTATAGCTGGATCGGCGTGCCGTCCGCGCCTTCAGTCCACAGGTTCTTGCCCAGACGCCCCTGATTGTTCGCGATCAGCGCGTTGGCGGCGGCCAGGATGGTGCCGGTCGAGCGGTAATTCTGCTCCAGGCGGATCACCTGGGTGCCGGGGAAGTCCTCGGTGAAGCGCTGGATGTTCTCGATGCGCGCGCCGCGCCAGCCGTAGATGGATTGGTCGTCGTCGCCGACGGCGAACAGGTTGCCGTGGCCGCCGGCCAGCAGGCGTAGCCAGGCGTATTGGATGCCGTTGGTATCCTGGAACTCGTCGACCAGCACGTGCTGGAAGCGCTGCTGGTAATGGCGCAGCACGTCCGGGTTCTTCAGCCACAGCTCCTGCGCGCGCAGCAGAATCTCGGCGAAGTCCACCAGGCCGCTGCGCTGGCACAGTTCCTCGTAGGCCTCATAGACACGGATCTGCTGTTTCAGATGCGGATCATCGTAGGACTCGATGTGTTGCGGGCGCAGCCCTTCATCTTTCTTGCCGTTGATGAACCATTGCAGTTGCTTGGGTGGCCAGCGCGCCTCGTCCAGTTCCAGCGCGCGCATGACCCGCTTGACGACGCGTAGCTGGTCGTCGGAGTCGATGATCTGGAAGGTCTGCGGCAGGTTCGCCTCGCGCCAGTGCGCGCGCAACAGCCGGTGCGCCAGCCCATGGAAGGTGCCGACCCACATGCCGCCGGCGGGCATGCCCAGCAGGGCCTCGGTGCGGTGGCGCATCTCGCTGGCGGCCTTGTTGGTGAAGGTCACCGCGAGGGTCCCGTAGGGCGAGACCCCCTCTACCTGGATCAGCCAGGCGATGCGGTGCACCAGCACCCGGGTCTTGCCGCTGCCGGCCCCGGCCAGCACCAGCACCGGCCCGGCCGGCGCGGAGACCGCCTGGCGCTGCGCATCATTGAGCGGATCGAGGATGTGGGAGACGTCCATCGGCGGGATTTTACCAGAGATGGGCGACCGGGCCGCGCCGCAATCGATCTGGTCTGGGACGGTGGCCGGCGTGCCGATGGAGGTGCTGGAATCGTGAGCCGCCCAAATCCGACAGGCTCCTAGTGGTCCATGCGTGAAGTTCGGTGATTAAGGAGCACAGCCGGGGCGCGCAGATCAAGGCGCGAGCGCGCAGGAATAGCACCGCTATTTCAAGCTTTCGCAACGCAGAGTTGCACGCCCCGGCGCCGCGAACAGTTACCGAACTTCACGCATGGACCACTAGCGGGTGATGTAATGCTCCAGTTGATCGATGATAAATTGCTGTTCGGTGATGATCGCCTTGACCAGGTCGCCGATGGAGACGATGCCGATCAGGCGGCCATCATCCAGCACCGGCAGATGTCTGACACGCAGGTCGGTGACCACCGCCATGCACTCCTCGACGGTCTGCTCCGGACGCGCATAGGGCACGCGGGTCGCCATGATGTCGCGCACCGGTGTGTCCTTGGAGGCGCGCCCCTTGAGGGCCACCTTGCGCGCGTAGTCCCGTTCCGAGACCAGGCCGACCAGCTGGCCATCCCGCAGCACCGCCAGGGAGCCGATGTTCTGCTCGGCCATCAGGGCGAGGGCGTCGTAGACCGTGGCCTCCGGTCCGATCGACCAGACCTGATGGCCCTTCGATTCGAGCAGCTGGCGTACGCTTTCCATTGCGAGATCTCCGAACGGCGGGCTGTGACCCCCGCAAGAGGTGCTGCGTTGGGTGTCTTTAAGCCTAGCAGGGGCTGTGGCGAAATCCAGAAACGCAAACACCCCTCATAGGAGGGCGTTCCGCGCGCCCAGAGGTCGGGCGGTGGGGATTTTTTCAGCGATCTCCCCCACACCATTGCACGTGTGGCCGTTCAGCACTTCCAGGGGCGACAGGCGCTTGGTCTTGAGCATGCCCAGGCCGATGCCGGTCATCTTGAGCAAGGTCTTCACGCCCTCGGCGAAGCCGTTCATGAAGTAAAGCTGCGGACCTGCGCCGCGGCCTTCTTGAGTACCCCCAGGGTGCGGCTGATCGGCCGCTGCCAGCAGAAGCGCACCACGCCGATCGGAAAGTTCTCGATCGAGCGCTGTGTCTGCGCGCCCTAATCACAGTCGGCGGGCACAGCGATCGCGCCCAGGGAATCGGTCTCGGTGCGGTGGTCGACCAGGCTGGCCTCGCTCCTGTGTTTCAGCGCGAAAGGTTATCGCAATGACCTACGGGCGGGAATGACATGCCCCGGGCAGCTTGGCAAGTTACCGTTATGAAGGCGCCGCTGGCTGGGTACTTGAGACCGGCCCGGAAACGGAGGCGGAAGCATTTCCCTACGTATTTCGTCGCTGATTGTGCTGGTCCCCGGTGACCGCCTCCCATACTATCCCGGCCGCGCATGATGATCTGGTCAAGCGGGGCGGCCAGTACGCCCGCTTATGGGCACTCCAGTCGGGCGAACCCGTCATGTCGGTGCTGAGTTGAGCGTATGAAGCGAACCTTCCATACCCACGAGCTGGACTTCCTGCCTGCCGCCGTGGAGCACAGCATCGAATTGACGGCCGCCATCGCCGCGGCCCGGCAACAGCGCACCAGCGTCGAGGCCGAGTTCACCGGCAAGGTCTACACGGAGTTCGCCGAAACCGAGCGCCAAGTGGCCGGGCTGGAGCAGGAACTGATCAAGGCCGAGCAGCGCACCGGCCTGCAAACCCTGACCGCACCCATGGCCGGCATCGTCCAGCAACTGGCCGTGCACACCGTCGGCGGCGTGGTCACGCCGGCGCAGGAACTGCTCAAGATTGTGCCGCAGGAAGGCAATCTGGAAATCGAGGCCTGGGTGCTGAACAATGACATCGGCTTTGTCAGCGAGGGTCAGATCGCCGAGATCAAGGTCGAGACCTTCCCGTTCACGAAGTACGGGACCCTGAATGCCGAGGTCATCAATGTCTCCAACGATGCCGTGACCGACGAGGAGAAGGGCCTCATCTATGCGGCGCGCGTGCTGATGAAGGACGCGACCATCCAGGTCGGCGACAAGCTGGTCAATCTGACGCCGGGCATGGCGGTGACGGTGGAGGTGAAGACCGGGACGCGGCGGTTGATCGAGTTTGTGCTGAGTCCGCTGTTGCGGTATCGGGATGAGGGGTTGCGGGAGCGGTGAAGTAAATAATTAACACCAGAGGAGGCAAAGATCACAGCGAGTTTGAGTGTTCATTGCGTTCTCTGGTGTGAAGTATGAACTGAACGATAAGAGTGTCATAAATAAATAGCAACTAGGCGCTTGGCGGAAATTGCGTGCGTTGACGTTTATAGGGGATTGTCTGCATGAGTGGTCTTTATCTAATTGGTGTTGTCGCGCTGTGGCTATGGCTGACGTCGTTGGTATGGAAAGGCGTTAAACGCCTGCGAGGCAGAGTAGGTGAGCACACGACTGCCATCAATGTATTTGTATTTATGATTGCGTTGTTTTGGTTCGGCGCCTCGTTCTGGTACAGCGGAGGTCAGAAGTACTACTACGACGCTCAGGTGAATCGGCTGTGCGCTGTTGATGGTGGGATTAAAGTGTATGAGACGGTGAGTTTGCCACCGGAGAGGTTTGATCAATACGGCAATGTAGGTATTCACAACAAAAGAAAGATGAATGAATCGGATGAATATTATTTCGTCACAGAGGATGAATACCTACGGAAGGGTAATCCAGTGATGATAAGGACTGTAACGCAGATTTTAAGAAGAAGTGATAGGAAAGTATTGGGTGAATCAATTCGATATGGTCGTGGCGGGGGGGATCTGCCAGGTCCATGGCATCCATCAACCTATAACTGTCCAGAGATTAAAGAAGCAGCAGGGAAGCTTGAATCATCGATATTCAGGTATGGAGTCGAATAATGAATAGCACAACTAGCTATTACGAGAATGCCTCAATTTCACTCGCTGCATATTCAGAGCTTTATGCGGGCATGAGCATAGCAGCCTTTGAAGATGCGCTGAAACAGAACGGTAAAGGCATGTCCGCTGCCCAAGCCGCCGAATTCGCCTCAAACTGGCGCGTTGTGAATCAATGTAAAGATTCAACTAATGGCTTTTCTGCCACGGTGTTCGAATCGTTGGCCTCGGGTGAACGCTACCTCGCCGTGCGTGGCACGGAGCCGAACGATCCC
>JBHEOS010000039.1:17550-18067 GCA_046260695.1 Gammaproteobacteria bacterium
TTCGGCGCCTCGTTCTGGTACAGCGGAGGTCAGAAGTACTACTACGACGCTCAGGTGAATCGGCTGTGCGCAATTGATGGTGGGGTGAAGGTGTATGAGACGGTGGAATTGAAAGCAGAGGAATTCGATGAGTATGGGAATGTTCAAATCCCTGCCAAAAAAGATGCGGGCTACCAGGATAAGTATTACTACGAAAGGCTAATTACATACACTAGATCTGATAATCCAATAATGACGCGCACTGTACACAAAATTATTCGGCAGGCAGATCGAAAGGTTATGGGCGAGTCGATAAAATATGCGCGTGGTGGTGGGGATCTTCCGGGGCCATGGTATCCGTCGTCGTATATGTGCCCTGAAATATCGCGTCCTGGTTTAGGGGTTGAGAAGTCAATTTTCTACAAGGATGGTATGAAGTGAGCGAGGCGCACAATTATTATTTACAGGCAGAGCTATCCCTTGCTGCGTATGCCGACGGTCTCCGTATAAATGCGTATAAATGGGGTCCATATAAATG
>JBHEOS010000004.1:0-61311 GCA_046260695.1 Gammaproteobacteria bacterium
GAGGGGGGCGGCGCCACGCCGCCGGCACCGGCCGGTCGCCACGAGGCCGGGGCCGACCACCCTGCGGCGGAGGCCGCGTCCGTGGCGACCTCGCCGGGCACCCTGGACGGGCCGCCGGCCAGCGCCCCCCAGCTGCGGCAATCCCAAGTGCTGCAATCCCTGTTGCTCGACGACGAGCCGCCGGTCCCGCGTACCCGCCTGCTGGCCGTCGGCCTGAGCCTGCTGCTGGCGGTGACGCTGGCCGGGCAGTGGCTGTATCTCCAGCGTGTGCCCTTGTCGGCGAATCCCCAGCTGCGCCCGGTGCTGGAACAGTTGTGCCTGCGGCTGGACTGCGAGCTGCCGTTGCCGCGGGCGCCGGCGCGCATCGAGGTCATCGAACGCAGTGTGCGCGAGCACCCGCGGGTGGCCCAGGCACTGCTGGTGGATCTGACCCTGGTCAGCCGCGCCGAGCAACCGATCGCCTATCCGATCCTGGAATTGCGCCTGACGGATGTCACCGGCAGTCGGGTCGCCGCGCGCCGGTTGACGCCGGCCGAATATCTGCCTGCGCAGGTCAATGCCCGTGCGGGTCTCACACCGAACCGGCCCCTTCAGGTGAACTTGGAATTGTTGGCGCCGCGCATCGAGGCGGTATCGTTCCAGTTCGATTTCCGCTGATGCCGGCCTGATCGTGGTGCGCATCGCGCGTGCCTGCGGTTACGGCCGCTTGATCGAAACCTCTTGCGCAAATGTGGCCAATCGCTTGTTCCACGGAACAAGCCTTCGCGGCGGTGATTCCCGTCGTGTTTGATGCAGTGCACGCGGCCCGAGTTTTGCAAGTGTGCGCGTTGCATCGGCGCGCCTCGAATGCTTCCGCCGGTGGTTGCAAGCGGGTATCATCTGCCGTCCCGCACGCGGCGCCTGACAACACAAGACCTGAAGCAGGCATGCACATCGGCCCTTACGAACTTAGAAACAATCTGGTGCTCGCGCCCATGGCGGGCGTGACCGACCGGCCCTTCCGGCAGTTGTGCAAACAGCTGGGCGCTGGCTTGGCCGTGTCCGAAATGGTCTCGTCGAATTCGCTGCTGTGGGGCAGCGCCAAGACCCTGCGCCGGGCCGATCACGACGGCGAGGTCGAGCCCACGTCGGTGCAGATCGCCGGTGCCGATCCGTGGATGATGGCCGAGGCCGCGCGCCACAACGTCGATAACGGTGCGCAGATCATCGACATCAACATGGGCTGTCCGGCCAAGAAGGTCTGCAATGTGATGGCCGGTTCGGCGTTGCTGCAAGACGAGGATCTGGTCAAACGGATTCTCGATGCCGTGGTCGCGGCGGTCGAGGTGCCCGTGACCTTGAAGATCCGCACCGGTTGGGACAAGGCCCACCGCAACGGCGTGCGGGTGGCGCTGCTCGCCGAGCAGGCCGGGATCCGGGCGCTGGCGGTGCATGGCCGCACCCGGGCCTGCGGTTATACCGGCGAGGCGGAATACACCACCATCCGCGCGATCAAGGATGCCGTTGCGATTCCAGTGATCGCCAACGGCGATATCCGCACGCCGGAAAAGGCCCGTGAGGTCTTGGCGATGACCGGCGCCGATGCCGTGATGATCGGCCGCGCGGCCCAGGGACGGCCCTGGGTATTTCGTGAGATAGCACACTTTCTGGCTACCGGGCAGCGCCTGCCCGAGCCCTCGGTAGAGGAGATCCGCGACATCATGCTGGGGCACCTCCACAATCTGTACGATTTCTACGGCGCGCACACCGGTGTGCGCGTGGCGCGCAAGCACATCTCCTGGTACAGCAAGGGCCAGCCCGGCGGGGCGGTGTTCCGCGATCGCGTGAACCGGTTGGAGAGCGTCGCCGAACAGCTGGCGCTGACCCGGGCCTTTTTCGAGCGTCTGGCCGACGGCGGGGAGATGGCGGCATGAGCATCCCGGCGGAAAAGACCGAGGCGCTGCTGCAACCCGCCACCCTGCGCCGTGAGACGCCGCCACCGGCCCAGGGTCTATCCCAGGGTCTATCGTTGCGCGATGCGGTGCGGCACTGCCTGGAGGCGTTTTTCACCGACCTCGACGGCCACCCGCCGGCCGAGATCTATGCCATGGTGCTGGGCGAGGTCGAGCCGGCCATGCTGCAGGCGGTGCTGGAGCTCACCTGTGGCAACCAGACCCGCGCCGCCGAGATCCTCGGCATCAATCGCACCACGCTGCGCAAGAAGCTCCGCCAGTATGGCCTGGGTCACTGAGCCGGAGACCCCGCGCCGGCCGTGAGACCCGAGGCACAACGTTTCACACAACACGACGAGTCAGATTCATGCATCCCATCAAGCGCGCGCTGATCAGCGTGTCCGACAAGACCGGCGTGGCCGAATTCGCCCGCCAGCTGCATTCCATGGGTGTGGAGATTCTATCCACCGGCGGCACCGCCAAGCTGCTGGCCGAGGCCGGCATCCCGGTGATCGAGGTGTCCGACCATACCGGCTTCCCGGAGATGATGGACGGCCGGGTCAAGACCCTGCACCCGAAGATCCACGGCGGCATCCTCGGCCGGCGCGGTGTCGACGACGGGGTGATGCGCGCACACGCCATCCCGCCCATCGATCTGGTGGTGGTCAACCTGTATCCCTTCGAGCAGGCCGTGGCCAAACCCGGCTGCGATCTGCCGACCGCCATCGAGAACATCGACATCGGCGGTCCGGCGATGGTGCGTTCGGCGGCCAAGAATCACGCCGCGGTAACGGTGGTCGTCGCTGCTGACGATTACGAGTCCGTGCTCGCGGAGATGCGCGCCAACAGCGGCGCGGTGAGCGAGGCCACCCGCTATTCCCTGGCGGTGAAGACCTTCGAACATACCGCACGCTATGACGGCGCCATCGCCAATTACCTCGGCGCGCGCAATCTGCCGGGCGCCGACGGCGGTTTCCCGCGCACCCTGAGCCTGCAATTCCGCCGGGTCCAGGCCATGCGTTACGGCGAGAACCCGCATCAGAACGCGGCCTTCTATGTCGAGCACAAGAGCGTCGAGGCAGGCGTCGCCACCTCGCGCCAGTTGCAGGGCAAGGCGCTGTCCTACAACAACGTCGCCGACACCGATGCCGCGTTGGAGTGCATCAAGACCTTCGGCGAGGCGCCGGCCTGCGTGATCGTCAAGCACGCCAATCCCTGCGGCGTGGCCTTCGGTGCGAATCTGTTGGAGGCCTACGACCGGGCCTACCGGACTGATCCGGAATCGGCCTTCGGCGGCATCATCGCCTGCAACGGCGAGCTCGACGCGGCGACCGCCGAGGCTATCGTCGAACGCCAGTTCGTCGAGGTCATCATCGCCCCGGAGGTCTCCGCCGCGGCGCTGGCGGTGCTGGCGGCCAAGCAGAATGTGCGGGTGCTCGCCTGCGGCCATTGGAGTCAGGCGCCGTCCGCACGGCTGGATTTCAAGCGCGTGACCGGTGGCCTGCTGGTGCAGGACGCCGATCTCCTGTTGAGTGCCGAACTCAAGACCGTCACCCTGCGCGCCCCGAGCGAGGCCGAGCTGAGCGACCTGCTGTTCGCCTGGCGGGTGGCCAAGTTCGTCAAGTCCAACGCCATCGTCTATGCCCGTGACGGCATGACCATCGGCGTGGGTGCCGGCCAGATGAGCCGGGTGAACTCCGCGCGCATCGCCGGCATCAAGGCCGCGCACGCGGGCCTGGAGGTACAGGGCTCGGTGATGGCCTCGGACGCCTTCTTCCCGTTCCGCGACGGCATCGATCAGGCCGCCGCCGCCGGCATCGCCGCGGTGATCCAGCCCGGCGGTTCGCTGCGCGACGAGGAGGTGATCGCCGCCGCCGACGAGCACGGCATGGCGATGCTGTTTACCGGGACGCGGCATTTCCGGCATTGATGCGCCGTTGACCTGCCCCGGCGGTCAGCGCCAGCGGGCAGGGCCAGCAGTCAGAGAAAGGGTGTCCGGCATGAAGGTATTGGTCATCGGTGGCGGCGGCCGCGAGCACGCGCTGGCCTGGAGGCTCGCGCAGTCGGGGCGGGTGCAGACAGTCTACGTCGCCCCGGGCAACGCCGGTACGGCCCGCGAGCCCAAGGTCGAGAACGTCGCCATCGGCGCCGAGGATATCCCGGCGTTGTTGCGGTTCGCCCGGGAGGCCGACATCGGACTGACGGTCGTCGGCCCCGAGGCCCCGCTGGTCGCCGGCGTGGTGGACGCCTTCGAGGCGGCCGGTCTGCGCTGTTTCGGGCCACATCGGGCCGCCGCGGCGTTGGAGGGCTCCAAGGCCTTCGCCAAGGATTTTCTGGCCCGCCACAACATCCCCACCGCCGCCTACGGCAATTTCACCGAGGTCGACGCCGCCATCGCCTATATCCGTCGGCAGGGCGCGCCGATCGTGGTCAAGGCCGACGGTCTGGCGGCCGGCAAGGGCGTGATCCTGGCGCAGACCACCGACGAGGCCATTGCCGCGGTGCGCGACATGCTCGCCGGCAACGCCTTCGGCGCGGCCGGGCACCGCGTGGTGATCGAGGAATTCCTGACCGGCGAGGAGGCGAGCTTCATCGTGATGGTCGACGGGGAGCATGTGTTGCCCCTGGCCAGTTCCCAGGATCACAAGGCCGCCGGCGACGGCGATACCGGGCCGAACACCGGGGGCATGGGCGCCTATTCGCCGGCGCCGGTGGTCACGCCGGCGATCCATCAGCGGGTCATGCGCGAGGTGATCATGCCCACCGTGCGCGGCATGGCCGCCGAGGGCCGTCCCTACACCGGGTTTCTCTATGCCGGGCTGATGATCGGTCCCGACGGCACGCCCAAGGTGCTCGAATACAACGTGCGTTTCGGCGACCCCGAGACGCAACCGATCATGCTGCGGCTGCGCTCGGACCTGCTGGGACTGTGCGAAGCGGCGCTGGACAGGCGTCTGGATCAGGCGCAGGCGCACTGGGACCCGCGCGCCTGCCTGGGCGTGGTCATGGCCGCCGGCGGCTATCCCGGGGACTACCGCAAGGGCGACGTGATTCACGGCCTGCCGGCGCAGGACACGCCGGAGGTAAAGGTATTCCACGCCGGTACCGCCGTGCACGACGGCCAGGTGGTCACCCGCGGTGGCCGGGTGCTGTGCGTCTGCGCCCTGGGCGACGGCGTGGCCCAGGCCCAGGTGCGCGCCTACCAACAGGTGCGCGCGATCCGCTGGGAGGGGGCCTATTACCGCCACGACATCGGTTACCGCGCCATCGCCCGGGAACAGCCGTAGACCGGCCCGCAGACGCGGCCCGCGGGCTGGCGCGCAGACCGGCTCTGGCATGGCCATTGCTAGTCACTACGCTTATCCCCGCGGCCTGCGCCGCGCCCGCATGAAGGACCGTGATCCATGACCCCGATTAATCCGGGCGCCTTCCGTTTTGACCCGCTTGGCCTCGATGAGGCCTCCCTGAAGCGCTCGATCGCCAACCGCCTGGTGTACGGCGTCGGCAAGGATGCCTATACCGCCAAGCCGCGCGACTGGTATTTCGCGTTGGCCTATGCGCTGCGCGACCGGCTCATGGAGCGCTGGATGGAGACCATGCGCAGCTATTACCGGCAGGATGCCAAGCGGGTGTATTACCTGTCGCTGGAATTCCTGATCGGCCGCACCCTGTACAACAGCGTGCTCAACATGGATATCGAGGAGGAGACGCGCAAGGCGCTGTTGACGCTGGGGGTGGAATTGGAAGAGCTGCGCATGGCCGAGCCGGACGCGGCGTTGGGCAACGGTGGCCTGGGGCGGCTGGCGGCCTGCTTTCTGGATTCCATGGCGACCCTGCGCCTGCCCGGTTACGGGTATGGCATCCGCTATGAGTACGGCATGTTCAACCAGCTGATCAAGGACGGCCAGCAGGTGGAGGCCCCGGAGAACTGGCTGCGCTACGGCAATCCCTGGGAATTCCCGCGTCCGGAGGTGCTGTATCCAGTGCACTTCAACGGCCGGGTGGTGGACTACCGCGGCGAGGACGGCCGCGTCCATTGTCACTGGGTCGATACCGATGTAGTCATGGCCATGGCTTATGACACGCCGGTGCCCGGCTACCACGTCAACACCGTGAACAACATGCGTTTGTGGTCGGCCAAATCCTCGCGCGAGTTCGACCTCAAGTATTTCAACGAAGGCAACTACATCAAGGCAGTCGAGGACAAGAACCACAGCGAGGACATCTCGCGCGTGCTGTACCCCGACGACACCACCGCCATGGGCCGGACGCTGCGCTTGAAGCAGCAGTATTTTTTCGTCAGCGCCTCGTTACAGGACGTACTGCACCGTTATCAGCGTCACCATAAGGATTTTTCCGCCTTGCCCGACAAGGTGGCCATTCAGCTGAACGACACCCATCCGTCGATCTCCATCGCCGAACTGATGCGCCTGCTGGTCGACCTGCATCATCTGGAATGGGGTCAGGCCTGGGATCTGACCCGGCGGGTGTTCGCCTACACCAATCACACGCTGATGCCCGAGGCGCTGGAGACCTGGGACGTGAGCCTGCTGGAACGCCTGCTGCCGCGGCATATGCAGATCATCTACGAGATCAATCGGCGCTTCCTGGAGGAGGTGCGCCACCTGCATCCGGGCGATACCGAGCGGGCCCGGCGTATGTCGCTGATCGACGAGACCGGTGCACGGCGCGTGCGCATGGCGCACCTGGCCGTGGTCGGCAGCCACAAGGTCAACGGCGTATCGGCGATCCATACCGATCTGATCCGCGAGAATTTGTTCCGGGACTTCGACGAGTGTTATCCCGGGCGCATCATCAACATCACCAATGGCGTGACGCCGCGGCGTTGGATAAATCAGGCCAACCCCGGGCTGGCGGCGCTGATCTCGTCCCGTATCCACCACGACTGGATCGGTGATCTGGCGAAGATCGAGCGCCTCGCGCCGTATGCCGAGGACGGGCAATTCCGCGCCGAGTTCCGCGCCGTCAAGCGGGCCAACAAGCAGCGGCTGGCTGACTTGATCAAGCAGCGTCTGGGTATCCAGGTGAATCTGGACTCGCTGTTCGACGTGCAGATCAAACGCATCCACGAATACAAACGGCAGTTGCTCAACGTGCTGCATATCGTGACGCTCTACAACGAGCTGCGTGCCGGCACGGGCGAGGAACGGGTGCCGCGCACAGTGATCTTCGGCGGCAAGGCGGCCCCGGGTTATGCCATGGCCAAGCTGGTGATCCAGCTGATCCATGACGTGGCCGATGTCGTGAACAACGATCCGGCGGTTCACGCGCGGCTCAAGGTGGTGTTCATTCCGAACTATGATGTCAGCACCGCCGGCGACATCATCCCTGCGGCCGATCTGTCCGAACAGATCTCCACGGTGGGCACTGAGGCCTCGGGTACCGGCAACATGAAGCTGGGACTCAACGGTGCGTTGACCATCGGCACCTTGGACGGGGCCAATGTGGAGATGCGCGAGGCGGTGGGGGCGGAAAACTTTTTTCTGTTCGGCTTGGACCGCGCCGGCCTCGCCGCGCTGCGCGAACACGGCTACCAGCCGCAGGCCCACTATCAAGAGACGCCGGAACTGCGCCAGGCATTGGACATGATCGGCCGCGGGTTCTTCTCGCCAGACGAGCCGGACCGTTATCGTCCGATCGTCGAGGCCTTGCTGACGGGCGGCGACAAGTATCTGCTGTTGGCCGATTACGCCGAGTATCTGCGCGCTCAACGCGAGGTCGACCGCCTGTACCGCGACCCCGAGGACTGGGACCGCCGGGCGATCCTCAATGTGGCCCGCCTGGGGCGTTTCTCTAGCGACCGCACTATCCTGGAATATGCCGACAGGATCTGGGGGGTGGTGAAGGTGGAGCGGGAGTGAGGCGGCTGCCGCAGGGCGCGGCAGCTCCACCCCGCGGGGTATTACCGTCGCATTGAATCGAAGAATTCGGCGTTGGTCTTGGTGTCCTTGAGCTTGTCGAGCAGGAACTCCATGGCCGCGAGTTCGTCCATCGGGTGAAGCAGCTTGCGCAGGATCCACATCTTCTGTAACTCGTCGGGCTTGGTGAGGAGTTCTTCGCGGCGTGTACCCGAGCGGTTGATGTTGATCGCGGGATAGACGCGCTTCTCGGCGATGCGTCGGTCCATATGGATTTCCATATTGCCGGTGCCCTTGAACTCCTCGTAGATCACATCGTCCATGCGCGAACCGGTCTCCACCAGCGCCGTGGCCAGGATCGTCAGCGAACCGCCCTCCTCGATGTTGCGCGCGGCGCCGAAGAAGCGCTTTGGCCGGTGCAGGGCATTGGCGTCGACACCGCCAGTGAGCACCTTTCCGGAGGAGGGGATGACGGTGTTGTAGGCGCGCGCCAGGCGGGTGATGGAGTCGAGCAGGATCACCACGTCGCGCTTGTGTTCGACCAGCCGCTTGGCCTTCTCGATCACCATTTCAGCAACCTGCACGTGCCGGCTGGCCGGCTCGTCGAAGGTCGATGACACCACCTCGCCGCGCACCGAGCGCACCATCTCGGTGACCTCCTCCGGACGTTCGTCGATCAGCAGCACGATCAGATAGCAATCGGGATGGTTGGCGGCGATGCTCTGGGCGATGTTCTGCAGCAGCATGGTCTTGCCGGCCTTGGGCGGCGACACGATCAGGCCGCGCTGGCCCTTGCCGATGGGCGAGGCGAGATCGATCACGCGGGGGGTGATGTCCTCGGTGCTGCCGTTGCCCAATTCCAGGATCAGGCGCTTGGTGGGGTGCAGCGGGGTGAGGTTTTCGAACAGGACCTTGTTCTTGGCGTTCTCGGGCGACTCGAAGTTGATCTCGCTGACCTTGAGCAGCGCGAAATAGCGTTCGCCCTCTTTCGGCGGCCGGATCTTGCCGGAAACCGTGTCGCCGGTGCGCAGGTTGAAGCGACGGATCTGGCTGGGCGAGACGTAGATGTCGTCCGGACCGGCCAAGTAGGAACTGTCTGCGGAGCGCAGAAAGCCAAAGCCGTCCTGCAGGATCTCCAGTACGCCATCTCCGTAGATGTCCTCACCGCTCTTGGCGTGGGATTTCAGGAGCGAAAAGATCACGTCCTGCTTGCGTGAGCGGGCGGCGCCCTCGATCCCCAGGTCCTGGGCGATTTGAATGATTTCGGCGGCGGATTTTTGCTTGAGTTCGGTCAGATTCATGGCTGTTTGGGGAGTATGGGTGAACCGGGTTAGGGGATGAGGCACGGGGCCCGAGCGGGTCGGGATCTGCTTAACGCGAACAGAGGGAACCGGTGGTGGCGACGGCTGGAATGCCGTAGCCAAATTATTCTCACCTGGGATGCTCGCAAGGCTAGCACGCCGCCTGCGAAGCGTCCAGCCCGCCACCTCGGGCTGGACCGCCAGACACTATCATCACAGGTTGCTGTCGATGAAGGCCGTCAATTGCGACTTGGAGACCGCGCCGACCTTGGTGGCTTCCACATTGCCGTTTTTGAACAGCATCAGGGTCGGGATACCGCGGATGCCGTACTTCGGTGGGGTCTGCGGGTTCTCGTCGATGTTGAGCTTGGCGATCTTGACCTTGCCGGCATACGCCTCAGCAATCTCGTCGAGGATCGGCGCGATCATCTTGCAGGGGCCGCACCATTCCGCCCAGTAGTCCACCAGGACCGGGTCGCTGGATTTGAGTACGTCGGCCTCGAAAGACGCGTCGGTGACATAGACAATGTGTTCGCTCACGAACAAACCTCCTGCTGTGTGTTGTGGGGTACCCCGATGTGTCCCGCACGCGATTCGCGAATCCGCTTCGGCCCCTGCCGGGGTCGTAGCCGCCGGGTGTGGTTTCCTCGGTCTTGAAAACGTCCCGAGGGTCGCGAACGGCGGCGGGTGTGCGGATACGTGGTGAACGGCGACTGCGGGCGTTTTAGGAATCCGCCGGGGCACGGCTGGCCGCCATTTGAGCCCAATCCGGCGCGTTGTGCAAGTCTACAGTTAGGGGGTTTTCAGGTATGCTCCGCCCTCATGGCTGAACAGCACCTCTCCACGCAGCGGTTTTCCGAGCTCGGCTTGGCCGCACCGATCCTCCAGGGGCTCGCCGACGCGGGCTTCGAATATTGCACGCCGATTCAGGCGCAGACCCTCCCGCTGGCCCTGCAGGGGCGCGACATCGCCGGTCAGGCCCAGACCGGGACGGGTAAGACGGCGGCCTTTCTGCTGGCGCTGTTTCAACATCTATTGACCAGTCCGGCGCCTGAACGGCGCGCCAACCAACCGCGCGCGCTGGTACTGGCCCCGACCCGCGAACTGGCCATCCAGATCCATTCGGATGCGCAGCAGCTGAGTCGCCATCTGGAGCTGCGCTTCGCCCTGATCTACGGGGGCACCGGCTATGAGCAACAGCGCCAGAGCCTGGAGGACGGTGTGGATGTGCTGATCGGTACACCGGGGCGGACCATCGACTATTTCAAACAGCAGGTCTTCGATCTGCGCGCCGTCCAGGTGGTCGTCCTCGATGAGGCCGACCGCATGCTCGATCTCGGCTTCATCAAGGACATCCGTTACCTGTTGCGGCGTTGCCCGCCGCCCGAGCAGCGGCTTGGACTCCTGTTCTCGGCCACCCTGTCGCATCGGGTGATTGAACTTGCCTACGAACACATGAACAACCCGCAGCGGGTCAAGGTCGAGTCCGAAAACGTGACCGCCGACCGGGTGCGCCAAGTGGTGTATCACACCGCCAACGACGAGAAGGTGCGGCTGCTGATCGGTCTGCTCAGGCATATGGATCCCCGCCGCAGCATCGTCTTTGTGAACACCAAGCGCGATGCGGACCGGGTCTGGGGTTACCTTGAAGGGAACGGACTGGCGGCCGCTATCTTGTCGGGTGACGTGCCCCAGAACAAACGCCAGGCGTTGCTGGAGCGTTTCCAGTCCGGCGACCTGCCGGTGCTGGTGGCGACCGATGTGGCGGCGCGCGGGCTGCACATTCCGGACGTCAGCCATGTGTTCAACTACGACCTCCCGCAGGATGCGGAGGACTACGTGCACCGCATCGGCCGCACCGCGCGCCTGGGCGCCGAGGGCGATGCCATCAGCTTCGCCTGTGAGACCTATGTGTATTCGCTGCCCGATATCGAGCGTTATATTGGTCACAAGATCCCGGTGGAGAGCCCCGGTGAGGAGATGTTCGTCGAGCTGCAGCCGCCGGTGAGGGTCGCGCGACCACCGCGCCGGCCCGGTGGACCGTCCGGCGGGCAGGGTGGCGCCCGACGGCCGCCGCGCAGCGGCCCCGGCCGGGGCCGCCCTCACTGATCGGCACGTGGACGGCGAAGGTTTGGACAGGGGGATTTTCACGCTATGCAGTTGAGCCAGGTGATCGACTGGTTGCAGGGCCCGCGCGCCGAACAGGCGGCGCGGCTGGTTGCGCTGTTGCTCGGTGTCTGGGTGTTGTATCGCATGGCCACCCTGGTCTGGCTGCTGGTGCCGACCCCGCCGCTGACCGAGGCCCCCGTCGAGGTGCCTTCGACCGCCCCGGAGGCGCGCCGACCGCGCCTGGATATCGCAGAGGTGGTGAACTGGCACCTGTTTGGCGCGGCCGCCGCGCCGACCGCCGCGCCTGGCGCGGGCGCGCCGATCGATGCCCCGGATACCCGGCTGAATCTGGTTCTGCGCGGCGTGCTATCCTCCGGGGACCCCGAGCAGGCACGGGCGATCATTGCCGAACCCAATGGAATCGAAAACTTTTTCCGGGTAGGCTCGACCTTGCCGGGAGGGGCCGAGCTCAAGGAGATCTACCCCGACCGCATCATTCTGTTGCGGGCTGGTCGCCATGAGACGCTGCGTCTGCCGATCGAGGCCGTCGGTGGGATGAGCGTGGCCGCGCCGCCTGAGACCTCGCGCCGGGGTGCGCCGGGCGGCGAGGACATTGGCGGCCTGCTAGGTCACTACCGCGATGAGATGGAAGCGAGCGGTGACCCCCAGGCGCTGTTTGATCTGGTCCGGGCGGTGCCGCATGTGGATGACGAGGGGTTCGCCGGCTTCCGGTTGTTCCCTGGCAATAAGCCAGAGCTGTTCGCCCAGCTGGGCCTGCAACCCGGCGATCTGGTTCGGGAAGTGAACGGTGTGGTGCTGGACAATCCGATGCGCGTCGCCGAGCTCCGTCAAGGCTTGGCCGACGTGAAGCAGTTTGCATTGCGCATTGACCGGGAAGGTCAGGATATATATCTGACGGTCGATATTCCCTGAGGCGCGTCCCACAATGAAAAAAGGGTCGAACACTATGAAGGCGGCGGGTTTCGGCAAGTCGATGGGGGTGGCGTGGCTGATGGCCGCGGCGCTGGTGTGGCAGACCGCCGGGGCGGCGAGCGTGACCTTGAACCTCAAGGACGCCGATATCGGGGCCTTGATCGGCACCGTCGCCGAGGTCACCGGGACCAACTTCATCGTCGATCCGCGGGTCAAAGGCAAGGTCACGGTGGTGTCCTCCAAGCCCATGGAGTCCGACGAGGTCTATCAGGTCTTTCTGTCCATCCTCAAGGTGCATGGCTTCGCCGCCATCCCCAGCGGCGCGGTGGTCAAGATCGTTCCCGACGTGAATGCCAAGGCCGAGGGGCCGCCCGTGGTCAGCGACAAGGCGCCGGGACGCGGCGACGAGGTCGTGACCCGCGTGATCGAGGTCAACAATGTCTCCGCCGCGATGCTGGTGCCGATCCTGCGCCCGCTGGTGCCGCAGCAAGGCCATATGGCTGCCTATCCGGGTACCAATGTGCTGATCATCTCCGACCGTGCCGACAACATCGAGCGCCTGGTCACGATCATCCGGCGCATGGATCAGCAGAGCGACGCCGAGATCGAACTGATGCCGCTCCAGCACGCCTCGGCCGCCGAGGTGGTGCGGATCATTTCAGCCTTGAACCGGCCGCAACCCGGGCAGCCGCAGGACCCGGGTGGGGCCTCCACGGTGATCGCCGATGAACGCACCAACAGCGTGCTGATCGGGGGCGGCAAGTCTGAGCGCCTGCGCCTGCGGATGATCATCTCGCACCTGGATACGCCGCTTGACCGTGGCGGCAACACCCGGGTCGTGTATCTTAAATATGCCAAGGCCAAGGAACTGGTCGAGGTGCTGACCGGCGTGAGCAGCAGCATCGCCGAGGAACAGAAGGGCCAGGCCGCGGCGCCGACGCCGTCCACGGTCAGCATTCAGGCCGACGAAAATGCCAACGCGCTGGTGATCAATGCGCCACCGGACGTCTACCGTTCATTGGCGGCGGTGATCCGCCAGCTCGACATCCGCCGTGCCCAGGTGCATGTCGAGGCGGTGATCGCCGAGATCTCCTCCGACAAGGCCATCGAATTGGGCGTCCAGTGGCGCGGCACCGACGATGTCAACGGTGCCGGGATGATCGGCGGCACCAATTTCCCGGGGACCGGCAGCTCTATCAATGCGGTTGCGGCCAACCCGCTGAGCGCGGGCAGCGGCCTGAGCCTGGGCTATTTCGAGGGTACCAGCACCATCCTGGGCACGGAATTCCTGAACATCGGCGTGCTGGTCCGGGCCCTGGCCTCCGACTCCGCGACCAATATCCTGGCCACGCCGAATCTGGTCACCCTGGACAACCAGGAGGCGGAGATCGTGGTGGCGCAGAACGTCCCCTTCGTGACCGGTTCCTTTTCGAATACGGGTGCCACTGAGGGGGCCTCCAACCCGTTCCAGACCATCCAGCGCCAGGACGTGGGTCTGACCCTCAAGGTCAAGCCGCAGATCAACGAAGGCGACTCCATCAAGCTGGAGATCGAGCAGGAGATCTCCAGCGTCGGCGAGAAGGCCGACGCGGTCGACATTGTCACCAATAAGCGTTCCATCAAGACCATTGTGCTGGTCGAGGATCAGCAGATGGTGGTGTTGGGTGGCCTGCTGGACGACAACCTGACCGAGAACGTGCAGAAGGTGCCGTTGCTGGGCGACCTGCCGCTGCTCGGCAATCTCTTCAAGTCGCGCCGTTCGACCAAGACCAAGCGCAATCTGATGGTGTTCCTGCAACCGTCGATCCTGCGCGATGCGGCCTATTACAGCGAGACCAGTATGGGCAAGTACAACTTCATGCGCGGTCTCCAGACCAATCTGCGCGAGACCGGCGTGAATCTGCTGCCCGACAGCGAGGCACCGGTGCTGCCCGAGTACCCGCTGCCGCGGACCTCGAGCGTCCCGGCGGCCAAGCCGCAGGTCGACAGCCTCGAACCTGACCCGAGTCCATGAGCGAAGCCGAACTGAATCCGGAACGGGCGGAGGTGGCGCCGGGCGGGGTCGTGCCGCCGGAACGCCCGAGCTTCGCCTTCGCCAAGCGCCACGGCGTGCTGGTCGACGGCGTGCACGACGGCCGTCTGTTGGTGCGACACCGCCCCGGTGTGAGCCTGGCCGCGCTGGCGGAGTTGCGGCGTTTCCTGCGCCGGCCGTTCGTGCTGGAGCCGGTCCCGGCGGAGCACTTCAACAGCCTGCTCACCGACGCCTACGAGAACGAATCCAGCCAGACCATGCAGATGATGGGCGACCTGGGTGACGACAACGACCTGTTCAGCATCGTCGAGCAGTTGCAGGAGCCCGAGGACCTGCTGGATTCCGAGGACGACGCGCCGATCATCCGCCTGATCAACGCCCTGCTCACCGAGGCGGTCAAGGAGAATGCCTCGGATATCCACGTCGAGACCTTCGAGAACCGCCTGGTGGTGCGCTTCCGCGTCGACGGCGTGCTGCGCGAGGTGTTGCAGCCGCAACGCGCGCTGGCGCCGTTGATCGTGTCGCGCATCAAGGTTATGGCCAAGCTCGACATCGCCGAGAAGCGCCTGCCTCAGGACGGGCGCATCTCGCTGAAGGTGGCCGGGCGCGCCGTGGACGTGCGTGTCTCGACCCTGCCGTCGGGTCATGGTGAACGCGTGGTCATGCGTCTGCTGGACAAGCAGGCCGGACGGCTGGACCTCGAACACCTGGGTATGGCGAGCGCGGCGCGCCTGACCATAGACCGGCTGATCCGCCGGCCGCACGGCATCATCCTGGTGACCGGCCCGACCGGTTCCGGTAAGACCACAACCCTGTATGCGGCGCTGACCAAACTCAACGACCACAGCCGCAATATCCTGACCGTCGAGGACCCCATCGAGTATTACCTCGACGGCATCGGCCAGACCCAGGTCAACACCAAGGTGGAGATGACCTTTGCGCGCGGCCTGCGCGCCATCCTGCGCCAGGACCCGGACGTGGTGATGGTCGGCGAGATCCGCGACCTGGAGACTGCCGAGATCGCCGTGCAGGCCAGTCTCACCGGCCACCTGGTGCTGTCAACCCTGCACACCAACAGTGCCGTCGGTGCCGTGACCCGGTTGCGCGACATGGGGGTGGAACCGTTCCTGCTGGCGTCGAGCCTGATCGGTGTGCTCGCCCAGCGCCTGGTGCGCGTGCTCTGCCCGCACTGCAAGCAGTCGTTCACCGCCACCGGCGGCGACTGCGCCGTGCTGGGTGTGCCCGCCGAGCAAGCGCCGACCCTGTACCGCGCCGTCGGTTGTAACCTCTGCAACAACCTGGGTTACCAGGGCCGCACCGGCATCTATGAGCTCATCGAGGTCGACGAGCGCATGAGTGACATGATCCATGACGGAACCAGCGAACAGGAGATGGAGCGCTATGCCCGCGGGCGTTCGGCGAGCATCCGTCAGGACGGCATGCGGCGCATCCTGGAAGGCCAGACCACGCTGGAAGAAGTGCTGCGCGTGACGCGGGAAGACTGACGCTCGGCCCCACGGCATTGTCATTCCGCCCCTGCAGGGGCAGACGGATAATGGGTTCTGTTCCCGGCAACTGATATCGACTGACCATGCCCGCCTTCGAATTCACCGCATTGGATGCCAACGGCCGCGAGCAGAAAGGCCTGCTCGAAGGCGACAGTCCGCGTCAGGTCCGCCAGCAACTGCGCGAGCGGCAATGGACGCCGCTGACGGTTCAGGAGGTCGCCGCGCGCGAGGCCAAGGCGGCGCGGGGTTTCAGTCTGCGCCGTGGCGTGGCGGCCGGCGACCTGGCGCTGTTGACCCGGCAGCTGGCCACCCTGGTGCGTTCCGGGTTGCCGTTGGAGGAATCGGTGCGCGCGGTCTCGCAGCAGACCGAGAAGCCGCGCATCAAGAGCATGTTGCTGGGCGTGCGCTCGCGGGTGATGGAAGGACATACCCTGGCCGCCGGTTTCGCCGACTACCCGCATGTATTTCCCGAGCTCTACCGCGCCACGGTCGCCGCCGGGGAACAGTCTGGGCATCTGGACGTGGTCCTTGAGCGGCTGGCCGACTACACCGAGAGCCGCCAGCAGTTGCGGCAGAAAATCCAGCTGGCCCTGTTCTATCCCGCCATCCTGACCCTGCTCGCGATCAGCGTCGTGATGCTGCTGCTGACCTACGTCGTGCCGCAGGTTGTCGAGGTGTTCCAGAACATCGGCCAGGAACTGCCCTGGTTGACGCGGGCGCTGATCGCGCTCAGCGACTTCATGCGCGACTACGGATTGGCCATCCTGGCGCTGCTGGGGTTGGCCGTGGGGGTCTTGAGCTGGCTGGTGCGCAAGCCCGGCCCGCGGCGTACCTGGCACGCCCTGCTGTTGCGCCTGCCGTTGGTCTCGCGCCTGCTGCGCGGGCTGAATACCGCGCGCTTCGCCCGCACCTTCAGCATCCTGCTGGCCTCGGGCGTTCCGGCGCTGGAGGCGCTGCGGATCGCCGCCGAGGTGATCGACAACCTGCCCATGCGGCAAGCCGTGGAAGAGGCCGCCAACAAGGTGCGCGAGGGCTCCAGCATCTATGCCGCCCTGGACAAGAGCCGGTGCTTTCCGCCGATGACCCTGCACCTGATTGCCAGCGGCGAGGCCTCCGGGCGTCTGGAGGACATGCTGGAACGTGCCGCCATCAGCCAGGAACGTGAGATCGAGGCCATGGTCGCCACCCTGCTGGGCCTGTTCGAGCCGCTGCTGATCATCGTGATGGGTGGTCTGGTGCTGATCATCGTGTTGGCCATCCTGCTGCCGATCTTCGACCTCAATCAGCTGGTCAAATAGCCCGCGACCCGGGCGTGGCCCCAGCCTCTGGGCGGACGCCTGATACGCCACCCATGCCGAACGTCTTGCTCACCCGCGCCTTTCGCCACCGCAATTTCCGCCTGTATTTCCTGGGCCAGCTGCTGTCGCTGCACGGGACCTGGATGCAGAGCATCGCCCAGGCCTGGCTGGTCTACCGCCTGACCGATTCGAGTTTCATGCTCGGCCTGGTGAGTTTTCTGAACCTCGTGCCGGTGTTGCTGCTGGGGCTGTTTGCGGGCGCGGTCGCCGACCGGTATTCGCGCTTCCGGCTGTTCTGGGTCACCCAGACGCTGGCCATGTTGCAGGCGTTCCTGTTGGGCGCGCTGACGCTCGGCGGGGCGGTGCAGGTCGGACATGTGCTGGTACTCGCCGCGGCGCTTGGCGTGATCCATGCTTTCGAGATCCCCGCGCGCCATGCGCTGGTGGCAAGCCTGGTCGAGCGCGCCGAGTTGTCCAATGCCATCGGGCTGAATTCCAGCCTGTTCAACCTGGCGCGCTTCCTCGGGCCCGCGCTGGCTGGCGCGCTGATCGCCGCCTTCGGCGAGGGCCCGGTGTTCGTGATCAACGGGCTGTCGTTTCTTGCCGTGCTGCTGGCGCTCGCCGCGATGCGGCCGCGCCCGGCGATGCACCTGCGTTCGGGCGAATCCGGCGGCGCGCTGGCCGGCCTGCGCTTCGCCTGGCGACAGGTGGCGTTCCGCTATGCGCTCGGACTGGTCGCGTTGATCAGTCTGTTCGGCACGCCCTATCTGGTGTTGATGCCGGTCTTCGCGCGCGAGGTGTTCGGCGGCGACGCGCCGCAGCTGGGGTTGTTGGTCGGTGCGGCCGGTCTGGGCGCGTTGCTTGCGGCGTTGCGCCTGGCGCGGCGCGAACACGGCACGGGCCTCGAACGGGTGATCGTCGCCTCCGCGCTGCTCGCGGGCGCGAGTCTGCTGGTGTTTTCGCAGGCCGGCAGTTTCGCGTTCGCGTTGTGCGTCTTGCCAGTGACCGGCTTCGCGATCACCTCCCTGGTTACTACCACCAACACCTTCCTGCAACTGCAGGCGGAGGACGGTCTGCGCGGACGGCTGATGTCGCTGTTCTCGATGGTGTTCCTCGGGCTCGCGCCGATCGGCAATCTGGTCGCGGGCGGTGTTGCCCAGCGCATTGGCGCGCCGTCGACGGTGCTGGCGTGCGCGCTGATCTGCCTGATCGGCGCGGCGCTGTTGGGCTATGGCCTGTGCCGAAGCGTGCGCCGCGCAGGGCAGAGCGTTTGACGGTGGCCGGCTTCCGCTGCGCGGCCTCCGGGTTACGGAACGGGCAGATGGACCACGCCGGTGTCGATGCGGCCGTCGTCGTGCAGTTCCAGCCAGCGGTAGCCCGGCGGCAGGTCGTCGACGGCGAAATCGGCGCAGCCGGGTTTGAACTGGATGCAGGTGGAGGGCGTGGTGAGCAGGCGCACGCCGTTGCGCTGGGTATCGTAGGCCTGATGCACATGCCCCGAGAGTACGCCGCGCACCTGGGGATGCCGGTCGAGCACGGCGAACAGGGCCTCGGCATTGTCCAGACCGAGCCGGTCCAGCCAGGCGCTGCCGACCGGGACGGGCGGGTGATGCAGGCAGACCAGCGCGGGCCGTTCCGGGTGTTCACACAGCGCGCCGTCCAGGCGGGCGAGCTCGGCCGGGCGCAGCTGGCCGTGCTCGGACCCGAGTACGGCAGAATCCAGAAACAGCAACTGCCAGCCGCCTGCCCGCAGCCGTCCACCGCTGTGCACGCGCGCGCCCTTCAGGACGCAGGCGAAGATCTGGAGCGCGTCGTGGTTGCCCGGCAGGCAATACAGCGGCGCGGCCAGCGGCGCGAGCAGCTTTATGAGGCGTCGGTAGGCGGGCGTGCCCCCGTCGTGGCTGAGATCACCGGTGACCAGGATGGCATCAAGAGGTAACGCGCGGGCCCGCAGGTGTTCGACCACGGCGCCCAGCGAGTCCGCGGTGTTCATCCCATACAGTGTGCCCTCGGCACGGTCGAACAGGTGGGTGTCGGTGATCTGGGCCAGGCGCAGCGTACTCACGGCCGGGGTGGCGTGCGTGGGGTGGCGAGCCAGCGCGCGACGCCCCGGCCGCCGGTGTTGTGGTGTTGAACGCAGTCTTTGATCATGAACTCCACATACCCGGGTATCGGTGTCGGCGGCGGCCGGTGCTCAGGCGCTCATTCATCCAGGGGCTTGATGAACACCTTGGACTTACGCTGGTAGTTGTACAGGTCGCGGCGGCGTACCGGCAGCTCGTCCACGTTGGCCGGCAGGAAGCCGCGCTCGCGGAACCAGTGCGCGGTGCGCGTGGTGAGCACGAACAGGCGGCGGATGCCGGCGCCGAGGGCGCGCCGCTCGATCGCGTCCAAGAGGCTGTCGCCGCGCCCCTCGCCGCGGTAGTCCGGGTGCACGGCCAGGCAGGCGAGCTCGCCGACGGATTCGTCGGCGTAGGGATAGAGCGCCGCGCAGGCGGTGATCATCCCGTCGCGTTCGATTACCAGGAATTGGCCGATCTCCATTTCCAGCCGTTCGCGCGAGCGGCGCACCAGCACGCCGTCGGTCTCCAGCGGCTCGATCAGTTCCAGGATGCCGCCGACATCGTCGATGCCCGCCGCGCGCAGGCCCTCATAGACCTCGTGGGTGACCAGCGTGCCGACGCCGTCACGGGTGAACAGTTCCTGCAGCAGCGCGCCATCGGTGGTGCGGCTGACCAGGTGCGCGCGACGCACGCCGCGTTTGGCGGCCTGGACGGCGCTGGCCAGGTGCCGGGCGATGCCTTCGGGCAGGCCGTGCCGGGCGGCGAGCCGTTTCTCGGCCTCGCCCGGACTCAACTGCCGCAGGGGTCTGCGGCCCCGCGCCAGGCCCGGTCCATCGACCAGCAGGATCAGCTTGTCGGCGCGCAGCTCGATGGCCGTGTGCATGGCGACCTCCTCGGCGCTCAAATTAAAGACCTCGCCGGTCGGCGAGTAGCCGAGCGGGGAGAGCAGCACGATGCGCTGATCCTCCAACTGCTGGCGGATCGCCGCGCCGTCGATGCGCCGCACCTCGCCGGTGTGGCAATAGTCCACGCCCTCGCGCACGCCGAGCGGCTTGGCGGTCACGAAGTTGCCGCTTGCCACGCGGATGCGCGCGCCGGACATCGGCGTATTGGAAACACCCATGGACAGCAGCGCCTCCAGATCGACGCGCACCGTGCCGACCGCCTCTTTGACGCAGGCGAGCGCGGCATCGTCGGTGATCCGCAGGTCGTTGGCGTAGCGGATCTCGGCGCCGCGTTCCGTGAGCCGCTGTTCGATCTGCGGCCGCGCGCCGTGCACCAGCACCAGGCGGATGCCCAGGCTGTGCAGCAGGGCGAAGTCGTGGATCAGCGTGGCGAAGCCGGCGTCGGCGATCGCCTCGCCGGAAAAGGCGATCACGAAGCAGCGGCCGCGGTGGGCGTGGATGTAGGGCGCGGAGCGGCGGAAGCCGGTGACGAATTCGCAGCTGTCTTTGGTGGGTCTGGTCACGTTGCAATCGCCGTTGAAGGGTTCGCGGTTATGGTGCAGCAAACAGCGCCGGTGGGCTACTGCTCATCGCACACAAAACTCGCCGATCATCTTCTCCAGCAGCTCCAGCGTCGGGGTGAGCCGGTCCAGGGCCAGGTACTCGTCCGGCTGATGCGCCTGTTCGATATCGCCGGGCCCGAGGATCAGCGTGTCCATGCCCAGTGCATTCAGATACGGCCCCTCGGTGCCGAAGGCCACCGCCTCGGCCGGGTGGCCGGTCAGGCGCTCGCCGGCCTGGACGATGGGTGCGCCGGCCGGGGTCTCCATCGCCGGCGTGCCGGCGAACAGCCGCTCGACGCTCAGGCCCAGTCCGCTGCCGGCCAGGCGTTGCGAAAGTCGCCGCGTCAGTTCATCGCGCAGTTCATCGAGATCCATGCCCGGCAGCGGGCGCAGGTCGATGTGCAGCTCACAGGCGCCGCAGATGCGGTTGGGGTTGTCGCCGCCGTGGATGTGGCCGAGGTTCAGCGTCGGCACCGGCACCTTGAACAGCGGGTTGCGGTGGTGTTGTTGCAATTCCGCGCGCCAGGTCAGGATCTCGCCGAGCACCTGGTACATGCCCTCCAGGGCGCTGTTGCCGAGCGCCGGGTCCGACGAATGTCCCGACTGCCCACGCACGCGGATGGCCTCCATCATGATGCCCTTGTGGGTGCGCACCGGGCGCAAACCCGTGGGCTCGCCGATGATGGCGTGACGTCCCAGCGGCCGCCCGGCCTCGACCAGGGCCAGCGCGCCGGCCATGGAGCTCTCCTCGTCGGCGGTGGCCAGGATCACCAGCGGCTCGCGCAGTTGCCCGGCCTCGAAGCGGCGCGCGGCCTCGATGGCCAGGGCCAGGAAGGCCTTCATGTCCGAGGTGCCCAGTCCGTACAGGCGCTGGTCGCGCTCGTTGAGCCGGAACGGGTCCGAGGTCCACAGTTCGGGATCGCACGGCACCGTGTCGGTGTGACCGGCCAGCACCAGGCCGCCACTGCCGCGGCCCAGGGTGGCGATCAGGTTGGCCTTCTGCGGATGGATGGCGAGCGGCTGGACTTCAACCTGGAAGCCGAGGCCGTCCAGCCAATTGGCCAGCAGATCAATCACCGGGCGGTTGCCCTGGTCGAACTGCGGGCTGACGCTCGACACCGAGGGCGTGGCGATCAGCTCACCGATCATGTTCAGCAGCGGGGGGGCGGTTCTGCGCATGGGCCGATTCTGGACCATCGGCGGGCTTTTTTAAATGCGCCGCCGGCGGCGTCCGTTGCCAGGCGTATGGGGCGGCATGCTACAGTGTGCACCCGCCGATTTTCCGGTCCCCACCCCATGATCCGCAGCGCCAGCATCGACGATATCGACGCCCTCGTGGAGCTGGAAAATCGCTGCTTCGAACTCGACCGTCTGTCGCGACGCAACTTCCGTTACATGCTCACCAAGGCGAATGCCGCGACCCTGATCGAGGACGGCGATCAGCGGCTGGGCGGTTATGTGCTGGTGCTGTTCCAGGCCGGCACCTCGCTGGCGCGCATGTATTCGCTGGCCGTCGATCCGCAGTCCCGCGGCGACGGCCTGGGCGGCACCCTGATCGAGGCCGCCGAGGCCGCCGCGCTGGCGCGCGGCTGCGTGTATATGCGCCTGGAAGTCCGCCCGGACAATGCCGGCGCCATCGCCCTGTACCGCAAGCAGGGCTATCGCCAGTTCGGCGTGTTCGACGACTATTACCAGGATCACGCCGACGCGCTGCGCTTCGAAAAACTTCTGGTGCCACACCTGAATCCGGAGATGGTGCGGGTACCGTATTACGAGCAGACCCTCGAATTCACCTGCGGCCCCGCGGCGCTGATGATGGCCATGAAGGCGTTGGACGCGCGCGTCGAATTGAACCGCCAGACTGAAATCAGGATCTGGCGCGAATCGACCACGGTATTCATGACCTCCGGCCACGGCGGCTGCGGCGCGCACGGACTGGCGCTGTCGGCCTATCAGCGCGGCTTCGACGTCGATATCTACGTCAAGGACGAGACGCCGATGTTCGTCAATTCGGTGCGCAGCGAGGAAAAGAAAGAGGTGATCCGGCTGGTGCAGGACGAGTTCATCCGCGAGGTTGCCGGCCTGCCTATCGCCGAACACTACACCCGGCTCGGGGTCGAGGAGCTCAAGGCGCATTTCAATTCCGGCGCGATCCCGGTAGTGCTGATCAGCTCCTACATCATCTACAAGGAGAAGTCGCCGCACTGGGTGGTGGTGACCGGTTACGACGACCGGTTCATCTATTTTCACGATCCGTTCGTCGATTACGAAATGGGAAAGACGCGCATGGACTGCATCAACATGCCGATCCTGCAATCCGACTTCGACCGCATGACCCGCTATGGCAAGACCGCCCAGCGCGCCGCGTTGATCATTCGCCGGCGTCCATCCACGCGCCAGCGCGGGCTGGTCAGGAAACGTTAGATATTGGTGTCACCGGTTCGCGGCCAAAGGCCGTTCCATCAATCCAAGGGCAGTACAGACTCACGATTCAGAGAAAGCACGTGACATGACCAACCAGATCATCATTGTCGAGAATCTCAAGGACTGGAAACCTGAGTTTCCGGAGGCCACGGTCGTCGATGTGGACGACTATCTGGCCGGCCCCGAATATTTCAAGATGCGCAATGTGCAGGTGATCAACCTGTCGCGCAGCTACCGCTATCAGAGCGTCGGCTATTACTGCGCGCTGCTCGCCCAGGCGCGCAGCCATCGCGTGATTCCCTCGGTGAAGACCATGCTGGATCTTTCCAGCAAGGCCATGTACGGCCTCGATGCCGAAGACCTCGACGACCTCGTCGAGCGCACCTTCCGGCGCAGCGAACAGCGTGGCGAGGGCAACACCTTCGTGCTGGATATCTTCTTCGGGGAATGTGCCTACAAAAAGCTCGCCGACCTCGCCCGGCAGATCTACGAGACCTTTCCCTGCCCGATCCTGCAGGTCACCTTCGAATACGGGAGCAACTGGCGGATTCGCGGCATCCGGCCGCTGGCGCTGAACCGGCTTGCTCCGGAGCAGTGCGAGATGTTCGCCTGGTCGCTTGCGCACTATTTGAAGAAGCGCTGGCGTTCGCCCAAGACCAAGTCGCCGAGCCGCTACGACCTGGCGATCTTGTACAATCCGAATGATCCGCTGTCACCCTCGGACAGGCGCGCCCTGGCGAATTTCATCAAGGCGGGCAAGAGTCAGGGCGTGTCGGTCGAACTCATCCAGCGCAAGGATTATTCGCGGCTGGCGGAATACGACGCCCTGTTCATCCGCGATACCACGCGCATCAATCATTACACCTACCGCTTCGCCAAAAAGGCCGAGAGCGAGGACATGGTGGTGATCGACGATCCGAACTCGATCCTGCGCTGCACCAACAAGGTCTACATGGCCGAGTTGCTGCGCGCCAACCGCGTGCCGGCGCCCAAGAGCAGCATCCTGCACAAGTCCGAACTGAAGCGGGTCGATCGCATCATCGAACGTGAGTTCAATTACCCAGTGGTGATGAAGGTGCCGGACGGGTCGTTCTCGATCGGCGTCTACAAGGCCGAGAACCGCGCCGAGTTATTGGAGATCGCGCAGCGGCTGTTCAAGGACTCGGAACTGATCCTGGCCCAGGAATATCTGTACACGGAGTTCGACTGGCGCATCGGCATTCTCAATCGCACACCGATTTTCGTCTGCCAGTACTTCATGTCCAAGAAGCACTGGCAGATCGTCAACCACGGTCCCGGCGGCCGTATCACCGAAGGGGCCTTCAAGGCCTGGCACGTGGGCGATGCGCCCGCGGCGGTGGTGACGGCCGCGCTCAATGCAGCCAACCTCATCGGTGACGGTCTCTATGGTGTGGACGTCAAGCAGAACGAAGAGGGCGTCTATGTCATCGAGGTCAACGATAATCCGAACCTCGAGGCTGGCGTGGAAGACACCCATCTGAAAAGCGAACTCTACAGTCTGATCATCCGCGACTTCGTGCGTCGTCTCGATAGCCGGCGCCGGAGCTGATGGGGTCAATCCGGGTTTCTCGACAGGCAGATGCCAATGCGTCCCCGCGTGTGCTGGATGCGGCGTCGCCTGCGCAGATGTATTCATCTTCGCCAATGTTGTGAGCATACTTATGTTCCGGATCCGAAAAATCCACGACGACGTTTCTCCCGCCAATCGCCATGCATTGGATCAGATCGCCGAGATCATGCGCAGCCAGTTCCCGCTCGCATCGCAGCAGGAGATCGATAAGCTGCCGGGTCAGCTGCGTGACCCGCTCAAATACAAATTCCGTTCTATCGTGTTCGTTGCGGAGGACCACTCCGACCGGGTAAAGGGCTTTGCGCTGTTACTGCACGTCGCCGATTTCAACTTCTGTTATCTCGAATTCGTTTCCGTGGCGCCGGGCGCCACCGGGGGTGGTCTGGGCAGTGTCCTCTATGAGCGCGTGCGCGAAGAGGCGCTGTCCTTGGGGGTGGTCGGCATCTTCTTCGAATGCCTGCCGGATGAGACGCATCTGGTCGAACATCCGGAACTGCTTGAACAGAACAAGGCGCGCCTGCGTTTCTACGAACGCTACGGCGCGCGCCCGGTGGTCAACAACGAATTCCACAAACCCATCAACGCCGGCGACAACAACCTGTTCTTCCTGGTCTACGACAATCTGGGGCAGGGTACCGAGGTCGGCCGCAGTCTGATGCGCAAGGTCGTGCGTGCGATCCTGGAGCGAAAGTATGGTGACGTCTGTGATGAGAAATATATCCGCGCGGTCGCAAATTCATTTCAGGATGATCCAATCAAACTCCGTGAGCCGCGCTACATAAAGCGCAAGCGTGACGTGGCGGTTCGCCCGGAAAAGATCAGCGGCCACGGCATCGCGCTGATTCGCAACGAGGGCCACGATATCCATCATGTGCGCGACCGTGGCTATGTCGAGGCGCCAGTGCGCATCGCCTCCATTATCAAGGAGCTGGACAAGACCGGGCTGTTCGAACCGCTCAAGCCGCGCCGCGCCAGTGAGAAGCTGATCCGGGCGGTGCATGATCCGGACTATGTGGAGTATCTGCGCCGCGCCTGTGAACAGATGCCCGAAGGCAAGTCGATCTACCCGATCGTGTTTCCGTTGCGCAATCCACGCCGCACCCCCAGGGACTGGGAATTGCGTGCCGGCTATTACTGCATGGATACCTTCACGCCGCTCAATCACAATGCCTACCTGGCGGCGCGCGACGCGGTGAGCTGCGCAGTGACCGGTGCCGAGGAAATCGTCGGCGGCCGGCATTTTGCCTATGCGCTGGTGCGGCCGCCGGGCCATCACGCCGAGCGGCGCGCCTTCGGTGGATTCTGCTATTTCAATTCCTCCGCGGTGGCCGCGCATTACCTCAGTCGCTTCGGTTCGGTTGCCGTGCTGGACGTGGATTTCCATCACGGCAACGGTACCCAGGATATCTTCTATCACCGCGCGGATGTGCTGACGCTGTCCATTCACGGACACCCGAGCTTTGCCTATCCGCATTTCGCGGGATTCAGTGATGAACGCGGCATGGACTCGGGCGAAGGCTACAATCTGAATTATCCCTTGGCTGAGGACGCGACGCCGGAGCGTTACCGCAAGACTCTCGACCGTGCGCTCAAGCGCATCCGCGATTTCCGGCCCGAGTATCTGGTGTTGGCGCTCGGCCTCGACACCGCCAAGGGCGATCCGACCGGCACCTGGGCGCTCAACCCCGTTGATTTCCGTCTCAACGGCCTGGCCATCGGCGCCCTCGATTTGCCTACGCTGGTGGTGCAGGAGGGTGGCTACCGGACACGCACACTGGGCGCCAATGCGCGCGCCTTCTTCGACGGGCTGTGGGACGGCTGGCAGCAGTCCAAGGCCCGGCGGCCTTGGCGTCTTGGCGGGTCAAAATGACAGATGCTCGGTTTTTGGCACCGGACACCCAGGCCAGTACAATAGCCCCCTTGCAGTGACCGCCCGAACCCCGGAGATCCCCATGGCGCAGAAGTTGAACCGCTACAGTTCCCGCATCACCCAGCCCAAGAGCCAGGGCGCGTCCCAGGCCATGCTCTACGGCACCGGCATGAGCGAGGCCGACATGGACAAGGCGGAGATCGGCATCGCCTCGGTCTGGTGGGAGGGCAATACCTGCAACATGCATCTGAACGATCTCGCCGCCGAGGTCAAGAAGGGCGTGGTCGCGGCGGACCTGGTTGGGATGCGCTTCAACACCATCGGCGTGTCCGACGGCATCTCCATGGGCACCGACGGCATGAGCTACTCGCTGCAATCGCGCGAGATCATCGCCGACTCCATCGAGACGGTGATGGCCGCGCAATGGTACGACGGATTGATCGCGATTCCCGGCTGCGACAAGAACATGCCCGGCACCATCATCGCGATGGGCCGGCTGAACCGGCCGTCGCTGATGATCTATGGCGGCACCATCAAGCCCGGCCACAGCCATGGCCACACGCTGGACATCGTCTCCGCCTTCCAAAGCTACGGCGAGTTCATCGCCCACAAGATCAGCGAGGCGGAACGCGAGGACATCGTCAAGCATGCCTGCCCCGGTGCCGGCGCCTGCGGCGGTATGTACACCGCCAACACCATGGCCACCGCGATCGAGGCCATGGGCATGAGCCTGCCCTACAGTTCCTCGGTGCCGGCGGTCGATCCGGGCAAGATCGCCGAATGCCACGCCGCGGGCGCCGCGATGCGCAACCTGCTGGAACGCGATCTCAAGCCGCGCGACATCATGACCCGCAGTGCCTTCGAGAACGCGATGGTGATCATCATGGCCACCGGCGGTTCCACCAATGCCGTGCTGCACCTGCTGGCGATGGCGCGCGCCGTGGACGTGAAGCTTGCCATCGATGACTTCCAGAAGGTCTCCGACCGGATCCCGTTCCTGGCCGACCTCAAGCCCTCCGGCAAATACGTGATGGAGGATCTGCACAACGTCGGCGGCACGCCGGCGGTGATGAAATACCTGCTCGAAAAGGATCTGCTCGACGGCGACTGCATGACCGTCACCGGCCAGACCATCGCCGACAACCTCAGGGACCTGCCCGGCCTCACGCCCGGCCAGGAGGTGTTCTACCCGATCGAGAAACCCATCAAGGCGAGCGGCCACATCCGCATCCTCAAGGGCAATCTCGCCCCCGGCGGTTCGGTGGCCAAGATCACCGGCAAGGAAGGCTTGCACTTCGCCGGCCCGGCGCGCGTCTACGACCGCGAGGAGGCCATGCTCGCCGGTCTGGAGCGCGGCGAGATCCAGACCGGCGACGTGGTGGTGATCCGCTACGAAGGCCCGAAGGGCGGGCCGGGCATGCCCGAGATGCTCACGCCGACCTCGGCGATCATGGGCGCGGGCCTGGGCAAAGATGTCGCGCTGCTCACCGACGGGCGTTTCTCCGGTGGTTCGCACGGCTTCATCATCGGCCACATCGTGCCCGAGGCGCAGGAGGGTGGGCCGATCGGCCTGTTACAGGACGGCGATCTGATCACCATCAACGCCGAGAACAACACACTGAGCGTCGATCTGACCGACGCGGAGCTGAAACAGCGCCGCGCGGCCTGGCAGATGCCGCCCTATATGGCCACGCGCGGCACGCTCTACAAGTTCATCAAGAACGTCAAGGACGCCTCGCACGGCTGCGTGACCGACGAGTAGGTGCGACCATCCGGAGCATCTCCCGGATCATCCCCCGGATCAGCCCCGGATCAGCCCCGGATCAGCCCCGGATCAGCCCCGGATCAGCCCCAAATATCCTGCGTGATGCTCTGGTACCAGCCGCGCGTGTAGTGTGCCTCCTGGGTGCGGAACGCGGCCGGGGCATCGGCCGGGCTGACCCCGCCGGAACCTTCCACCGCCTTGATGGCGCCGTCCTGATAGCGATAAACCGCGGCGACGCTGATGCCGTAGTCCGGCGCGACCAGGCTGTAGCAGGTGTTCACATGTGAAGGCGTTTGCATGGGTTCGCCCAACAGATCCAGGGTGATCGCGGCGGCCACCAGCTTGCCCTGACTGTTGGCGGAATGCCCGGACTTCGGCATCGCGCCGGCGATACTGGCGTCCCCAATCACGTACACGCCCTTGTGCAGGGTCGATTCGAAGGTGAGCTGGTCGATCGGGCACCAGCCGGAGGCGTCGGCCAGACCGGCCGTATGGGCGATGGCCCCGGCGTGCTGGCGCGGGATCAGGTTGATCACATCGCCCTGGAAGTGGGTCAGGCCGCCCTGGGAATACAGCGTGCGGGTGGCGACCTCCACGCTCTCGACCTGGCCGCCCTGCGTGCCCGGCACCCATTCGATCATCTCGCCGTAGCGCGCCTTCCAGCCGGCCATGAACAGCCCCTGCTTGGAGAAGCTCTCCTTGCTGTCGAGGATCAGGATCTTCGCGCGCGGCTTGTGGGTCTTGAAGTAGTGGGCCACCAGGCCGGCGCGTTCATACGGCCCGGGCGGGCAGCGGAACGGGTTGCCGGGCGCGACGATGATGAAGGTGCCGCCGTCGGGCATGGCCTCCAACTGGCGGCGCAGCAGCGCGGTCTGCGGACCGGCCTTCCAGGCGTGCGGCAGGGTCTCGGCCGCCTGCGCGCTGAAGCCTTCGGTCTCCTCGAAGCGGAAATCGATGCCCGGCGACACCACCAGGCGGTCATAACCGAGGCTGCCGCCGCCGGCCAGCGCGACCGTGCGCGCGGCCGGATCGATGCCGCTGACGCGGTCGTGAACGATCTCGACGCCGTACTTGCTGCGCAGGGTGTCATAGCCGTGGGTGATGTCGGCCAGGCTGTTCAACCCACCCAGCACCCAGTTGCTGCCGAAGCAGGTGACGAACGCGCGCTCGGGTTCGATCAGGGTGACCCGGGTCTCGGGCGCGTAGCGCTTCAGGTATTTGGCCGTGGTGCTGCCGCCGGGGCCGCCGCCCACGATCACGATGTGCGCGTTGCGGGCGCCGGGCGCGCCGGGTGTGCCGGCGCAGCCGATCAGGCTGGCCGCCGTGCCGGCGCCGAGCAGGCCGATGAATTCGCGTCGATTGATCTTTGTCATGAGGATTCTCCCTGGGCCGCGCTCAGCGGATGCTGCTCAGATAGTCGGCGATCAGCCGGAGCTCTTCGTCGGTGTACCCTTTGGCATGCCGGCCCATCACCGTGGCCGGCCGGGTGCCGTCCTGGAAGGCCTTCATGTTGTGGTAGAGGGTCTCGGCGGGGGGGCCGTAAATGCTCGGTATGGCGCCGGGGCTTTTGCCATCGGTCCCATGGCAGGCGAAACAGGTGCTGGCCAGAATCTCGCCGCGGCTGATCTCGGCGGCCTGGGTGGCGGGCGCGAGCAGCAGGCCGCAGGTGAGGGTTGTCAGTAAGCGGGGGTGGCGTAGGGCCATCATGGCAGGCAGCTCCTCTGGCAGGTGTCGATGGGCGTTGAGAGTCCCGTTACGGGCCGGGTAGCTTGGCCGTGTCGGAAAGTATAGCCGCGGGTTGCTGTCTTGCGTGGTCGCTGGCGCCGGTCCGGTAGACCGGCCTTAAGCTTCGCAGGGGCTTATTTAGCAGTGCCCGCCGCAGCCGAACAGGTGCTTGTCGCGGATCATCTGCGCGACCCTCGGTGGGACGCCGTCTTCCCAGTCACTCTGGCCGGCGCGGATCTTGGCCAGGATGTCGTGCGAGAAGATCGTCAGCAGTTCCGGGCGCACGCCTTGCAGCTCCTTGATGAAGCCGTTGGCATGCAGATAGGCGTAGAGGTGTTGCAGATGCGCTGGCGGCTGGAAGTTGCCCACCGTCACCAGTGACTGGCGGTCCTCGCCCAGGCAGGGGCCGACGTATAGACGCAGGTCGTACTTGAACAGCCGGCCGAAGGATTCCAGGATGCCGCCGGCCAGATCGCCGTAATACTTCTCGTCGAACACCTCGCGCAGGGTGGGGATGCCCATCACCACGCCCATCGGCCGCTGGGTGTAGCGGAACAGGTAGGCGGCCAGGCGGTAATACTCGCCGACGTTGGAGATCATCACGTTCTTGCCCAGCGCGCAGAGGATCTCGGTGCGGTGCAGGAAGTCGCGCACCTCGATGTCGCCGCCGTCCATCAGGTTGTTCAGGGTCATCTCCGACAGCACCAGAACTTCCCGTTCCTGCACCTCGCGCTCGGCGATGAACTGGGCGCGCGCGCAGTCCAACATGTTCATATTCAGGTGCGTCGGCGGGCGGAAGCGGCTGCGTTCGATCAGCACCGCCTTCTTGTACAGGGCCTCGGCCGGATGGACCACCCGGCCGTCGGCGGTGAACATCGCCGACGGCGCCAGGCCCTTCTGCACCAGCCGCAGGGCCATCAGCCGGTTGTCCACGCCCGCGAAGGCCGGACCGGAGAATTCGATCATGTCGATCTCCAACAGCTCCGGGTAGAGCCCATCCAGCAGCGAGCTCATCAGCTGCACCGGGTCGGCGTGGTGATAGAGCGCGCCGTAGATCAGATTGACCCCGAGACCGCCGAGCGTCTCCTGATCCTGGATGCTCTTGGCGCCGCGCAGGTGCACATGGAGGTCGATCTGCGAGGGTTCGCCGCGCGGCGCGGTCTGGAAGCGGATGCCGAGCCAGCCCTGCCCGTCCTCCTTGCGCGAATAGCTGCGCGCGGCCACGGTGTTGGCGAAGGAGAAGAAGGTCGTCTCGCCGCCGCGGTGGGTATCCAGGCGCTCGACCAGCAGGTGATATTCGTGTTCCAGCATGGCCCGCAGGCGTTCGCGGCTGACATAGCGCGGCGAGGGGCCGTAGATGGCGTCGCTGAATTTCATGTCATAGGCCGACATGGCCTTGGCGATGGTGCCGGCGGCGCCGCCGACCCGGAAGAACCAGCGGGCGGTCTCCTGGCCGGCGCCGATCTCGGCGATCGTGCCGTACTGGCGCGGATCGAGATTGATGTCGAGCGCCTTCTGGTGGGCGTCGATGACCTGGCGTTCGCTGTTCATGGGTGGCCTTTTCTACGCGCGGTGTTGCCGATTATCCGGCGCGGTGCATGCGTACAGAAGGGTAGTGCAAAAGCCGTACCGGCGGCGTGGGTGCCCTGGGCGCGTCGCGCCCACCGCGCCCAGGGCCGGAGGCTGCGGGGGGCGCTACAGGCTGTCCCAGCTCGAGCGCTTGCGAAGGCGGATGCGCGGCAGGATCAGGCCGAGGATGATGCCGACGATGACCACCCCGGCGCCGATCATGAACCAGTCGCGGGCGGTGCGGTCGCGCAAGGCCGTGTTCTCCTGGCGCAGGGACTCCTGGTCGCGTTCCATCTGCATCAGCCGGTTCTTGAGGTCTTTGTTCTCGGCATCGATGGCCAGCGCGCTGGAGGCGGTGCGTTGGATGTCGGCGAGTTGCTTGCCGAGCTTCAGGTTTTCGTCCTTGACCTGTTCGAGCTCCTGGGTGACGTTCAGGAACTCCCGGTCGCGCTCGCTGAGCTTGGCCAGCCGCTCGCGGGTCTTGAGTTCGAGATCGGTCAGTTTCTTTTCGGCGGCGGCCAGCTGCTCGCGGGCGGCGGGCGCGGTCATCAGGTAGCGGGTCAGTACCCAGCCCTCCGCACCGCTGGGTACCCGTACCCGGCTGTAGCCGCTGCCCTGGTCGTGTTCGAGCACCTGCAAGGCTGTGCCGCTGGGGATCATCCGCAGGATGCGGTGCTGGGTGCTGGTCCCCGAGCGCAGGGCGATCTCCAGTTCGTCGCTGACGTAGCGGGTTTCCGCCTGAGCGGCCAGGGTGATGCCAAACAACATCGCGATCAGAAGGGTGCGGATCACGGAGACTCCTTAGGTTGTCATGCCGCGGCGGGCCGGATTTTAACGGCGCAGCGGGGGTGAAAGGCTGCGCGGGTTCACACTTCCTGCGGGCGCGGATATCGCACCCGCGCCGGGAATGCGGCATGATTGCGCGATCCCCGATGGGAATCAACTCTGCCAGCACCCAATGCAGCGACTCGACCAGTTCACCTTCCATGCCACGCTGGCGGCGCAGTCCGGTCCGGCGCTGGTGGGTTTTTTCGCCCAGGGCTGCGGCGCGTGCCGGCATTGGCGGCAGCTTTTGAACGAGCACGAGGCCGCGGCCGATGCGTTGCCGCTGTTCGAGGTCGATGCCGGGGAGGACCCGGCCCTGACGCAGGAATTCGCGGTGTTCCATCTGCCGGCGCTGTTTCTGTTCGTGGACGGCGAGTACCACCGCCCGCTGCACTGTGTGGCCGATCATGCGGCGTTGCGCGCGGCGCTGGCCACGGCCTTGTCCCGGCCGGCCGAGGAGGCGCCGTGAGGCTCGATGCGCGGGGCGACTGGTTGCTCGACGCCGAACACCGCCCGTCGCCGAACTGCGACGAGCGACCGGCGGCGGGCGACATCAGCCTGATCGTGGTCCACGGCATCAGCCTGCCGCCGGGCGAGTTCGGCGGTCCCTGGATCGGCGACCTGTTCCTGAACCGATTGGATCCCGATGTCCACCCGTATTTCCGCGAGATCGCCGGCCTGAAGGTGTCCGCGCATGCGGTGATCGCCCGCGACGGCCGCATCGTTCAGTACGTGCCCTTCAGCCAGCGCGCCTGGCATGCCGGTCAGAGTTGCTTCCGCGGCCGCAATGCCTGCAACGATTTCTCCATCGGCATCGAGTTGGAGGGCAGCGACGATCTACCCTACACCGAGGCCCAGTACACGCAGCTCGCGAGGCTGATCGCCGCCCTGCGCCGGGTCTATCCCGGTATCGCCGCGGACGCGCTCACCGGCCATTGCGATATCGCCCCGGGCCGCAAGACCGATCCCGGTCCGGCCTTCGACTGGGCCAGGCTGGTCGCGTTGCTGGAGGCGGCCGGGCCGCTGGCTTGACAGCCCGAAAGCCCAGCGGGTAGCGTTCAGCCACCTCCACCTGGCCATTCCGTCATGACGCTCATCGCGATCCTCGTCAGTCTCTTGTTGGAACGTCTGCTGAATCAGGTGCAGGACCTGCGCCGCTACGAGCGCTATCAGGACTATGTCGGGTGGATGCGCCAGCGTCTGCGCGGCGACACCTGGGCGGGGCCGCTGGGGGTGCTGGCCCTGCTCGCGCCGGGGGTGCTGGCGATGTTGCTCGTGCAGGCCGGGCTCGACGGCGTGCTGTTCGGGTTGCTGAGCCTGCTGCTGGCCATCGCGGTGCTGCTGTTCTGCCTGGGGCCGCGCGACCTCGGCCTGGAGGCCGCGCGCTACCGCGAGGCGCATGCCGCCGGCGACCCCGAACTCGCCACCCGCCTGGCCCGCGACCTGCTCGGATATGAACCGCCCGAGGCGCCCGATGAACAGGCGCGCGCGGTCACCGAGGCGGTGCTGGTGCAGGCCAATACCCGCATCTTCGGCGTGCTGTTCTGGTTCGCGGTGCTCGGGCCGGTCGGTGCCGTGCTCTACCGCGCCGTGACCGAACTGCGGCGCCACACCCTGCGCGACGGCGACGCCTTTGCCGAGTCCGCGGGTCAACTCGGCGAGATCCTCGACTGGCTGCCGGCGCACCTGGCCGCGCTCGGCTATGCGTTGTCGGGCGATTTCGAGGCCGCGGTGCTGGGCTGGCGGGACACGGCCCCGGGCCGGGACCGCTGGCGGGTGCTGGCCGCCGAGGTACTGGTGGCGGCCGGTAGTGGCGCGCTGGATCTCGCTCCGGACGCGCACGGCACCGATAGCTGGGACCGCAATCTGCGCGCGGCGCCGGCCCTGGTCTGGCGCACGCTGGTGGTCTGGGTGTTCGTGATCGCCCTGCTGACCCTGGCGGGTTGGACGAGTTGACGGCGGCGCGTGCGGGCCGCGCTGACCCCGCCCGCAGCCTGGCCTGACCTATGCCCCCTATCCCCATGCACATCGATCTGCTCCGCCACGGCGAGCCGGAGGGCGGTAAGCGCTACCGCGGCCAGTGCGATGACCCCCTGAGCGCGACCGGTTGGCGGCAGATGTGGCAGGCCGTCGGCACCCAGGTCCCCTGGCAGCGCATCGTCAGCTCGCCGCTGGCGCGCTGCCAGGCCTTCGCCGCCGCGCTCGCCGAGCGCCACGGCCTGCCGCTGACGCTCGATGCGCGGCTGATGGAGATCGGTTTCGGCCGCTGGGAGGGGCGGACCGCCGACGAACTGCGCGCCGAAGACCCGCAACAGCTCACGCGTTTCTATCACGATCCCCTCAATGCCCAGCCCGCCGGTGCCGAGCCGCTGGCCGCGTTCCAGGCGCGGGTCGGCGCCGGTTTCGAGGCGTTGCTGAGGGCCGACGCGCCCGCGCCGGTGCTGGTGGTCACCCATGCCGGGGTGATGCGCGCGCTGATCGCGCAGCTGCTGGGGGCACCGCCGGAGGCGCTGTACCGCATCGCGGTCCCGTATGCGGCGCGGCTGCGTATCCGCCTCGACGGGGAGCGCCCGCCGAGCCTGGTGCTGGGCCCGTGCCGGTGAGTCTGGACCAGTGAGTTTGGGCCGGTGAGTTTGGGCCGCGGATGGCTGGCGCTCCTGCTGGGCGCGGCGACGGCCACCGCCGCGCCGCTGAACGACGACCTCGGTCACCCCGTCGAGATCGATCTGCCCGCGCGGCGCCTGGTCAGTCTCGCCCCACATGTCACCGAGTTGCTGTATGCCGCCGGCGTCGGGGACCGGCTGGTCGCGGCGGTCGACTACAGCGACTATCCGCCCGCGGCGCGGCAGTTGCCGCGGCTCGGCGATGCGACGCGCATCGATCTCGAACGCCTGCTGTGGTTCATGCCCGACCTGGTGATCGCCTGGGGCAGCGGCACGCCAGCGCGTGAACTCGCCGGGGTGCGCCGCCTGGGCCTGCCGCTGTACCTGTCGGAACCGCACCGGTTGGAGGACATTGGCGAACAGCTGCGGGTCTTCGGCCGCCTGGCCGGGACCCAGGCCGTGGCCGCGCAGGCGGCCTGGGACTATGAGCGGCGTCTGGCCGAACTGCGTCGGCGTTACGCCGCCACGCCGCCTCGGCCGGTGTTCTATCAGCTGGCCCTGCGGCCGCTGCTGACCGTGAACGCCACGCACACCATCCACGCGGTCGTGAGCCTGTGCGGCGGGGTGAATCCGTTCGCCGAGCTGCCCGAATTGACCCCGCGCGTGACCATTGAGGCGGTGCTCGCCGCGCGCCCCGCGGCGGTGATCCATGCGCTGTATCCCGGCGAAGATGCCGCCGAGACGGAACGCTTCTGGCGCCGCCATGGCCTCGCCGAGACCACCCGCTTCATCGCCGTGCCCGGCGATTACATCCACCGGGCCACCCCGCGGATCCTGGAGGGCGTGGAGCGCATCTGCGAGGGGCTGGCGGCGGAGTGAGTCCCCTCAGGCCGGGATCACGCGCACCGACAGCGACGCGCCGCTGTCGATCAGTTCGAACAGGCGGTCGATGTTCGGATGTCGGCCGGGCCGCGCCCGGGCGTCGGTCACATGCTCGGCATACAGCACCAGGGCCTGTTGCGCGGCGGCGCGGTCGAGCCGGCCGTCCGGGCGGGTCACGGCGTGATAGACCGCGACCGAGCCGGCGCTGCCGGGCCGGTTTTCGATGTCGCCGAGACACTGACCGGTGGCGTCGTACAGTTCCAGGCGCGCGATGTGCGCGACCGGCGGCAGGCAGGCGAGGGTGTCGGCAAAGCGCGGCATGTTCAGCGCGCGTGCCGCCACAGCACCTCGCCGCCGTCGGCGCGCGCCAGCACCCGGGCGATGACGAACAGCAGATCGGAGAGGCGGTTCAGGTAGGCAATGACTGGCGGATTCACGCATTCATCGCGCGCCAGACTCACCACCCGGCGCTCGGCGCGCCGGCACACCGCGCGCGCGACCTGCGCCGTCGCGGCGGCGATATTGCCGCCGGGCAGGATGAATTCCTTCAGTGGCGGCAGCCCGGCATTCAGCGCATCCAGCGCCTGTTCGAGACGTGCGACGTGACTGTCGCCGATGGCCTGGTGTCCGGGGATGCACAGCTCGCCGCCGAGATCGAACAGCTCGTGCTGGACCTCAAGCAGCGTCGCGCGGATCGTGTCCGGAACCGCGGTCTGGGCGATCAGCAGGCCGATATGGCTGTCGAGCTCGTCCACGCCGCCGAAGGCCTCGACGCGCGGACTGTCCTTGGCCACCCGCGTGCCGTCGCCAAGCCCCGTGTCGCCAGCATCGCCGGTGCGGGTGTAGATCTTCGAGAGGCGGTTGCCCATGCGAGCTCCTCAATTGATCCGGAAAACGACATCCACCTGGAAGTGTTGCGTGCTATCCAGGTAGCGGTCCGCGGCGGTGAAGGGCGCGATGGCCTGAACGGCATGGTAGGCGGCCAGGTCGAGTGCGCGCACGCCACTGGATACACCGATGTTCAGGTCGTCGATGTGGCCGTCCGGCCGCAGCCGGAAGTCGACGCGCGCTGAACCCTCGCGGCCCATGCTCAATGCGCTTTGCGGGTAGCGCTTGTGCCGGTCGATGGCCACATGCAGCAGCGCCCTGAGTTCCGCCCAACCTGCCGTGACAGTGTCGCGATCTGCGTTGCCGTCGCTATCTGCGTTACTGGCCGTGGGACGGGTTTCCAGGGTCGCAGCAGGCATCCTTGCGCTGGCCGGCCGGGCATCGGTCGCCGCGTACGCGTTGTCTGTCGGTGGCTGCCCGCCGCGCCAGGCACGGTGTTTCGGTGCGGTGGTGACATGCGTGGCCGCTGCAACGGGGAGCGGTGCTGGCATGGGCACCGCCGCTACAGGAGCCGCGCGCGCGCGTTGTGCGGCGCTGGCTTGCGCCGGTTGCGGTTGAGCGAGCTTCATCAATTGCACCTGCAGCGGCGCGCTGTCGGCCGTGTCCATGGCGACCGTCACCGGTGCCCCGGCCTGCGGCCACGGCAAGAACAGCCCGGCATGTACCGCCACTGAGGCCAGAAGCCAGGGCAGGAAGCTGTGCAGTGGGCGCGGATCGGTGCTGGTCATCGGCGGTTACTCGAAGCGGTACTTTGCGGTCACGCGCGCACTGCGCTCGGGGGCCGGATAATAGCCGACCGCCTCGGTCGGCCAGGGATTGAACGCGCGCACGGCGACATCGCTGTAGCGTTTGTCAGCGATGTTGTCGACGCGTAGGGCGACGGTCCACGCGTTCAGCCGGTAGTCGAGGCTGGCGTTGTAGATCGCATATCCCGGCAGCCGCTCAAGGGTGTTGGTGTAATCGCCCTGGGGTGCGCGCTCGCCGATGTATTGCGCCTCGCCGAACAGATGCCAGGCGCGGCTCAGCCGGTAATCGGCATTCAGGCTGAAGGTGTGCCGGGCGACGAAGGGAATCCGGTTGCCGGCAAACATTCCGCTATCGAATTCGGCATCGACATAGCCGTAGGCGCCGCCCAGACGCAGGGTGTCGCTTGCCTGCACATGAGCGTCGAGGATCAGGCCATCGCGGCGGGTCGGATCGAGATTGGTGTTGCCACCGAAGCCGAACGAGGCGGAAGGGTCGTAGTCGATCTCGTTGTCCAGATCGAGGCGGTAGAGCACAACGCGCGCGTCGTGACCGCCGCGCCGCCATTCGCTGCCGAGTTCATAGGACTCGCCGGTCTGGGTTTCCAGCAGCGTGATGGTTGCGTCCATGTTGGTGTATTCGTCGATCTTGGGGAAACGCAGCACCTCGTCGCGGCGGACGAACAGCCGCCACTCGGGCGCGGCCGCGAACGACAGACCGGCGCTGGTGACGAACTCGCTGTCGTAGATCGAGGTCCCCGCCGGGAAGCTGAACGAGTCGGTCAGGTCGTTCTCGACCTTGGCGTGGCGCGCGCCCAGGGTGGCGCTCAACTGCGACGTCAGCGGGATCACACCCTGCGCATAGGCGCTGCGCTGATGCTGGCGGTTGTCGGTAGTGCCGAACGGCGAGGTGATGTCGTAGTCGGTCCGGTCCAGGTCTGCGCCGAGCGTCAGCAGCAGGTCGCCCGTGGCCATCGGCAGCGCGCCGATCAGGCGCGGGGTGAAGCCGAGGTGATGGCGGTCCTGGGTGAACGACGAGCCGGTCAGGAGGCCTTCGCCGTCGCTGCGCCGGTCGGTGAGTTCTGCTTCCACTTGCCAGTTTTCATACAGCGTCTGCCGCAGGCCGGCGCGCGCGATGTGGCTGCGGCTATCGTTGAAATCATTCGGGAAGCGCGTCTGGGTACGGTCGCTGGCGACCTGGTCGGCGAAGATCGCGCCGGGCAGGTTGAGGGTCTCGTCGATGGCCTGGTATTCCAGAAACACGGAGCCGTTGTGCTGATGCTCGTAATCGATGCGCCCGAACAGGTTGCTGTATTCCTGGCGGTTGTTGTCGCGGTAGTTGTCGCTGCTGCGGGTTTCGGCGCTGAGGCGATAGGCAAGGCCGTTGGCGTTGCGGTCGCCGACGGCGCCGCGTAGCTCGCGCGCGCCGAAGCTGCCGACCCCGACCGCGATCGAGCCGTCGAAGCCGCGCGGCGTGCGCGTGATGACGTTGATGACGCCGCCGACCGCCTGGTCGCCGAACAGCACACCGGCGCTGCCCTGGATGATCTCGATGCGCTCGACGTCCTTGAGCGCGATGCTGTTCAAGTCCGGCGCACCCAGATCGGAATTGTTCAGGCGCCGGCCGTCGACCAAAATCAGGGTGTTCGCGGCGGCATTCCCGCCGAAGCCGCGCATGCTCACCACGGCGCGGTTACCATCGCCGTAGGTGTCGCGCAGCTGCACGCCGCCGCGGCCGCGCAGCACCTCAGTGATGTGCCGCGCGCCATTGGCCTCGATCTCGTCACGGCCGATGATGCTGATGGCCGCTGGTGTGGGCACGCTGCTTTGCAGCGAACGGGTGGCGCTGACCACCACGGGCTCGACGTGCAGGGCGTCGGCGGCATGAATGCTGTAACTGCTGACCAGGAACGCGATGAGGCTGGCGGGAACGCCGGCTGACTTGAACATGCGAATTGTCTCCCTCTGGTGCGCACACCCGCGCGCAATATGAACAGGCCATGCCAGGGAGAAAACGGAAACGGGTGGGAGACAGGCTCGCCCATCGTATCGCTCCCCGCGACACAGTACTCGGGTTGACTTCGGGCCGGTCTCCGGGCTCGCGAGCAAGAGCGGATCGCTCTCGGGCGCATCGCCTTCCCATGCCTTGAGCACAGTGGCCGATGATGCGCCTTGACTCGCCTACCGTTGCGGGGGCAGCGCCGGAATTGAGCCTGCGTGTTGCAGGCATCGCACCGGCTTCCCGTTTCATTCCGCGGACGAAGGTCCTTGGAACACCTGAAGCGGTTGTAGCGGGCGGGACTCTACGCTGGCCCGTGGCGGATGGTCAAGGGCGACGATTCCGCCGCGCTGCGCCGGCGTCTATACTCGCGTGCGCCTCACTTAGCACCGCCGGGAGTCATCGCATGCCGCAGACCGCCGATCCTACAGAGCCCTTCCGGTATAACTCCGGGGATAACTTCCGGGAGGCCTTCAAGGGCAGCTTTCGCGGCGTGCTGCGTTGGCCGCAGCTCGATCAACTGTGGGAGGTCATACGGCAGGATGCTGCGGGCGGTTGGTACCTCTACGCGGTCGGCACCGCGCCGCCCAACGAGCCGGTGAGCGCCGAGAAGCTGTGCGAATTCATCGCCGAGATCGACGTGCTGCTGCGCAAGGAGCACGGCGAGGACTACTGCGGCATCGTCTATGCCGATTCCTTCGAGCAGCCGAGCCTGGTCAAGATTTTCGATCCGCACAACCTGGGCGTGTCCTGCGGCTACAGCGACAACCCGCCGCTGCCCGGCTGGATCCTCTCCAAGCTGCCGCCGGTCGATCTGAAGGCGCCGTTCCTGCCGGGCAACCGCCGCCGCTGGTGGCAGCGGTTGTTCTCCTGAGAAAGTACGGCATCGCGACGAGGCCGGCCGGGCGTTGCATCGCCGCCGTGCATTACGGCTCGTTCATACAGCCGTAAACAGCCGTTTAGCCTGCCCACCTACGCTTTGCGCGGCGTCGTACCGCGGCGGCTGTCATGAGGGCTGCCTATCGGCGATTCCGATCACGACCGGCCCGCGCGGCGTTAGGCGTCGCCTTTCGTCGGGCGGTGATCCCGCGCGGGTGCTGACGCGTAAGGGTGCTGAATAGGTCCGTTCAAGGGTGAGCTCTTCGACAAGCTCAGGACAGGCCTGTCGAACCACGAACGGACGAATCGATTTCACGATCACGGCATTTCCCGTTCGTCCCCTTCGGCTGGCTCAGGACAGGCTTCGACAAGCTCAGGGCGAACGGGAGACTTGCTTCAGAGCGTCCTTAACGCCGACCGTGGCCGGTCGCGTCGTCGAGGTCGATGCCGAGTTGTGCGGCGAGGGTGATCCAGTAGGGCTCGGCGCCGCGGCGCCGTTCAGTATGTGTGGTCTCGGCACTAAGGGGTGTAATGGAACTGAGTCGTGGTCCGGCGTGCGGGCCGGGTCGCGGTGTCGGTGGGGTATTCCCATGCGCCTTCTCGGTCATGTTGGCGTCCCTCCGGTTGTCCGTGTCGCTAAAGTCTAGTCCGTTTCAGCGCGGTAGCCAGGCGGGTGGCTGGTCGCTGACCTGACGCAGCGGTTGTCGGTACAGGCGTTCGAGGGTGTCAGTGCGCAGGATTTCGGCGGCCGGGCCGGCGGCGATAGCGCCGTCCCCGAACAGCAGCAGGGCGTGGTCGGCGCAGCGCGCGGCGAGGTTCACGTCGTGCAGGACCATGACCACGGTCTTGGCCTGCCGCTGCGCCAGTCCTGCGAGCAGGCTGGTGAGTTCGATCTGGTGATGCAGGTCGAGGTGGTTGGTCGGCTCGTCGAGCAGCAGGATCTCCGGGTCCTGCGCGAGCAGGGTGGCGAGCGCCAGGCGCCGACGTTCACCGCCCGAGAGGCTGGCGACCTCGCGCGCGTCCCAGCCTTCCAGGCCGACCTGACACAGTGACTGCCGCGCCAGGCGCCGGTCCTCGGCGCTCTCCCAGGCCCACGGCGAGGTGTGCGGGTGGCGGCCGAGCAGGGCGGTCTCCAGCACGCTGGCCGGGAACGGGTCCTGACTGTCTTGCGGCAGCAGGCCCAGGCGCCGGGCAACCTGCCGGCGCGGCAGGCGCAGGATCGGCGCCCCGTCGAGTCGCACGCCGCCGTGCTGCGCCCCGCGCAGGCCCGCCAGGGTGTGCAGCAGGGTGGTCTTGCCGCTGCCGTTGCGGCCGAGGATCGCCCAGCACTGGCCGGGGGCAAAGCTCAGGCTGAGCGCGCGGCAGACCGTGACGGCGCCGATGCGCAGGCCGAGGTCATCGAGGCTCAGGCGGCTCACCCGCGCAGCTCCGTGCGGGTTCGCAGCAGCAGAAACAGGAACAGCGGTACGCCGATGGCCGCGGTCAGGATGCCCACCGGCAGTTGCCGCGGCGCCCACAGGCTGCGCGCCAGGGTGTCGGCGACCACCAACAGGGCGCCACCGGCCAGCACGCAGGCCGGCAGCAGGACACGGTGGTCGCGGGCCCCAGCCAGGCGCAACAGGTGCGGGACCACCAGGCCGACGAAGCCGACGCTGCCGGCCAGGGTCACGGCGCTGGCCGTCGCCAACGCGGTCAGGGCATAGAGCGTGTTGCGCAGCGGCACCACGGCGACCCCGAGGCTGAGCGCCTGGAGTTCCCCGCGCGCGAGCAGGTTCAGGGGCCGGGCCAACCCCAGGCTCACGCCGAGCACCCCGACGAGGATCAGCAGGTTCGGCCAGGGTAGGTCGCCGGCCTGCAGGTCACCCATCAGCCAGAACAGCATGCCGCGCAGGTTGTGTTCCGGCGCGAGGCTCAGGATGAAGGCGATCAGCGCGCCCCAGGCCGAGGCCAGGATGATGCCGGTCAGCAGCAACCGGGTCGGCGCCCAGTCGCCGCCGCGGCGGGCCAGGCCGAACACCAGCAGGGTCGAGGCCAGCGCGCCGGCGAAGGCGCCCGCGCCGATGAACGTCACGCCGGCCAGCATGGCCAGCAGGGCCCCGACTGCGGCCCCGCCCGAGGTGCCGAGCACGTACGGGTCCGCCAGCGGATTGCGCAGCAGCACCTGGAGCAGGGCCCCGGCCAGGGCCAACAGACCGCCGACGCTGAACGCGGCCAGCGCGCGCGGCAGGCGCAGTTCGAGCACGATGCGCCGCAGCATCTCGTCTCCGCCCCCGCTCAGCAGTATCGGGATCTCACGGGCCGGGATCGGCACGCTGCCATACAGCAGCGCGCCGCCGAGCCCGGCCAGGCAGAGCAGGCCCAGCGCGCCGAGCAGCAGGACGGCATGGCGCATGTTCAGGTGTCCGGCGGGGTCCAGCCCTGACGCAGGCTGATGATCGGCCAACCGCGGTCCCGCGCCTGCTGGGTCAGTCGGTCGTCCGGGTCGACGGCGACCGGATGGGCGACCTGTTCGAGCAGGGGCAGGTCGTTGTGCGAGTCGCTGTAGAACCAGCTCCCGTCGAGTGCGGCACTCTGTTCCGCCAGCCACTGGTGCAGGCGTCGCACCTTGCCGCCCTGAAAGCAGGGGATGCCGCTGCTGTGGCCGGTGTAGCGGTCGCCGGCCATCTCCACCTCGGTGGCGATCAGGTGTGCGACGCCGAGGCGCGCCGCGATCGGCGCGGTGACGAAGCGGTTGGTGGCGGTGATGATCACCGGCGTGTCGCCGCCGGCGCGGTGGCGTTCGATCAGGGTGCGGGCCGCGGGCAGTATGATCGGCTCGATCAGGCGGGCGATGAACTGATCGCGCCAGGCGTGCAGCCGCGCCGGCGGATGCTCGGCCAGCGGGCGCAGGGAAAAGGCCAGAAAGGCCTCGATGTCCAGACTGCCGGCCTTGTATTGGTCATAGAAGTACTGGTTCTGCCGCGCGTACAGATCGCCGTCGACGAGGCCCTGCTCGACCAGGAACCGGCCCCAGAGATAGTCGCTGTCCCCGCCGAGCAGGGTGTTGTCGAGATCGAACAGGGCCAGCGCCACGACGTGGATTACCTTAAAGGTCCGCAAACAGTCGCCCAGGATAGTGGCCGGGCGCTGACAGGTAAACGCGAGCGGCCCGTTCATTTGCCGGTACGCGCGCGGTTGTGCGAGAATCGCCACCCAGGCGCGGCGCCGTAGTGGTGATTCAAGTGATTGATCCGGATGGCTATCGTCCAAACGTGGGGATCATCCTGAGCAATCAGGACGGGGCCTTGCTGTGGGCGCGTCGGATCGGTCAGGAGGCCTGGCAGTTCCCCCAGGGCGGGATCCACAGCGACGAGACCCCGCAGGAGGCCTTGTTTCGCGAGCTGGGCGAGGAGGTCGGTCTGACCGCCAGCGATGTCGAGATCCTGGGCCAGACCCGCGGCTGGTTGCGCTACCGGTTGCCGGCGCGCTTCATCCGCCACAACACCCGCCCGGTGTGCATCGGTCAGAAGCAGGTGTGGTTTCTGCTGCGTCTGGTCGGCGACGAACGCGCCGTGTGTCTGAACAGCTGCGAGCATCCGGAATTCGATTGCTGGCGTTGGGTCGATTACTGGCACCCGCTCGGTGAGGTGGTCGCCTTCAAACGCAAGGTTTATCAGCGGGCCTTGAGCGAATTCGCCCCGCTGATCCTGCCCGACGCGCCGGCCCCGCAACCCCGCCACCTGCGCACGCGCTGACGGGTGGGCGCCGGTCCGCGGCCGCGCAAAGACACAGAGACTGCCTCGCCACGCGCCACCCCGGCGCGAGGTGATGCGCTGATAGCCACCCCAACCGACGCGGCCCACCCATGACCATCCCCATGCTCGATGTCCTGCGCCGCATCATCCTCGAGGTGAACGCCGCGCCCGATCTGAACCAGGCGCTGGACATCATCGTCAAGCGGGTCAAGCAGGCCATCGCTGTCGATGTCGCCTCGGTCTACCTGACCGACTATCAGTTGCAACAGCATGTGTTGATGGCCACCGACGGCTTCAAGCAGACCGCGGTGGGTCGGGTGCGGCTGAAGTTCGGCGAGGGCCTGATCAGCCTGGTGACCGAACGCGCCGAGCCGCTGAACCTCCAGGACGGCGCGGCACACCCGCGCTACCACCGCATCGTCGAGACCGGCGAGACCTCCTATCACGGATTCCTCGGCGTGCCGATCATCCAGCACAAGAAGGTGCTCGGGGTTCTGGTGGTGCGCCAGCGCGCGCTACGCAAATTCGCCGAGAACGAGGTGACCTTCCTGGTGACCCTGGCGGCGCAGCTCGCCGGCGCCATCACCCACGCCGAGGCCAGCGGCGGCTTCGCCCGGATGCTCTCGGAGGTCGCCGGCGCGGCCTTCAGCCTCAAAGGGCTGCCCGGTGCGCCGGGGGTCGCCATCGGTCAGGCCCTGGTGGTGTATCCGCCGGCCAACCTGGATGCGATTCCGGACCGCAAGGTCTCCGATGCGGCCGCCGAAGAACGCCTGTTCCGTGCGGCCATCGCCGACGCGCAGCGCGAGGTCCGGGCGCTCGGGCGCTCGATGGCCAGTACGCTGCCGGCCGAGGATCTGGCGCTGTTCGACACCTTCGCGCTGATGCTGGGCAGCGAGGAACTCATCGGGGCTGTGGTGCGGCGCATCCACGCCGGCAACTGGGCGCCGGGTGCCTTGCGCGACACCATCGCCGAGCATGTGCGGGTGTTCGAGGCGATGGAGGACCCGTATCTGCGCGAACGCGCCGACGACATCCGCGACCTCGGTCGGCGCATCCTGGCGCGTCTGCAGGAGGTGGAGCCCATGCGTCCGCCGCCCGGCGAGGGCCGCATCATCCTGGTCGGGGAGGCGGTCGCCGCCGCGCACCTCGCGGAGGTCCCGGCCGCGCAACTGGCCGGGGTGGTCTCGGCGCGCGGTTCGAGCTCGTCGCATGTGGCGATCCTGGCGCGGGCCCTGGGCATCCCGGCGGTGATGGGCGTGGCCGATCTGCCGGTCGGTCGCCTGGAGGCCCAGCAGGTGGTCCTCGACGGGTACCGCGGCCAGATCCATGTGCGGCCGACGCCAGGCGCGCTGGCCGAATTCCAGCGCCTGGAACGCGAGGAGGAACTGCTGCGTGCCGGTCTCCAGGAACTGGTGGACCTGCCGGCCGAGACCCTCGATGGCGTGCGAATGCCGCTGTATGTGAACACCGGTCTGCTCGCGGACATCTCGCCGTCGGTGCGCAGCGGCGCGGAGGGCGTCGGTCTGTACCGCACCGAGGTGCCGTTTCTGCTGCGCGATCGGTTTCCCGGCGAAGACGAACAGATGCAGATTTATCGCCAGGTGCTGGAGGGCTTCGCGCCGCGCCCAGTGATCCTGCGCACCCTGGACATCGGCGGCGACAAAGAGCTGCCGTATTTCCCGGTGCGGGAAGACAATCCGTTTCTGGGCTGGCGCGGTATCCGCATCACCCTGGATCACCCGGAGGTGTTCCTGACCCAGCTGCGCGCGATCCTGCGCGCGAGCTGCGGCCTGGACAATCTGCAACTGATGTTGCCGATGATCAGCGACGTCGGCGAGGTCGATGAGGCCTTGGTGCTGATCCGGCGCGCGCATCAGGAGCTGCTGGAGGAGGGCGAACCGGTCACGCTGCCGCCGGTCGGGGTGATGATCGAGGTGCCCTCGGCGGTGTATATGATCGATGCCCTGGCCCAGCGCGTCGCCTTCTTCTCGGTCGGCACCAACGACCTGACCCAGTACCTGCTGGCGGTCGACCGCAACAATCCCCGGGTCGCGGAGTTGTATCAGACCCTGCACCCCGCGGTGCTGCGGGCGCTGGCGCAGATCGTCGAGGGCGCACACCGCAACGGCAAGCCGGTCGGCATCTGCGGCGAGCTCGCCGGCGATCCGGCGGCCGCGGTGGCCTTGCTGGGCCTGGGCTTCGACAGCCTCAGCATGAGCGTCGGCAGCCTGCTGCGGGTGAAATCGGCGCTGCGCGCGGTGAGCCGGCAGCGCGCGCGCGAGCTGGTGCAAGAGGTCTTGCAGATGGACAAGGCCGCGGCGATCCGCACGCTGCTGAACAGCGCGCTGGAGGTGGCCGGGGTCGGCGGGCTGGTACGGGCCGGGGTTTGAGGCGACTCCCCCGCCCGGGGTTTGGCGCCATGCCGTTACGCGCCACCCTGGGCCCCGCGATCCCGTGACCAGGCCGCGCCGGCGGTGTGACCCGGCAGGCCCATGCGTATTGACAATGAGAACGATTATTAATAGCCTTTCGTCCCATGTCGGCCCGCTGTCTCCATCCTGTCCCTGCCAAGCGCCCACCCTCGGGGGCGGGTAATCCGTTCCGCCTTGCCCTGGGGGCCAGCCTGTTTTTGCACGGGCTGGCGATGGCCTGGGTGCTCGGTGAGGGGGAACCCGTGCGCCTTGAAACCGCCCAGCCGGTGCAGGCGGTGATCCTCCAGGCCGTCCGCGCCCCGGCGCAGCCCGCGCCGGTCGAACAGCCGGCCCCACCGCCGGTGGCGGCCTTCGATCCGGACGCCCGGGCGACCGCCCAAGCGCGACCCCCCGAACCCAAGCCAGAGACCGTGAAACAGGCGGAGGCGAAACCCGCGGATAGCCTCCCCGAGCGGTCCCTGGCCGAGGCCGACCCGGTGACGGCCGCGCGGGCGGAACCGGCGCCGCCGGCCGCGAGCGTGCCGAGTTTCGCGGCCGACTACCTGGACAACCCGCCGCCGGCCTACCCGCGCGTGTCGCGGCGGCTGCGGGAGGAAGGCGAGGTGGAACTGCGGGTCCGGGTGGATGCCGCGGGCCGGCCCGTGGCCGTGGAATTGGCCCGTTCCAGCGGCTCGGAGCGCCTCGACAGCGCGGCGCGGGCGGCCGTACAGCGCTGGCGATTCGAGCCCGCCCGTCAGGGCGAGCAGGCCGTGGAGGCCTGGGTCCGGGTGCCCATACGTTTCAAACTGGAGGCTTGAATGAACATCGGACTGGTCTTTCAGCAGGGTGACGGGGTCCTGATCGGGGTGTTTCTGACCCTCTTGCTGATGTCGGTGGCGACCTGGGCGCTGATCGTCGGCAAGACCGTCGGTGCCTGGCGCGTGCGCCGGGCCAATCGGGATTTTATGCGGGCCTTCTGGGATGCCCGGGGCGAGGCGGCGGCCCTGTCTCTGGCCGAGGCCTCGATTTCCCCGTTCGCCGACATCGCGCAGGCGGGCATCCGTGGCCTGAATCACTACCGCAGCCGCGACCCGGCCCGGCTCGGCGATGCCTGCAGCGCCGATGAATTCCTGGTGCGGCGCATCCGCACTGCCCTGAACCGGGCCCAGGCGCAGTATCAGTCCGGGCTCACAGTGCTGGCCTCGGTCGGCAGCATCGCCCCGTTCATTGGCCTGTTCGGTACGGTCTGGGGCATCTACCACGCCCTGCTGGACATCGCCGCGACGGGCAGCGCGTCGCTGGATGTGGTCGCCGGTCCGCTGGGGGAGGCCCTGGTGGCCACGGCCGCGGGGCTGGCGGCGGCGATCCCCGCGGTGCTCGCATATAACGCGATCAACCGGTTCAACCGCACCCTGGGTCAGGAGATGGACGCCTTCGCCCACGATCTGCATGCCTACCTCACCACCGGTCTGGTGAGCGTGCAGGCGGTAGCGCCGGCAGCCGCGGATCCCGTTCGCAGGCCGGCGGAGTCGGCCTGATGGCCTTCGGTGGCTTCAATCAGGACGCGGGCGGCGAGATGGCCGAGATCAATATGATCCCGCTGGTGGACATCATGCTGGTGCTCCTGGTGATCTTCATCATCACCGCGCCGGTGATCACGCACGCGGTGAAGATCGATCTGCCCCGGGTGGGCCACGAACGCAACGAAACCCCGCCCCGGACGGTGACCCTGAGCCTGGACGCCGACGGCGCGCTGTATTGGGACCAGGAGCTGCTGGCGCCGTCCGCCCTGCAGGCCCGGCTGAGCGCGGCGGTCGCCGCGCACCCGGCGCTGGAATTGCATCTGCGCGCCGATCAGCAGACGGCTTATGAGCGACTCGCCCGGGTGCTGACGCAGGCCCGCGAGGCCGGTGTTGCCCGGATCGGATTCATCACCGAGCCGGCGGGGGCTGCGCCGTGAAGCGCGCACCGCCGCCGCCGGCGCCGGGGCTGATCGGCGCGGCCCCGTGCCCGATGCCGCTGCCGGTCGTGACCAGCCAGCACCTGCTGGGCGAACGGGGCCAGCTCCAGATCGCGCATCAGGGCGAGTACTACCTGCTGCGTCTGACCAGCCGGGGAAAACTCATTCTGACCAAGTAGTGCGTGTGCGCCCGGGTCGCGACCCGGGCATCCGAACAGCCAGCCAGCAAGCCCCCGTGTCCGGTCCGCGCAGGCCCGGCAAGGCCGTGGTTTCAGCCAGCCAATCCATGTGTTGAAACGAACCGTAGGGAGAGTCCCACCGTGAAACAGCAGAGACAGAAACCGTTCCGGCGCGCGCCGCTGGTGAGCGCCGTCGCCATGGCCGTCCTGGCATTCCCGCATCCGGCCGCGGCAGAGCCGTCGGGCGCGCAGGCCAAGGCCCGGTCGGACACAACGCTGGGTCGTGTCCTGGTCACGGCCGGCCCCGAGCAGGCCGCCGAGACGGCCGGCTCGGTGCAGGTCATCGACGCCGAGGCCCTCGACAAGAGCGGCTATGCCGACGTGAACCGGGTGCTGCGCCAGGTGCCGGGCGTGAACATCGTCGAAGAGGAAGGCTACGGCATCCGCCCGAACATCGGCATCCGCGGCTCCGGCACCGACCGCAACAGCAAGATCACGGTCATGGAAGACGGCGTGCTGATCGCCCCGGCGCCGTATGCAGGCCCGGCCGCCTACTATTTCCCGCGTCTGCCGCGCATGAGCGCCGTCGAGGTCGCCAAGGGACCGGCCGCGATCAAATACGGCCCACGCACGGTCGCCGGCGCAATCAATCTGAGCTCCACGCCGATCCCGGAGCCGGACGACGGAAACCTCGGCGGCAAGCTGGATCTGTTCGCCGGCGAGTTCGGCACCACCCGCGCCCACGGCGTGGTCGGCGGCTATGCGCCGACCGGCAAGGGCTTCGACGTCGGCTTCATGCTGGAAACCCTGCAGGAGAAGTCCGACGGCTTCAAGAAGTTGGATTCCGGCGGGACCACCGGCTACGACATCGAGGACTATGTCGCCAAGCTCGCCCTGCGCTCGGCAGCGGACGCGCCGCTCAGGCAGGCGCTGGAATTCAAATTCCAGAACTCCGAGGAGGTGTCCGACGAAACCTACCTCGGTCTGACCCTGGCCGACTTCAACGCCGATCCCTATCGCCGTTACCGCGGCAGCCAGGTCGATCAGATGAACGTCGATCACGAGACCTATCAGCTCACCCACAGGATCGATTTCGGCAACCGCGTCGACCTGACCACGATCGCCTACGCCACCGAGACGCGGCGCAACTGGTACAAACTCAACGATGTGCTCGACGGCTCGCTGCGCAGCATCAGCGCCGTGCTGAACGATCCGGCAGGGTATGCGACCGCCTACCAGACCCTGGTCGGTGCCGAGGGCTTCGTCAGCGCGGACAACGCCCTGCGGGTGCGTGCCAACAACCGCGCCTACGAGGCCCGCGGGATCCAGACGGTGCTGGGTGTCGGCTTCGACGCCGGCGCGACCACCCATCAAATCGAGGCCTCGGTGCGCTTCCATCAGGATGAGGAGGACCGCTTCCAGCACCAAGATCTCTACCGCATGGACAACGGCCGCATGGTGCTGACCACGGCGGGTGCGCCGGGCAGCCAGGACAACCGCATCGGCGAGGCCGACGCCTGGGCGGTGTTCGTGCGCGACACCATCGATTGGGACCGCTGGACGCTGGTGCCCGGCCTGCGCTACGAGACCATCGATCTGAAGCAGACCCGTTACGGCAGCGCCGATCCCAGCCGCAGCGCGCCCACCAGCGTGGCCAGTCACACGGTGGACGTGTGGATGCCCGGGCTCGGCGCGCTGTATCACCTCGACGATCACTGGAAACTGTTGGCCGGTCTGCATCGCGGCTTCTCCAGTCCGGCGCCCGGTTCCAATGCCGATCCTGAAAAGTCCTGGAACTACGAGGCCGGTGTGCGCTTCAGTGCGCCGACCACCCGCTTCGAGGCGATCGGTTTCTTCAACGACTACTCCAACCTGGTCGGTACCTGCACGGCGTCGACCGGCGGCGCCTGCGCGATTGGCGACCAATTCGACGGTGGCGAGGCGCGCGTCTACGGGTTGGAAGTGCTGGCAGGCTACGACGCCGGTCGACGTCTGGGCTGGGGCATCTCGGTGCCGCTGACCGCGGTCTATACCTATACGCAGGCCGAGTTCCGCACCAGCTTCAACAGCAACTTCGGCGAATGGGGCGATGTGACGTCCGGCGAGGAACTGCCGTATGTGCCGGAGCACCAGCTGACGCTGAGCGCCGGTCTGGAGAGCGACAACTGGCGCACGCAGCTGAGCATGAACTATGTGGATCAGGCCCGCACTCAGGCCGGTTCGGGCGCGATCCCGGCGACCCAGCGCGTCGACAGCCGCACCTTGTTCGATGTCTCCGGCGAGTACGACGTCACGTCCAACGCCAGCGTGTTCGCCAGCGTGCAGAACCTGACCGACCAGGAGTACAACGTCGGCTTCCGGCCGGCGGGTGCGCGTCCCGGCATGCCGCGGAGCTTCATGGCCGGCTTGAAGCTGGACTTCTGACCCGGTTCATCCCCGGGTGAGATCCGGGGCATCTTGAAAGGGCGGCAAGCGATTGTCGCCCTTTTTCGTGGTTGACCCGGCAGGCCGCGCTGGCTCAGAACGGCTTGACGACCGCCAGCAATACCACGGCGATCAGGATCAGGACCGGGAATTCATTGAACCAGCGGTAGAACACGTGGCTGCGCGTATTGCGGTCGGCGCGAAAGTCGCGGACCAGCTTCAGGCAATACAGGTGGTAGGCGATCAGCACCGCGACCAACAGCAACTTCAGCGGCAGCCAGGCGGTGTTGAACAGGGTCTGCCATTGATAGGCGAACAGCAGCCACAGGCCGAAAAACCCCGCCACCAGTCCGCCGAGGCTCATGATGGCGTACAGCTTGCGCTCCATGACCTTGAAGCGCTCGTTGCCGGCGCCGTCCGGGCAGTCGGCGTGATACACGAACAACCGCGGCAGATAGAACAGCCCGGCGAACCAGGTCACGACGAAGATGATATGCCAGGCCTTGATCCAGAGCATGTCCTGGCCTCAGAGCATCGCGCGGATCTGGCCGCGCATGTCGTCGATGTCGAATTCGCCGATCTTGTGTCGCACGATGCGCCCATCCGGGGCGATCAGGAACGAGGTCGGCGTCAGGCGCACATCGCCGAAGGCGCGCGCGGCGCTGGCGTCGATGTCCAGGGCGAGGGCATAGGGGATCTTCCGCGCCTCGCGCATGGTGGCGACATGATTGGGCGGATCGTAGCTCATGGCGATCCCGATCACCTGTAAGCCCCGGGGGGAAAATTCCTCGTGCAATTCGATCAGGTGCGGGATCTCCTTCACGCAGCCGGGGCAGGAGGTCGCCCAGAAGGTGACCAGCAGCGGCTTGCCGCGCAGCGTGTCCAGATCGAGCTTGGCGCCGTCCAGGGTGCTCAGGGTGATGCTGGGCGCCCGTTTCAGGCCCTCCGGCGTGAACCAGAGATAGGCCAGCGCGGCGACCAGCACCAGGGCGAAAATTCCGATGGAGATGTCTTTTAGTTTCATGTCTGCAACGTGTCGTAGGCGGTTACGGTGGCTGGGGCCCGAATGGCGCGTCGGTGGCCGCCCGGGTGCGGATAGTAGTCGTGTTCGAGAGACCACGGCAATTCCCGGGGGTTCAACCGGACGGCCCGGTCACGGGTCGGCGCGGTTGATGGGGTTTGGTGTCCGCACCCCGGGCCTTTTACCATAGCCGTCCACATGAGGTTCAGCAGGGAATAATCACGATGATTAAGGTCGGTGTGGTGGGCGGTACCGGGTATACGGGTGTGGAATTGCTGCGCTTGCTGATCGGCCATCCCGAGGTCGAACTGCGCGCGGTCACCTCGCGCTCCGAGGCGGGCCTGGCCGTGGCGGAGCTGTTTCCCAACCTGCGTGGGCGGGTGGGTTTGCGCTTCAGCGAGCCGGACCCGGCGGTGCTGGCCAGTTGCGACCTGGTGTTTTTCGCGACGCCCAATGGCACGGCGATGCAGATGACCCCGGCGTTGCTGGCGGCCGGGGTGCGCATCGTCGACCTCGCCGCGGATTTTCGCCTGCGCGACCCGGCCGTCTGGGCGCAGTGGTACGGCCTGCCGCACGCCTGCCCCGAGTTCCTGGCCGAGGCCGTCTACGGCCTTCCCGAGGTAAACCGGGCGCAGCTGCGGGGGGCACGTCTGGTGGCCAATCCGGGCTGTTACCCCACGGCTGTGCAGCTGGGATTTCTGCCCCTGGTCGAACGCGGCTTGGTCGATGCCGACGCACTGATCGCCAACTGTGCGTCCGGGGTCAGCGGTGCCGGGCGCAAGGCCAGCGTCGGCAGCCTGTTGTGCGAGGTCAGCGAGAACTTCAAGGCCTACGCCGTGCCCGGACACCGGCACCTGCCGGAGATCCGACAGGGTCTGGCCGCTGTCGCCGGCGGTGACGTGGGTTTGACCTTTGTGCCGCATCTGACGCCCATGATCCGCGGCATCCACGCCACGCTCTATGCCCGGCTGCGGGCCCCCGAGGACGATCTCCAGGGGCTGTTCGAGCGGCGCTACGCCGGTGAGCCCTTCGTCGATGTGTTGCCCGCCGGCAGTCACCCGGAGACCCGCAGTGTGCGCGGGGCGAACCACTGCCGGATCGCCGTGCACCGGCCCCAGGGCGGGGATACGGTCGTGGTGCTGTCCGTAATCGATAACCTCGTCAAAGGCGCGGCCGGCCAGGCCGTGCAGAATATGAACCTGATGTTCGGTTTGCCGGAGACGACCGGGCTGGACGCCATCGCGCTGGTACCCTGAGCGCGGTGTTGGTGCGGAAATTGCCTGTCATCATCCCGTGGACGTAAAACGGACCGAATTTCTGATCTTCCGGACATGGAAGTTGCGACTGCTGTTCGGGTTGGTCGCGGCCATCGTGCTGCTGGGTGGCTGGGGCGCATACCGGCTGGGCATCGGCCAGTGCGGTGGGCTGGCAAGCGATTTGCGGGCGGTATCCGCCGAACGGGACGTCATGAACGAACGCTTGCACGAATTGGAGACGCGGAATCTCGAACTCGAACGCCAACTGGTGCTGCTGGAGCGTAGTCGGCAGATCGATGCGCAGGCCTGCGCGGTGTTCACCCAGGAGCGTTCGGGGCTACAGAACGAGATTCAGGGGCTGCGTGACGAGCTGGGTTTCTATCGCGGCATTATGTCGCCGCAGCAGGGCAAAACCGGGCTGGATGCGCAGGATTTCACCGTCGACGCGGCGTTGGGCACCGGGCGCTACCGTTACCGCATCGTGCTGACTCAACTGGGGCGCAACGAACAGGTGGCGCGCGGGCGTGTCGAGCTTGCGCTGGAAGGCCTGCAAGGCCCTGAGCCCAGGCGATTGGCGGCGTCCGAGCTGTCGCCGGACGGGGATTCCGGTAGCGAGTACCGGTTTCGCTATTTTCAGGTCATTGAAGGGTATGTGCAGCTGCCCGAGGGGTTCGTCCCGGAGCGCGTGTTGCTCAAGGCGGTCCCGGCCACGGCGCCGCGTCTGCCGCTGGAATGGACATTCGATTGGCCGCTCGATAAGAGTGGCGAACCTGCGGAGGGTTGATCATGTGGGGGCAAGGCAAGAAGGCGGTAACCGGTAAGATCGATACGCTGATCGGTCAAGGGACCGAGATCAGCGGCGATGTGCGCTTCAACGGTGGCTTGCATGTGGAGGGCACGATCAAGGGCAACGTCGTTGCCTCCGGCGAGGCGGTGCTGATGCTGAGCGAACATGGGCGTATCGAGGGTGATGTTCGGGTGCCCAATATCGTGCTCAACGGCGCGGTCACGGGCGATGTCCATGCCGCCGAGCGCATCGAACTGGCGTCCCGGGCCCGGGTGACGGGCAACGTGTATTACAACCTCCTGGAGATGGCCATGGGGGCCGAGGTCAACGGTAATCTGGTGCACAACGGCGCACCCGCCGCGCAGCCGGTGGCGGAATCCCGCAGCAAGGGTGAGGAAGGTCTTCCCGGTAAGCCTGTGCACGGGAATTCTTGACTGTATTTGTCAACAACTGGATAATGCCGCGCATGATTCCTTCCAGAATATTCGTGGAGAACTGCAATGACTGAGACTGCTAGCAGCGTCGTAATGGCCAGCCCGCTGAATTTCACCGAGGCCGCGGCCACCAAGGTCAAAGGCCTGATCGAAGAGGAGGCTAACCCCAATCTGAAGCTGCGGGTATTCGTATCCGGCGGCGGCTGTTCCGGGTTTCAGTACGGGTTTACCTTCGATGAGGAAATCAACGAAGGCGATACGGCGGTGGAGCAATGCGGCGTGACCCTGCTGGTCGATCCGATGAGCTTCCAGTATCTGGTCGGCGCCGAGATCGACTACAAAGAGGATCTGGAAGGCGCGCAGTTCGTGATCCGCAATCCCAATGCCACCACGACCTGCGGTTGCGGTTCGTCTTTCTCTTCCAGCTGAAGCGCGGTTTCGCAGGACTCAGTAAAGGGACGCCTCGGCGTCCCTTTTGCTTTGCTGGCCTTCGCTGTCCGCTATCAGATGCATTTGCTATCCTTGCCCGACCGTTGGCGCCGGCCTGTCTGGGTCGGATGGATGGTCGAGAGGAGTCAGAATGAACGAGTATCTACCCGGCCTGGAAGGCGTCCCGGCGACCCGATCCAACATCTCGGATCTCGATGGCAAGCAGGGGCTCCTGACCTATCGCGGGTACCGCATCAAGGACCTTGCCGAGCAGAGCAGCTTCGAAGAGGTCTCCCTGCTTTTGTTGGATGGCCGCCTGCCCACCCGTGAGGCGCTGGCGGATTTTGATCGCCAGATCCGTAACAACCGCCCCGTGAAATACAACATCCGCGAGATCATGAAGTATCTCCCGGCGACCGGTCATCCCATGGAGATGCTCCAGGCCTCGGTCGCCTGTCTGGCGATGTTTTATCCCGGCGACGAGTGTTTGACCGGCAGCGACACGTGCTGCGATCTGAATTACGTGCACAACATGTCGGTGAAGATCCTCGCGCGCATGGCCACCCTGGTCACCATGTGGCAGCACATCCGCACCGGTTATGACCCGATTCCGCCGCGTAAGGATCTCGCCTACGCGGCCAATCTGCTGTACATGTTCAGCGGCGAGGAACCGGACCCGCTGCTGATGCGGATCATGGACGCCTGCCTGATTCTGCATGCCGAGCACACCATCAATGCCTCGACCTTTGCGGCGTTGGTGGCGGGCTCGACGCTGGCGAGTCCCTACCATGTGATCGCCGCCGCCGTGGGTACCCTGGCCGGGCCGCTGCACGGCGGTGCCAATCAGAAAGTGGTGGAGATGCTCAACGAGATCGGCGCGCCGGACCGGGTCCAGCCCTGGCTGGAGAAGAAGCTGGCCGGCAAGGAAAAGATCTGGGGCATGGGACATCGCGAATACAAGGTCAAGGACCCGCGTGCGACCATCCTGCAAAAGCTGATGCTCGATTTGATGAAACACCGCGGCGGCAAGGTGAGTCCGCTGTTTGAAACCGCGCTGGCGCTGGAGGCCGCCTGCGAGGAGCGCTTGGCCACCAAGGGTGTCTGGGCCAACGTCGATTTCTATTCCGGGATTCTCTATTCCGAGATGGGCATCCCCGCCGACCAGTTCACCTCGATCTTCGCCATCGCGCGCTGTGCGGGCTGGCTGGCGCATTGGCGTGAACAACTCAAGGACAACCGTATCTTCCGTCCGACGCAGGTCTATAGCGGCGAGCAGGCGCGAGATTACGTGCCGATCGCGTTGCGCGGTTGAGGGCCTGAGGGTGGGCGATCGGGCCTCGGGCCGTCACTGCGCCAGGTAGATCCCGCCGAGCGGGGCCAACGCGCATGCGCCAGTCACGCCGGGCAGGTTGCTCGGCCGGCCCGCCAGGGTTTCCCGGGCCATCCAGGCGAAGGCCGCGGCCTCGACCCAATCCGGGTCCAGACCCCAATCAGCCGTCGACTCGACCCGCTGGTCCGGAAGCTGCGCGCGTAGTCGGGCCATCAGGTGGCGGTTATGGACGCCGCCGCCGCAGACCAGCAGGCGTTGGGTGTGGCGCGCCCAGCGGTGCAGGGCGGAGGCCACAGATACCGCAGTCAATTCGCACAGGGTGGCCTGTATATCGACAGGCTCCGCCGAGTTATCCGCCAGGTAATTCTCCAACCAGCCCAGGTGGAAAAGCTCGCGCCCCGTGCTCTTGGGCGGTGCGAGGCTGAAATAGTCTTCGCTCAGCAGGCGCTCCAGCAGCGGTTGGATGACCTTGCCGCGGGCGCCCCAGGCGCCATCCTGATCGTGGGCCAGGCCTTGATGGGCGCCGATCCAGGCGTCCATCAACACGTTGCCCGGCCCGGTGTCGAAGCCGCCAACCGGTTCCTCGGGGTCGGCCGGCAACAGGGTGAGATTGGCCATGCCACCAAGATTGAGCACCGCGCGGTCCTGATCCGGACTCCGGAAGCAGGCTGCGTGAAAGGCCGGTACCAAGGGGGCGCCCTGGCCACCGAGGGCCAGATCGCGGCGCCGGAAATCGGCGACCGTGGTGATGCCGGTGCGAGCGGCGATCACGTTGGGATCGCCGATCTGGAGCGTGAAGGGCTGGGGGCCGTGGGGACGGTGCCGCACAGTTTGGCCGTGACTGCCGATGGCCCGTACCGCGTCGGGCGCGAGTTCCGGGTCGTCGAGCAGGGACAGGGCGGCCGTGGCGAAAAGTTCGCCGAGCAACGTATCCGCGCGGCCCAGCAATTCAATCTCGTTCTGGGCGCCGCCCTGGGCCAGTTGCAGCAGGAGGGCGCGGGTCTCGGCGGCAAAGGGCAGCGTCCTCGCGCGTAGGACCCTCGGTGGGCGTGTGGACAGGTCGACCAGTGCGGCATCGATACCGTCGAGGCTGGTGCCGGACATCAGGCCGATATAGAACTCGCGCATAAGAGGGGTTCAGACGTGTAGTGATGCCCGGGCAGTGCGGCGCTCAGGGTGAAATGGGATGCGCGCCAAGGCTCGAGGCAACGGAACAGCCCGGTCTGGCCCCTCAGTTCACTGGTCGTTCAAGGCCAGCTGGTTTTCGCGCTCGCGCACCAGCTCAAGCTGCGCCATCAGGATTTGCGCGTGCTGTTCGAAGTCGCGCCGGAAGCGTTTGTCGATCGGCAGGGCATCCGGAAATTTCACCGTCAGCGGGTTGCGATGCACGCCATTGACCAGGAATTCGTAGTGCAGATGCGGCCCGGTCGCCAGTCCGGTCATACCAAGGTAGCCGATGGTCTGGCCCTGGCGGACGTGAGTGCCGGTATTCACCCCTTTGGCAAACCCCGAAAGGTGTGCGTAGAGGGTGCTGTATTTGCTGCCATGCTGCACGATTACCACGTTGCCATAGCCACCTTTGACGCCGCGAAAGGTCACCCGGCCGTCGCTGGTGACCTTGATCGGCGTCCCTTTCGGGGCGGCGTAATCGACCCCCTTGTGGGCGCGGATGCGGTTGAGCACGGGATGCTTGCGGTTGGGATTGAAATGGGAACTGATGCGGGAGAATTCGACCGGGGTGCGTAGGAAGGCCTTGCGCAGACTTTGGCCCTCGGGGGTGTAGTAGTCGGTATTGCCTTCGGCATCGGTATAGCGAACGGCGCGGTGAGTGCGGCCCTGATTGACAAACTCGGCAGCCAGGATATTGCCATCGCCAATGCGTTCGCCATCCAGATAGAGCTGGTCATAGAGCACGGTGAAGCGATCGCCTTTGCGGATGTCGAGCGCGAAGTCCACATCCCAGCCGAAAATGCCGGCCAAGTCCATCAAGAGGCTGTCGGCGAGGTTGGCCCTCTGGCCGGCCAGGAACAGCGAACTATCGATCACTGCGCTGGCATGCGCTGTCTGGCGATCCGGTATGCGGTGGATGCTGGTGGCGGTGAACCGATCGTCGACGCGCTGCACGTGGAGGCCGAGTGTGGGGCTTTCCTCGTAGCGCAGTTCTTGCAAGCGACCATCGGCGCTGGTACGCAGGTGCACGACCTGGCCAGGATGAATGCGTTTGAGGGTATTGACCGCGGCCCCCAGGGTCATGACCTTGTGCAGATCTGCGGCATGCACCCCGCTACGGGAAAAGATCAGGGCCAGGTTGTCGCCCTTGGAGACGACCGCTTGCTTCCAATCGCCACCGGTCATGGCCTGCTGGGTGACGCCCGGCGCGCTCCCCGCGGCGGGGTGGGCAACGCCCTGGTCTGGAGTCGCCGGCAGTTCGGTAGGCGGGGTGGTGCTGGCTATAACGGTCTCTTCACTGACGGTTTCGGTCCGAGGGGATGCGCTGGGCAGGTCGGTCGGCGTGACCCCCGGCGGGTCATTGGGGAGCTGCAATGCCTCTGAAAGTGCGCTTGTGCGCATGGCTTCCGCATCGTTGGCCGTATAGCTCAAGAGCACCGTGCCGCTGAACACCGCAGCCGCGAGGACCATCCAGTGAGCGCGACTGAACTGGAGCCCAGCGGCGTGCCGGGTCAGGGTTCGGCGTATGCGGCGCTGATCGAATGCTGGAAAGCCCACGAAATTTCCTTACAAAACGCCCATGTACGATACAAGGTATAGGGCAGGGTTAGTGAGGTCAAGACCTCGGTTGCCTCAGGCGCAACGGCTTCGGTTTTCAGGTGCCTGTGGGGCAAGCAGACATCATGCCAAGGGTGGCCACCCGGTTGATTCTGGGCGGATCCCGGCGCGGGGCCGCCGGGTGCTCAGATGCCCGTATGCTAACCTGTCGGCCATTTGTATCAAAGCCTGAAGCGAGGGGCGGGAGATTATGTTGTCAGCCGACGAATCCTTGGCGGAAATCAAACGGGGCGCGCAGGAGATTCTGGTCGAATCTGAATTGCTGGCGAAACTGCGTGAAGGGCGGCCGTTGCGTATCAAAGCGGGATTCGATCCTACGGCCCCGGACCTGCACCTGGGGCATACCGTGCTGCTCAATAAGCTGCGCCAATTCCAGGAGCTCGGGCACGAGGCGATGTTCCTGATCGGGGACTTCACCGGCATGATCGGCGACCCCACGGGCAAGAATGTCACGCGCAAACCGCTGACCCGTGACGAAGTGATCGAGAACGCCAAGACCTACGAGGCGCAGATTTTCAAGATTCTCGACCCCGAAAAAACCCTGGTTATGTTCAATTCGAGCTGGATGGCCGGAATGACCGCGGCCGATTTGATTCAGCTCGCTGCCAAGCATACGGTCGCGCGGATGCTGGAGCGTGATGACTTCACTAAGCGTTACAACGCCGGGCAGCCGATCGCGATCCATGAATTCCTGTATCCGCTGATCCAAGGATACGACTCCGTTGCCTTGAAGGCCGATATCGAGCTCGGCGGTACCGACCAGAAATTCAATCTGCTGGTGGGGCGGGAGTTGCAGAAGCATTATGGCCAAGCGCAGCAGGTCATTCTTACCATGCCGATTCTGGAAGGCCTGGATGGTGTCCAGAAGATGTCAAAGTCGCTGGGTAATTACATCGGAATCGCGGATACGTCCGAAGATATGTTTGGGAAGATCATGTCTGTTTCCGATGTTTTGATGTGGCGTTATTTCGAATTGCTGAGCTTCCGATCCATTACTGAAATACAGGGACTGCGGCAAAGCGTCGAAGACGGGCTGATGAATCCGCGGGATGTGAAATTTCAATTGGCAGAGGAGATCGTCGCGCGCTTTCACAGCGTATCAGCTGCGCGACAGACTCGGGAAAATTTCGTCGCGCGTTTTCAGAAGGGCGCGCTGCCCGATAACCTCCCGGAGCTTGTGTTGTCCGCGCCCGGTGAAGGACTGCCGATCGCCAATCTATTGCGTGAGGCAGGTCTCACGTCTAGCACCTCGGAATCGCTGCGGATGTTGGGTCAGGGCGCCGTGCGCATCAATGGCGAGCGCGTCGAGGCGCGCGCGCTGAGTTTTGCGGCGCCGGCTGTGCTGATTGTCCAGGTGGGTAAGCGGCGCTGCGCGCGGGTAACGCTCACGCCGGGGTGAGTCCGCTCGAATGACCTCGATATCGGGGATGTAGCCCATTAGTAGGATTATCTTATTGTAAAATAAACGAGTATCTGGGTTTTTGTTCGGCCAAATTCGATAAGAGGCGAAGGCTGGAAAAAACAGTTGACGACCTTCGGCGCGGACGTATAATGCCGCCTCTCGTTCACAGATGGTCATCAAAACGTAATCTTACTGGCAACCATTTGCTGGTTGACGGATTGAGAGACCACTGTATAATGGATCTTCTTTGTCGGGCGAAGTCCCCGGCAAGCTCTTTAACAATCAGGATCAGGAAACTTGTGTGGGCGCTCACGTCGAAGAGTAGCGATGCAAATCGTATTTCGATGAAGAGCGTCTATGTAGAAATACCTAGACAGTAATTCGTCGAGCCAAGATTTGTCGCCTTAAGCGACTAAAGTGATTGAACTGAAGAGTTTGATCCTGGCTCAGATTGAACGCTGGCGGCATGCCTAACACATGCAAGTCGAACGGTAACAGGCCTTCGGGCGCTGACGAGTGGCGGACGGGTGAGTAATACGTAGGAATCTGCCCAGTAGCGGGGGACAACTTAGGGAAACTTAAGCTAATACCGCATACGCCCTACGGGGGAAAGCAGGGGATCTTCGGACCTTGCACTATTGGATGAGCCTACGTCGGATTAGCTTGTTGGTGGGGTAAAGGCCTACCAAGGCGACGATCCGTAGCTGGTCTGAGAGGACGATCAGCCACACTGGGACTGAGACACGGCCCAGACTCCTACGGGAGGCAGCAGTGGGGAATATTCTACAATGGGGGCAACCCTGATAGAGCGACGTCGCGTGAGTGAAGAAGGC
>JBHEOS010000040.1:0-17763 GCA_046260695.1 Gammaproteobacteria bacterium
TGATGTCGCTCATGATCCAGTCTCCGTCGTTAACTCAAAGGCTCTGTACGTAGGTTCGGAGGCGCCGCGCTGCCTCGATGCACTCTTCCAGCGGCGCGACCAGGGCCATGCGCACGTGGTTGCGGCCGGGGTTGCCACCGTGGGCGTCGCGCGAGAGATAGCTACCGGGCAGCACGGTCACGTTCTGTTGTGCAAACAGGCCGCGCGCGAATTCGGCGTCGTCGATCGGCGTGCGCGGCCACAGATAAAAGCTCGCATCGGGTGCCCGCACATCCAGCACAGTGCCGAGGATGTCCAGCATGGCGGCGAATTTTTTCCTGTACAGCTCGCGGTTCTCGCGCACGTGTGACTCGTCTCTCCAGGCGGCGATGCTGGCGGCCTGGGTCGCGGGTGGCATCGAACAGCCGTGGTAGGTGCGGTAGCGCAGGAAACCGGCCAGCACCTCCGCATCGCCGGCGACGAAACCGGAGCGCAGGCCAGGCAGGTTGGAACGCTTGGACAGGCTGTGAAACACCACGCAGCGGCGGTAATCCGTGCGGCCCATCGCCGCGGCTGCGGCGAGCAGCCCGGTCGGCGGGTGGGACTCGTCGGGATAGAGTTCCGAATAGCATTCGTCCGAGGCGATTACAAAGTCGTGACGGTCGGCGAGCTCGATCAGCTGCTGTAGCTCGGCGCTGTCGAGTACCGCGCCGCTGGGGTTGCCGGGGGTGCAGATGTAGATGAGCTGGCAGCGTTCCCAGACCTGTGCCGGCACCGCCGCGAAGTCCGGCTTGTAGCCGGTCGCCGCCAGGGTGTTCAGGAACCACGGCTCGGCACCCGCGAGCAAGGCCGCGCCTTCGTAGATCTGATAGAAGGGATTGGGCATTACCACCCGCGGCGCGCGGCTGCGGTCGATCACCGCCTGGGCGAAGGCGAACAAGGCTTCACGGGTGCCGTTGACCGGCACAACGTGGCGCGCGGGGTCGATGCTGCCGGCGGGGAGGGCGAACCGCCGCGTGAGCCATGCGCCGATGGTCGCGCGCAGTTCGTCGCTGCCGCGGGTCAGTGGGTAGCTGGCTAGGCCGTGCAGGTGGCTGATCAGCTGTTCGGCGACGAAATGCGGCGGCTGATGCTTAGGCTCGCCGATCGACAGGTTCACAGGCGCCAGCCCCGCGGGCGGCGTGATGCCGGTCTTGAGCTGGGCCAGGCGCTCGAACGGGTAGGGGAGCAGGCGCTGCAGATCGGGGTTCATGGTTCTCGCGAATGGGTTGGGGCGGGCAATGGTCACTGTGACTCATATGCGTGCCTGCATCAGGCGCGCGGGCTGCAACTTAAAGACAAACCCATTACCATGCGCCAGGGATTCAAAGCGCCGCGATTATACGGGATGCCGTGACCGTGACCAAACCGATGTCCGCCATGATGCCCGTGCTCAGCCTGCTGCTTGCCGCCACCCTGTGGGGAATCGTCTGGTATCCCTTGCGCGCGCTTGAGGCGGCGGGCCTGGAGGGGCTGTGGACCACCTTGATCATCTATCTCGCGGCCTTGGCGCTTGGCCTGCCGTTGCTGGCACGGCGTTGGACCGAGCTGGGCCGGCAACCGCTGTGGCTGCTGGTGCTGGCCGTGGCGGCCGGTTGGTGCAACGTCGCCTTCATCCTTGCGGTGCTCGAAGGCACGGTGGTGCGCGTGCTGCTGCTGTTTTACCTCTCGCCGATCTGGGCGGTGCTGCTGGCACGCTGGCTCCTGGGCGAACGCCTGTCCCCTCAGGCGCGCGGGGTGTTCCTGCTGGCGGTCTCCGGCGCGCTGATCATGCTCTGGGACCCGGCCATGGGCCTGCCCTGGCCGAGCGAACCCGGCGACTGGCTGGCGGTGACCGCGGGCATCGCCTTCGCGCTGACGAACGTGTCGGTCCGCCGCCTGCACCAGGTCTCGGTGCCGGTCAAGACCACGGTCAGCTGGTTGGGCGTGCTGGCGGTCGCGGTGGGGATGCTGTCGTTCCGGGGTACCCTGGCGATACCGGATGTGGCTGCGGGTGTCTGGCTGGGTGCGCTGGCCCTGGGCGGGATCGGCATCGTGATCATGACGCTGACCGTGCAGTACGGGGTGACTCATATGCCGATACATCGCTCGGCGGTGATCCTGCTGTTCGAGTTGATCGCCGGCGCGGTGTCTGCGGGCCTGCTGACTGACGAGGTCGTGCGCCCGTTGGAATGGGTGGGCGGCGCGCTGATCGTTGCCGCGGCCTATTGGGCGGCGCGCCTGCAGACGCACGAGTGAGCGCATGAACATCCAGCGTATTCATCACGTCAGCGTGATCGTCGCCGACACCGCACGCGCGTTGTATTTCTACCGCGACCTGCTCGGCCTGCAGATCGATGCGCGCCGGCCCGACCTCGGTTACCCCGGCGCCTGGCTGTGGATCGGCGATCAGCAGCTGCATCTGCTCGAACTGACCAACCCTGACCCGGTCACAGGCCGCCCTGCGCACGGCGGCCGCGACCGGCATCTGGCACTGACCGTCGACGATCTCGCTGCGCTGGGGCAACGGTTGGAGGCGGCCGGGATCGCCTGCACGGTCAGCCGCTCCGGGCGCCGCGCGCTGTTTTGCCGTGACCCGGATGGGAATGCGTTGGAGTTGATTGAATCGACGGGCTAACCCTGACGAGTGGTCCAGGCGCAAGGTCCGGTAACTGTTCGCGGTGCTGGAACGCGCAGCTCGGCGTTGCGAAAGCTTGAAAGAGCGGTGCTATTCCTGCGCCCCCCGGCTGTGCTCCGTCGTCACCGAGATCCACGCCTGGACCGCTAGGCGCGGCCCACCGCGTCCAGTCCGTCGATCAGCTGCGCGCGCAGGCGTTCCTGGTCCTCGGACGTCAGCGGACGGTTGCCGGTGTCGGTGATGTAGAACACGTCCTCGGCGCGCGAGCCGAAGGTGGCGATGCGCGCGTTCTGCAGACGCACCCCGCAGGTGTTGAAGGCACGGCCGACGGCGGAGAGCAGGCCGGGACGGTCACCGGTGGTCAGCTCCAGCACGGTACGGCGGTTGGGTTCGTCGATGCCGAAGCTGATCCGGGTCGGGATGCTGAAGTGTTGAAAGCGGCGTGGTGGACGGCGCGTGACGCGTGGGTGCTGCTCGCCGAGGGTGCTCAGCTCGCGGGTCAGGTTATCGATGATCTGGCGCGTCTGGTGAGCGTCCTGCAAGGGCGCGCCGTCCTGATCGAGAACCAGATAGGTGTCCAGCGCAAAACCGTTGCGCGCGGTGCTGATGCGCGCATCGTGGATATCCAGCCCGAGCTGGTCGAGCAGGGCAGTGGTGCGTTCGAAAAGCGTATCGTCGACCCGCGTGTAGATGAACAGCTCGGTACCCCCCCGGTTACCGCTGTGGCGCAACACCACCAGCGGCGGGGTCTGCCCGGCATGCGCGTGGATGCTGCGCGTGTGCCAGACGATCTCCTCCGGCGAATGCCGCAGGAAATACTCGTCTTCGAGGTGTGTCCACTGGTTGTCGATCTCCGGGGTACTGAGTCCGGCATCGAGCAGCAGCTGGCGGGCCTCGGTGCGGGTTTCCTCGATGAATTCTTCCTGCTCAAGGGGGTTGTCCAGGCCGCGTTTCAGCGCGTCCTCGGTCGCGGTGTAGAGCTCCAGCAGCAAGGCCCCCTTCCAGGAGTTCCACAATTCCGGGTTGGTCGCGCGGATGTCGGCCACGGTCAGCAGGTACAGATAATTCAGTCGCGTGCGGCTCTGCATGCGGCGGGCGAAGTCGTTGATGACCTCGGGGTCGGCGATGTCGCGGCGCTGTGCCGTGGTCGACATCAGCAGGTGGTTCTGCACCAGCCAGGCGACCAACTGGGAGTCGTATGGACTCAGGCCGTGGTGCGCGCAGAAGTCGATGGCATCGACCGCGCCCAGCTCCGAATGGTCGCCACCTCGGCCCTTGGCGATGTCGTGGAAAAGCGCGGCGATCAGCAACAGTTCGGGCTTGGGCAGCGCGTCGTACAACACGCTGCACAGCGGGAATTCGTGCGCGTACTCCGGTACGGCAAAGCGCCGCAGGTTGCGCAGTAGAAACAGCGAGTGCACGTCCACGGTGTAGACGTGGAACAGGTCGTACTGCATCTGGCCGACGATGCGCCCGAACGCCGGTAGATACGCGGCGAGGATGCCGTAGCGGTTCATCCGCTGGAGTTCGTGGTAGACGCCGCGCGGCTGGCGCAAAATCTCCATGAAGATGCTGCGCGCGCGCAGGTCGTTGCGGAAGCTGTCGTCGATCAAATCCCGGTTATCGCGGATCAGGCGGATGGTGGCGGCGCGCACGCCCTTGAGTTCAGGGTGCTGGGCCAGCAGCAGAAAGATCTCCAACAGCGCGAAGGGATAGCGCTGGAATACCTGCGCATCCACCGCCTCGATGAACCCCTTGCGCGCCTGGAAGCGCTTGCTGATCGGCGTCGGTTCGCCGCGATCATCGGCGTAGAGGATCGCCTCCTGGAACAATTGCAGCAGCATCTCGTTGAGGCGGTTGAGCTCAAACACCGTGCGGAAATAGTCCTTCATGAACTGCTCTACCGCGAGCGTCGGGCTGTCACCCTGGGTATAGCCGAGCTGTTCGGCCAGGGTGCGTTGATAATCGAACAGCAGGCGGTCTTCGCGGCGCTTGGTCAGGCTGTGCAGGGCGAAGCGGACCCGCCACAGGAACGATTGGCCGTCGCGCAGGGTGAGGTATTCGCGCTCGGTCAGGAAGTTGTGCTCCACCAGGCCGTGCAGGGTGTCGACGCCGAAGTGGCGCTTGGCGACCCAGCCGATCATCTGGATGTCGCGCAGGCTGCCGGGGCCTTCCTTGATGTTGGGTTCGAGGTTGTAGGCGGTGTCGTGAAACTTATGGTGGCGGGCGACCTGCTCCTTGAGCTTGGTCTCGAAGAAACTCGCGCCGCGCCAGATGCGTTCCTGGGCGGTGGCCGCGCGCATCTGTTCGAACAGGTCAAGCGAGCCCGCCAGCAGGCGCGCCTCGACCAGGTTGGTGGCGACGGTGATGTCCCGCTCGCCTTGGGTTACGCAGTCGGACACGGTGCGCACGCTGTGACCGACCTCGAGGCCGATGTCCCACAGCAGGGCCAGGAACGCCTCGATGCGCGCAGCCTGATCCGGTGTTTCCGTGTCCGGCAGGAGGATCAGCAGGTCCACATCGGAGCTCGGCAGGAGTTCCCCGCGCCCGTAGCCACCGACCGCGACCAGGCTCAGGCGTTCGGCATTCCCGCCCAGGACCCGCGCCCAGATGTGCCGCAGGAACTGATCGATCAGATAGCAGCGGCCATGGACCAGTTGGTCGGCCGGCGCCCCCGCCTCGAAGTGGCGCCGCAGCGCCTCGGTGCCGTCTTTCAGCAATTGGCGCAACTGCGGCAGGCGCGGGCGTGCGCCTGAGAGCGCGGCATCGAGTTGCTGGGGGTCGCACAGCGCTGCCAGCGTCCTCAGCAGCGTACTGTTCGCTTCGGCGGGCATTATCTGCGGTGTGCCGGGGATCATGGACGGTCAGGGCAACAGCGGCATCTGTTCGAGAGATTCGTCCGGGGCCAGGGTCAGCACCTCGAAACCGGTCTCGGTGACCAGTACGGTATGCTCCCACTGCGCCGAGAGGCTGTGATCCTTGGTGACCACGGTCCAGCCGTCTGGCAGCAGTTTGGTATGGCGCTTGCCGGCGTTGATCATGGGCTCAATGGTGAAGGTCATGCCAGGCACCAGTTCCATGCCGGTGCCGGGCTGACCGTAATGCAGCACCTGCGGGTCTTCATGGAAGCCACGGCCGATGCCATGGCCGCAATACTCCTGCACCACGGTGAAATGCGCCGCCTCGGCATGGTTCTGTATCGCGTGGCCGATATCGCCCAGGCGCACGCCGGGTCTGACCATTTCGATGCCGATGCGCATCGACTCGTAGCAGATCTTCACGACACGCTTGGCCTGCACCGAGGGCTCGCCAAGCATGAACATCCGGCTGGTGTCGCCGTGGTAGCCGTCCTTGATCACGGTGATGTCGATATTGAGGATGTCGCCGTGCTTCAGCAGCTTCTCGCCGGGGATGCCATGGCAGACCTGGTGATTCAGCGAGGTGCAGATGGACCTGGGGAAGCCGCGGTAATTGAGCGGCGCCGGGATGGCGTCGAGCTCGCCGACGATGTAGTCATGGCAGATACGGTCCAGCTCGCCGGTGGACACCCCCGCCTTGACGTAGGGACGGATCATCTGCAGCACCTGTGCGGCCAAACGGCCGGCGACGCGCATCTTCTCGATCTCGGCGGGGGATTTGATCGTAACGGCCATGGGAACCTGTTGATTCGGAGTGGAAAGAGCGCAGCCTAAGGGTTTGTTGCCCGAGGCAGTCTATGGTATAAAGGCGCGCTTGTTAAGCGGACCGGACCTGAGTTCGGCCGCAAATTCACACATGCGCCGAGACAGTGTGGCTGGGTGCCCCGGGTCAAACCGGGGTTGTCACACGGGGCGCATGGAGGCTCAACCCTGACAATTCGGAGTTCTACACATGGCGAACGTCACCATGCGCCAGATGCTTGAGGCTGGCGTGCATTTCGGTCATCAGACCCGTTACTGGAACCCGAAGATGGCACCGTACATCTTCGGCGAACGCAGCAAGATCCACATCATCAACCTGGAAAAGACCCTGCCTCTGTTCAACGAGGCGATGAACTTCCTGAGCAGTCTCGCCGCCAAGCGCGGCTCCATCCTGTTCGTGGGCACCAAGCGCGCGGCGCGCGATGTGATCGGCGAACAAGCACTCCGCTGTGGTATGCCTTACGTCAATCACCGTTGGCTGGGCGGCATGCTCACCAACTACAAGACCGTGCGTCAGTCCGTCCGTCGTCTGAAAGATCTCGAAACCATGTTCGAGGATGGCAGCTTCGAGCGCCTCAGCAAAAAAGAAGGGCTGATGCGCAAGCGCGAAATGGAGAAACTCGAGCGCAGCCTGGGCGGCATCAAGAACATGGGTCACCTGCCCGACGCGTTGTTTGTGATCGACGTCGGCCACGAGAAGATCGCGATCAGCGAGGCCCGCAAGCTCGGTATTCCGGTGGTCGGCGTGGTGGATACAAACAATTCCGCGGCGGGCATCGACTATGTGATTCCCGGCAACGATGACGCGATCCGCGCGGTCCAGCTGTACGTGTGCGCGGCCGCCGACGCGGTGCTTGACGGTAAGGCCACCAGTGCGAGCCAGCCGGCCGGTGCCGATGAATTCGTCGAGATGGACGATGTTGATGGGGAGGCTGCCGACAAGCCGGCGCGTCCCAAGCGCGGGCGTGGCGCGGCGGATAAGCGCCCGACCACGGTCCGCGCCCGTGCCGAGCGTACGACTGAAGCGCAAGACAGCAACGACTGATCCCGTGTGCAAACCGCCGGGCGGGTCCTGCCCGGCGGTCGTTCAGTCGGTAGCCGGGCGATGTTCACGTCGTGCGAGCGTTGGCTGCAGCGTTGCCCGAATCCAGTAAGATTTCAGAGGACGTAATGCCATGTCTATTTCAGCGACACAGGTAAAGGAACTGCGTGAACGTACCGGTTCCGGGATGATGGAATGCAAGAAGGCGCTGGTCGATGCCGGCGGCGATATGGAAACGGCCGTCGAGATTCTGCGCAAGGCAGGCCTGGCCAAGGCCGACAAGAAGGCCGGTCGCGTGGCGGCCGAGGGTCTGATCCTCATCGAGCTCAGTGACGACCGCCAGCGGGCCGCTGTGGTCGAGGTCAACTGCGAGACCGATTTCGTGACCAAGAAGGAGGAATTCCAGAATTTCGCCAATGCGGTCGCCAAGTGCGTGCTTCAGAAGGTGCCAGTCTCGCTGGATGCGTTGCTGGAGATGCCGCTGGTAGACGGCGGGGTCAGCGTCGACGCGGCGCGCAAGGAGCTCATCGCCAAGATCGGCGAAAACATCAATGTGCGTCGCTTCACCTTGGTTGAGACCAACGGCACCCTGGGCGCTTACCTGCACGGCACCCGCATCGGCGTGCTGGTGGAGATGAAAGGTGGCAGCGAGGATCTCGCCAAAGACATCGCGATGCACGTCGCGGCCAGCCGTCCGGCCTGTGTCTCCGAGGATGAAGTCTCCGCGGAGATGATCGTCAAGGAGCGGGAGATCTTCAGCGCCCAGGCCGAGCAGAGCGGCAAGCCGGCCGACATCATTTCCAAGATGGTCGACGGGCGTATCAAGAAATATCTCGCCGAGGTCACCTTGCTGGGCCAGCCCTTCGTGAAGGACCCGGAGACCACGGTAGCCAAGCTCTTGGGCAAGGCTGGGGCCACGGTAGTGAGCTTCCAGCGTATGGAGCTGGGCGAGGGCATCGAGAAAAAGACCGAGAACTTCGCCGAAGAGGTGATGGCCCAGGCGCGCGGCAAGTAAGCCGCGGGACGTATCCGGTAACCGCCGGAGGGACCGTTGCCAGCCGGCACTAGATCAATCCCATTCAACCGCTCATTGATACACGCGATATGCCCGAATCAGACTTGCGTTACGGAAGGATCCTCCTGAAGCTCAGCGGCGAGGCCTTGGCCGGGGATAGCGCCGGCATTGATCCGAAGGTCCTGCTGCGCTTTGCCGGTGAGATCCACGCCTTGAGCCAGGCCGGGGTGCGCATCGGCCTGGTGATTGGGGGCGGTAATCTGTTTCGCGGCGCCGGACTGGCGGCGGCCGGCATGGACCGGGTTACCGGTGACTATATGGGCATGCTGGCCACGGTGATGAACGCCCTGGCCATGCAGGATGCCCTGCGCCAGCTCGGCAGCGAGGCGCGGGTGATGTCGGCGCTGGCGATCGCGGCGGCCTGCGAGAATTTTTCCCGTGACCGCGCCCTGCGGCACCTGGACAAGGGCCGGGTGGTGCTGTTTGCGGCCGGCACCGGCAATCCGTTTTTCACCACCGACTCGGCCGCGAGCCTGCGTGCCATCGAGATCGGCGCCGAGGTGATGTTCAAGGCCACCAATGTCGATGGCGTCTACTCGGCCGATCCCAAGAAAGACCCGAGCGCAACGCGCTTCGAGCGGCTGAGCTACGACGAGGCCCTGCGCCGGCAGCTTATGGTGATGGATCACACGGCCATTATCCTGTGCCGCGATAACAATATGCCGCTGATGGTGTTCGATATCCACCAGCCCGGTAATCTCCTGCGGGCCGTGCGCGGCGAGGCCCTGGGCACGCTGGTCGTGAAGGAGTAGAAGACTGTGATCGATGACATCCTGACTGATGCCAAGGCCCGCATGGGCAAATCGGTCGAGGCCCTGCGCCATGACCTGACCAAACTGCGCACCGGGCGCGCCCATACCAGTCTGCTTGACCATATCGTGGTCGATTATTACGGCAGCGAGGTGCCGCTCAAGCAGGTTGCCAATGTCAATGTCGAAGACGCGCGCACCCTGATCGTCACGCCCTGGGAAAAATCCATGGTCGGCGTGATCGAGAAGGCCATCATGAAATCCGACCTCGGTCTGAATCCGAACACGGCGGGCACGGTCATGCGCATCCCGCTGCCGGTGCTGACCGAGGAGCGTCGCCGCGACATGATCAAGGTGGTGCGGCATGAGGCCGAAGGCGCACGCGTGGCGGTGCGCAACATCCGCCGCGACGCCAATAACGACTTCAAGGAACTGCTCAAGGAAAAGGAGATATCCGAGGACGAGGAGCACCGCGCCCAGGAGCAGATCCAGAAACTCACCGATCAGGCCATTGCCGAAATCGAAAAGGTGCTTCAGGCCAAAGAGGCCGAGCTGATGGAGGTCTGAGGGCGACTTCCACAGGCCCGGAACCATGTCCGAGATCAGCCGCATAGAACAAAAGCCCGACAGCCCGGATCGGCCCCGCCATATCGCCATCATCATGGATGGCAATGGGCGCTGGGCGCGCGGGCGCGGTCTGCCGCGGCCGGCCGGGCACCGCGCGGGCGTCAAGGCCGTGCGCCGCGTGGTCGAGACTTGCCGCAAGCAGCAGATCCAGGCCCTGACCCTGTTCGCCTTCAGCAGCGAGAACTGGCGTCGGCCCTCCACCGAGGTGAGCCTGCTGATGGATTTATTTCTCAGCACGCTGCAGAAGGAGGTCGACAACCTGCATGCCAACGGCATCCAGGTCCGCTTCATCGGTGAGCGCAGCCCCTTCAGTCCCAAGTTGCGACAGCTCATGGCTGCCGCCGAACACCAGACCCGGGCAAACCTCGGCCTGTGTCTGACCATCGCCGTGAACTACGGTGGTCGCTGGGACATCGCCCAGGCGGCGCGCCGGCTGGCCGCGCAGATTCAGGCCGGCGAGCTGGCGGTGGACGCCATCGAGCCCGATTTGTTGAGCCGGCAGTTGTGTCTGGCCGATCTGCCCGAGCCCGATTTGTTCATCCGTACCGGCGGCGAACAGCGCATCAGCAATTTTCTGCTGTGGCAGTTGGCCTACACCGAGCTCTATTTCACCGACACCCTGTGGCCGGACTTCGACGAGCGCAGCCTTCAGGATGCCCTGACCTCGTTCGCCGCGCGTGAGCGACGCTTCGGTCAGACCGGGGATCAGGTGGAGCGCCTCAAAGGTGCTTAGACGCCTGCTGACCGCGGCGATCCTGATCCCGCTGGTCGTCTGGGCCATCCTGGGCCTGCCGACACCGGCCTTCGCCGTGGCCACCGGGGTGTTTATCGCCCTGGCGGCGTGGGAGTGGACCGGCCTAATCCCCCTGCGCGCGCGCGCCGCGAAGCTCATCTACTTGGGTGTGTTCGGCGTGCTGGCCGGCGCGACCTGGTGGTGGTTGCAGCGGCATCCCGGGTGGCTGGCGGGGCTGCTCGTGCCGGTGATGATCTGGTGGCTGTTGGCGGCGTGCTGGCTGCGTTGGCCAAGCTTGGGTTCAGGCTGGGTGGCGTTCAAGGTGCCGTTGGCCCTGCTCGCCGTGTTGCCGGCCTGGCTGGTGCTTTCCGCGCTGCACGGGCGCAGCGGGCCGACGTCGGGCCCGGAACTGACCCTGTTCATCTTCGCGCTGATGTGGATCGCCGACAGCGGGGCGTACTTCAGCGGCAAGACACTGGGGCGGCACAAGCTCGCGCCCCGGGTCAGCCCCGGCAAGACCTGGGAGGGCGTGGCAGGCGGGCTGGTCGGCGGCGGATTGTTCGCCCTGCTCGGAGGTCTGTGGTTTGGCTGGTCGGGGAACCGGCTGCTCGGTTTTGTGGTCTTGGCAGGCGTGTGCGTGGCGGTCTCAATCGTGGGCGACTTGTTTATCAGCCTGCTGAAGCGGCAGCAGGGCCTCAAAGACACTGGGCGGCTGTTTCCGGGGCACGGCGGGGTGCTCGACCGGATCGACAGCCTGCTGGCGGCCGCCCCGGTGTTTGTCTACGGCTTCACCTGGGTGGAATGACCGATGCGTACCGGGAATGCCGCATGAACGCCCCGTCCCGCCGCGGCGTGACCGTCCTGGGGGCGACCGGTTCGATCGGCATGAGCACCTTGGACGTGCTGGCGCGCCACCCCGACCGCTTCGAGGTGATCGCCCTGACCGCGCACCGCGACGTCGAGGGGCTGCTGCGGTTGTGCCGTGTCCACCGGCCGCGCTACGCGGTGATGGCCGATGCCGAGGCCGCCGCACGGCTGGCGCAGGCCGTGCGTGCGGCAGGGCTGGACTGCGAGGTCCTGGCCGGCAGCGCCGGCCTGCTGGCGGTGGCCGGCCATGCGGAGGTCGAGACGGTGATGGCCGCCATCGTCGGCGCCGCCGGTCTGGCGCCGACCCTGGCGGCGGTGCGCTGCGGCAAGCGCGTGCTGCTGGCGAACAAGGAGGCCCTGGTGATGGCCGGTGCCCTGCTGATGGACGAGGTGCGTGCCCACGGTGCCCGGTTGTTGCCGGTCGACAGCGAGCACAATGCGCTGTTCCAATGCATGCCCGCGGGCTTCCAGGCGGGCGAGCGTCCGGCCGGTGTCCGCCGCGTCCTGTTGACCGCGTCGGGCGGGCCGTTCCGTACCACGCCGCTGGAGCAGTTCGGGCAGATCACCCCCGAGCAGGCCTGCGCACACCCCAACTGGGCGATGGGCCGCAAGATCTCGGTGGACTCCGCCACCATGATGAACAAGGGGCTGGAGGTCATCGAGGCCTGCTGGCTGTTCGGCTTACCGGCGCAGGAGGTCCAGGTGGTGCTGCACCCGCAGAGTGTGATCCATTCGCTGGTCGATTACGCCGACGGCTCGATGCTGGCGCAGCTCGGCAACCCGGACATGCGCACGCCGATCGCCCACGCCCTGGCCTGGCCCGAGCGCATCGATTCGGGCGTGCAGCCGCTGGACCTGTTCGCGGTGGGGCGGTTGGATTTCGGCGTGCCCGATCCACGCCGCTTCCCGTGCCTGGCCCTGGCCTACCAGGCCTGGCGGCGCGGCGGCACGGCCCCGGCGGTCCTGAATGCGGCCAATGAGGTCGCGGTGCAGGCGTTCCTCGACGGCCGACTCGGTTTCGAGCGCATCGCCGCGGTGATCGAGACTACCCTGGGTGCCTGCGATATCCAGCCGGCGGAGAGTCTGGAACAGATCCTCGACGCCGACCGGGAGGCCCGGCGGATCGTCACCATCGAGCTGGACGACCGGCAACGGCAGAGGCTGTCATGACTGATTTTCTGATCTCCGCGGCAGCCTTCGTGCTGGCGCTCGGCGTGCTGATCACCGTGCACGAGTTCGGCCATTACTGGGTCGCGCGCCGGGTCGGGGTCAAGGTGCTGCGGTTCTCCCTCGGCTTCGGCCGGCCGATCTGGAGCCGCCGCTACGGGCCCGATCAGACCGAGTTCGTCGTGGCCGCGCTGCCGCTCGGCGGTTACGTGAAGATGCTCGACGAGCGGGAGGGTGAGGTGGCACCCGACGAGCGCCCGCGGGCATTCAACCGCCAGTCGCTCGGTCGACGCATCGCGGTGGTGGTGGCCGGACCGGGCTTCAACTTCTTGTTCGCGATCCTGGCCTACTGGGCCCTGTTCGTGTACGGGGTGCCCGGGATGAAGCCGGTCCTGGATACCCCCGTACCGGGCAGCCCGGCCGCTGCGGCCGGTATCGAATCGCGCGACCTGCTGCGCAGCGTCGACGGCAAGCCGATCACGACCTGGGAGCAGACGCTGTTGGTGTTGCTGGATGGGTCGCTCGATCGCCGGCGCCTGATCCTGGAGGTGGAGCGTTCGGACGGCCAACTGCGCAGTCTCGAAATGGATCTTACCGAGACCGTGGGCCTGCTGGAGCGCGGTGATCTGCTGGATCGCCTCGGTGTGCGGCCCTGGCGCCCGTCGCTGCCGGCGGTCATCGACCGGGTCGTGGACGGCGGCGCCGCGGCGCGCGCCGGCCTGCAATCGGGCGATCTGATCCGGCGTGCCGACGGCCAACCCATCGCCGACTGGGCGGCCTGGGTCGAGTACGTGCAGCAGCGTCCCGCGCAGCCGATTCAGACTGAGCTCGAACGTGATGGCGTCCCACTGGAGGTGGTCGTGACACCGGAGCGCGCCGATCTGAATGCCGCGGTGGTCGGCCGCATCGGCGCCTCGGTGCGGATACCGCCGGAGTTGGGCGCGGAACTGCGCACCGAGACCCGCTACGGGCCGTTGGCGGCACTCTGGCAGGGCCTGGCCAAGACCTGGGAGATGAGCACGCTCACCCTGCGGACCCTGTGGAAGATGCTGGTCGGAGAGGCGTCGTTGGACAATATCAGCGGCCCGCTGAGCATCGCCCAGTACGCGGGGCATTCCGCGAGCATCGGCCTGGGCAATTTCCTGGGCTTTCTGGCCATCATCAGCATCAGCCTGGGTGTGTTGAACCTGTTGCCGGTGCCCCTACTGGATGGCGGTCACCTGATGTATTACCTTATTGAGCTTTTCAAGGGCAGCCCGGTATCGGAACAGACGGAAATACTGGGACAGCGTATCGGCATCGCCCTGCTGTTCGCGCTGATGAGCCTGGCACTTTACAACGACTTTGCCCGCCTGTTCGGCGGCCAGCCCTGACCGACAACAAGAACTGGATCGAAATCATGAATCATCTGTTGCGCGCGTGCGTCATGGTCGGGGCGCTGGCGGGTGCCCAGCCGGCGCTGGCCTTCGAGCCGTTCACGGTAACCGACATCCGCGTCGAGGGATTGCAGCGCATCGCGGCAGGCACGGTGTTCAGCCATCTCCCGGTCAAGACCGGCGAGACCTTCGACGAGACCCGTTCCGCCGCGGCGGTGCGGGCCCTGTTCCGCACCGGTTTTTTCAACGATGTGCGCATCGAGCGCGACGCGGGGATCCTGGTCGTGGTGGTGCAGGAACGCCCGGCCATCTCCAGTATCGAGATCACCGGGAGCAAGGACATCGAAGCCGAACCGCTGCTGGCCTCGCTGAAGGAGATCGGCTTCGCCGAGGGGAGGGTCTTCGACCGCGCCCTGCTGGACAAGGTCGAGCAGGAGTTGGAGCGCCAGTATTTCAGCCGCGGAAAATACGCCGTCAAGATCACCACCACGGTGACGCCCTTGGAGCGCAACCGGGTCGGCATCAGCATTGCCGTGTCCGAAGGCCTTGCCGCGCGCATCAAGCAGATCAGCATCGTCGGCAACCAGGCGTTCGACGACAAGACCCTGCTCGGTGAGTTCCAGCTCAGCACGCCGACCCTGATGTCGTTCTATACCGGCGTCGATCAGTACTCCAAACAGAAGCTCTCCGGCGACCTGGAGGCCCTGCGCACCTACTACCTGGATCGCGGCTATATCAACTTCAATATCGATTCCACCCAGGTCTCGATCACGCCCGACAAGAAAGACATCTACATCACCATCAACCTCACCGAAGGCGAGCAGTACCGGGTCAAGGAGGTCCGCCTGGCTGGCGATCTGGTGGTCGAGCCCGAGGTCTTGTTTCCGCTGATCGATCTGAATCCCGGGGATGTGTTTTCGCGCAAGCAGGTCACCGAGACGGTGACCCGGGTCGGGGCGAAGCTGGGCGATCAGGGCTATGCCTTTGCCAACGTGAACACCATCCCGGAAGTCGACAACGAGGCCCGCGAGGTAGTGGTCACCTTCTTTGTCGATCCCGGCAAACGCGTGTATGTGCGCCGCGTGAACATGGTCGGCAACACCCGCACCCGCGACGAAGTCCTGCGGCGCGAGATGCGGCAGATGGAGGGCGGCTGGTTCTCCTCGGCAGCGGTGGAGCGTTCGCGCACCCGACTCGACCGGCTGGGTTTCTTCGAGGAGGTCAACGTTGAGACGCCGACCGTGCCCGGCAGTACGGATCAGGTCGACGTGAACTATTCGGTTACCGAGCGGCCATCCGGTAACCTGATGGTCGGTCTGGGCTATGCCCAGTCGTCCGGCATCCTGTTCAACGCCAGCGTCACCCAGGAGAACTTCCTGGGGACCGGCAAGCGTGTGAATGTCGCCTTCAACAACAGCCGGGTCAACACGGTCTACAGCTTTTCTTATCTGAACCCGTATTACACCCTCGACGGGGTGAGTCGTGGGCTCGGTGCCTATTTCCGCAGCACCGATGCCGGTCAGGCCAATCTCGTCGAATACACCGCCGATACCTTCGGCGGGAACGTCAGTTACGGTATTCCATTGAGCGAGTACAACACCGCGCGTCTGGATGTGCAGTTCGAGAACATGGATATCAAAGCCGGGATCTATTCGCCTCTGACGGTAACCCAGTTCATCGATACCCACGGTAACGAATTCAACAACCTCAAGTTTACCGGCAGTTGGACCTATGACAGCCGCAATCGGGTCATCTTCCCGGATCAGGGCACACTGCAACGCGCCTCCTTGAGTTCGACCGTACCGGGTCTGGATCTGCAGTTCTATAAGCTCGGGTATGAGCACCAGACCTTCGTGCCCTTGACCCGGCTGTTCACCCTGAAGCTGAACGGCGAGGTCGGCTACGGCGACGGCTATGGCGATTTCGATGAACTGCCGTTCTTCGAGAATTATTATGCTGGCGGTGTGCGGTCGGTGCGCGGTTTCGAGGATAATACCCTGGGCCCCATCGACCCGCTGTCGGGAGACCCGGTGGGCGGCGGTTTTCGTCTGGTGGGCAATGTCGAGTTGCTGTTCCCACCACCGTTCTTTGCCAAGACCAATTCCTTTCGGATGAGCGCGTTCCTGGATCTGGGTAACGTCTTCCCCGAATACAGCGACTTTGAGTTTGGAGAGTTGCGCTATTCGGTCGGCGTGGGCGCAACCTGGTTGTCGCCGCTCGGCGCGCTGACCTTCAGCCTGGCCAAGGCGCTGAACGAAAAGCCGGGCGACCAGCCGCAGGTCTTCCAGTTCACCGTCGGTGCCAACATGTAGTCTGAGATTTTGTAGATACCTTATGGGAGAAATCATTTGAACACGCGTTACTTCATCAGGATTCTTGCCGCACTCTGTCTGTCTCTGCCGGCGTTGGCGCTGGCCGAGGTCAAGGTGGGCTTTGTGAACACCGTCAAACTCATGGAAGAGGCGCCTCAGGCCAAGGCGGCCATCAGCAAGATGGAGGCGGAGTTCGCGCCGCGCGAGAAGGAACTCGTGGCGCTACAGCGCGGCATCAAGCAGGCCGAGGACAAGCTGGCGAAGGACGCGGCGGTCATGAGCGACGCCGATCGCGGCAAAGCTGAGCGTGATCTGGTCAGCCGCAAGCGCGATCTCAAGCGTTCGCAGGACGAATTCCGCGAGGATCTGAACCTCCGCCGTAACGATGAACTGGGCAGGCTGCAACGGAGTCTCTACGAGGCCATTGTCGAACTCGCCAAGGCGGATAACTATGACCTCATCGTGAGCGAGGGCGTGGTCTACGCCAGTACCCGCATCGACATCACGGATGCGGTGTTGGAACGCCTGAAGAAATCCGGCAAATAGGTCGTAGAGCGGACCGCCGCGTGGGATTGACGCTGGGAGAACTGGCCGAGCGCACCGGGGCTGAGCTGCGGGGCGACCCGATGCTTCCCATCGAGGGTGTGTGTACCTTGCAGGACGGCCACCCCGACCGCATCACCTTTCTGGCCAACCCGCGCTATCGCAAACATCTGCGCGCGACCCGCGCGGCGGCGGTCATTCTGGCACCGGCCGATCTCCCGGAGTGCCCGGTGCCGGCCCTGGTCAGCGCCAATCCCTATGCGGCCTATGCGCGGGCCGCCAGCCTGCTGAGTGCCGCGCCGTCCCCGGGGCCCGGTGTGCATCCGAGTGCCGTGGTCGCGGCGGACAGTCAGGTCGATGCCGGCGCCTGCATCGGTCCCTTGTGCGTGATCGAATCCGGCGCGGTGATCGCGCGCGGCGCAGTGCTCGGTCCAGGTTGTGTGATCGGCCGCGACGTCGTGGTCGGCGAGGACACCCGGCTGGTCGCCAATGTCACGCTGTGTCACGGCGTGCGCCTGGGCAAGCGCTGCCTGCTGCACCCCGGGGCGGTCATCGGCAGCGACGGTTTCGGTCTGGCCAAGGAGGCCGGGCGCTGGCTGAAGGTGCCACAACTCGGCGGTGTGCGCATCGGTGACGACGTCGAGATCGGCGCCAACACCAGCGTTGATCGCGGGGCCTTGGAAGACACGCTGATCGCCGATGGCGTCAAGCTCGACAATCAGATCCAGGTCGCGCACAACGTGCAGATCGGTGAACACACGGCGGTGGCCGGTTGCGTGGGTATTTCCGGCAGCGCCCGGATCGGCGCGCACTGCTTGCTGGGTGGCGGTGTGGGTGTGGTCGGGCATCTGGACATCGCAGACGGCACCGTGGTGACGGGCATGTCGATGGTGACCAAGTCCATCACCGAGCCGGGCGTGTATTCCTCGGGGCTGGCGGCGATGCCCGGGGCTCAAT
>JBHEOS010000040.1:17773-18036 GCA_046260695.1 Gammaproteobacteria bacterium
CTCGACGATAACGCATGAATCATTGGCCATGGAGAGCCTGTGCGCGACCAGCTGCCGGCATGGCATCGGCCACGGCGGCCAACATTTGTGAATTTGGGATAGCGAGATACTGAAATGACCGGCACCACAATGAACATCAATGAAATTCTGCGGCTGCTGCCGCACCGTTATCCCTTCGTGCTGATCGACCGGGTGATCGATTACAAAGTTGGCGAATTCCTGCGCGGCTACAAGAATGTCACCATCAACGAGCCGTACTTTAC
>JBHEOS010000041.1:0-17973 GCA_046260695.1 Gammaproteobacteria bacterium
CCCCATACCTGCTCGCCGCACGCGCTGCGCACAGCGTGAGGTTACACGTCACTACGCGCATTCAGGCGCGCCTTGAATGGCATCCTGGCGGACATCGGAACCCAGCAGCAAACCGCTCAGCCGCACTGCGGCTTACGACCCTGGCTGCGCGCCCGTTGATAGATCTCCAGGGCCCATGGCAGGCCTTCCTGGAGGGCCTCGATGCGACTGGATGCGGCTGGCGCTGGCCGGATGGGTCGACAACAACGCCGGCGGAACCGCCCCGCTGGCCGCGGCTAGATTGCGCCAGAGCGCCACCCACGCGCGCGGAGCGAAACCGGCTTCAGCCATCATATCCAGGCCCATTCAGATCCGCCTCAGGCTGGACCGGGTGTTGCGCTTCGAGCGGCATTGACATTTTTTAATGCTCTAGCTGTCCGAGTATGGAAATCTCTCACCGGGATGGCAGCAACGCCCCCTGGCGGCCTATCTGATCTTCGTGACGGTATTTGTCGTGGCGGCAGCTGTGCTCTTTGGCCTGCTCGGCTGGATCGCCGAAGTTTTCGAGCACGCCTAAACCTGAACAAGACGGCGACGGCACTGCTGTTCCTTCTGCTGACGTTCCTGCCCGCGCTCACGTTGGCCATCTGGCAGGCGCGCAAACCGCCCTGGCGAATGGGTCCTCCTGCGTAGTCGCACATAGCGGATGGCCGCTACGGTGCCGACTGCCGGTGCCGGCCTGACGTGCCGATATTGCGTTTTCTCAATGACGCAAACACCCCTGCCCAGTAGCTTTGCAGTGCAATCACCTATTCCACCCGCACGCGGGGCGCGCGCGGCTACAGTAGCGAAACATCATGCCTAACATCCTAATGACTGAAACAGATCGCGGCCCAAGACTGGACCTCGCGCACCCATTCGCATATAACGGGATGACTCCACAAGAGAGCGTGCGCGGCCCGCACCAAGTGGTAGAGCACCGTGCTCTGAGACAGCCCGGCGTCTTCATCAAGCATGAAGGCTCGCCTATGCCCGGCTGAGCCACTCGACCAGGCATCGCCCATCACAGATGGATCTCAAATATGCTTCGCCAGTCCTTTGACCGTTTCATACTAGAGATTCATGGCTTATAGATCGCTTCGCTAATTCTTGGGCTATTTCACGCGCATTTTTTAAAATATCCAGACTCATTCACAAGGATGGTAATATATGGCCCTTTCAAAAATATCGACGCCGATATATTTGGCCCAGGATAGGCAGCCGTCCATCGTCGACCGTTATCGACAGGTTCGCGCTGCCTCCGAAGCGATTTGTGCGCCGCTCGAAATTGAAGACTACGGCATCCAGACAATGCTCGACGTCAGCCCTCCTAAATGGCACCTCGCGCATGTCACCTGGTTCTTCGAAACATTTCTGCTGAAGCCGTTTCTACACGATTATGTGGAGTTTCATCCGCAGTTTTCTTATCTCTTCAACTCGTATTACGAAACCGTGGGCAGCTTTCACCCGCGACCCGAACGTGGGCTGCTGTCTAGACCTACAGTTCGCGAAATCTACGCCTACCGTACACACGTCGATACCGCGATGGAGCGCCTTTTGAGCGATGCGCGGGTGGATGTCGATACAGATATCCAGCAACGCGCGCTATTGGGACTCCATCACGAGCAGCAACATCAGGAATTATTGATCACCGACATCAAGCACATCTTTGCATCCAACCCATTACGCCCGGCGTACCATGATCAAGCCGTGCCGCGCCGCCAGGCCCCTGCGTTTGCGTGGTGTGATTTTCCATCAGGGGTATACGCGATCGGCCACACCGGCGACGGCTTCGGTTTCGATAATGAATTTCCGCGTCACAAGGTTTTCCTGAATGGTTTTCGCCTGGCCTCGAGGCCGGTCAGCAACCAGGAATATATGGCGTTCGTTAATGCCGGCGGCTATTGGCAGGTCGATCTTTGGTTGTCGGAGGCCTGGAAGCACCTGTGCGACAACAATTGGGCGGCGCCCTTCTACTGGGAAAGATCAGAGGGTGAGTGGCGACAGATGACGCTCTCTGGTTTGCAAGCACTCGACCCGGACGCACCTGTTACCCATATCAGCTACTACGAGGCTGATGCCTATGCACGCTGGCGAGGGAAACGCCTCCCCACCGAAGAGGAGTGGGAGGTAGCGGCTGCGCAGGCAGCATCGCAAGGCAATTTTTCCGACAGCGGCAACTTGCAGCCTATCGCCGGCGAGGGAGACGGGCTGATCCAGATGTTCGGCGATGTCTGGGAGTGGACGCGCTCCGCCTATACGGCGTATCCAGGATACCGGCCCTTGAGCGGATCTTTGGGCGAATACAATGGAAAATTCATGTGCGGTCAGATGGTGTTGCGGGGCGGATCCTGCGCGACACCGAAGGATCATGTCCGCGCCAGCTACCGGAATTTCTTTCATCCACAGGACCGCTGGCAGTTCAGCGGGCTGCGTCTGGCGGAGGATCTCTAAATGTCCACGCCAGCATTCTCATTTTACGATCAGCATCCAAAGCCCGCTGATTTCTTTCAAGAGGTAATCAGTGGGCTCTCACAGCTGCCCCGTTTCGTGCCTCCGAAGTTTTTCTACGACGAATATGGATCGCAACTTTTTGATCGTATCTGCGCCACGCCTGAGTACTATCCGACCCGTACCGAGATCGATATTCTGCGCAGAAATGCCCCGGCCATTGCCGAGCATGTGGGCCGCGATTGCCTGCTGATCGAACCGGGCAGTGGCAACAGTGCCAAAGTGCGCGAGCTGCTCGGGCCACTTGCGCCACGCCTGTATATGCCAGTCGATATCTCGAAGGCATACCTTCGTGATTCCGCCGCCAGGTTGGCACACGAGTATCCCTGGCTTGAGGTGCGGGCGGCATGCACGGATTTCACCGAGTACCAAGCGCTGCCTGAGCTCCCGGACGACGGGCGGCGTGTGGCATTTTTCCCCGGCTCCAGCGTCGGCAATTTCGAGCCCGATGAGGCTCGGCGTTTTCTCGCCTATATAGCGGAAACCGTGGGCGAAGACGGAGGGCTCCTGATCGGTGTCGATCTAAAGAAGGACTCAGAGACACTAAACGCAGCGTACAACGACGCGGCCGGCGCCACCGCCGCCTTCAACCTCAATATCCTTACTCGCATCAACCGTGAACTAGGAGCTGATTTTAACCTTGAGGGGTTTTCCCATTACGCCTTCTACAATCAAGATCTCGGGCGTGTCGAGATGCATCTTGTGAGTCGTCTGGATCAACGCGTGATAATCGATGGTCACGATTTCGACTTCTGTAGCGGGGAGTCTATTCACACCGAGAGTTCCTACAAGTACACGGTGGATGAGTTCAGTGCGCTGGCGGCGCAGGCAGGCTTCCATCTTGAAGCGCTCTGGATTGACCGGTGTGATTTGTTCAGTGTGCAGTTCTATTCGTGCTCCCGCGCCGCGAACCAGGTTTTTGCCTAGGCGCCTGTCGGACTTGGGCGATCGTAGCGAGCACGGTGGGACAGTGAGGCCACTTTACCGATCGTTTGAGGAGAATTGCCGTCGCTATTTGACGAAAAGGCTCGGGGAAATGGGCCACTCACCCACCGGCGCAGTAGGGCAGTCCAAAATCCCACAGGCGCCTAGACCCAATCCAGATTGATCACTGCTCGTTGCCTATTCGCCGCCCGCGTCCTCGGCTGATGAACCCAGGTCTGTCACGCCCGCGAAATCTCTCGTGGCGCGCGGGAATTGGCCGTTCAGCGCATCGACTCCGGACTGCGGTCGCGCATGGCCGGCCAGTTTCGCCCGCTCATGACGCTTCTGCTGCGAATTTATGTCCATCCGCTTATCCCGCTCCTCGACCAATCCAGGCTGCGCTTCGCCGTCCCGATTGAATGACCACGCCAGTCTCGGATCACCCAGGGGAAGCTCATCGCCGGCCATACCTGCACTCCCGGTGTTCCAAACATGCCAGGTCTTTCCGTAGCTGTTCATCTTGCCTTTCATCAGTTCGATCTCGGCGAAATCCGGAATATTGGGCGCGACGAGCTGTCCGGACAGTATCTCGTAGTTATGCGGATGCCAGTACTGACGTTCTTGCGCAGGCAACGTCTCGAACAGCCGTTCCGAGATAATGTATTCGATGCCATTAAGATCAGCGTTTCGCGCGTTACTGTCGAACAGCGCACATTGCGCGAAGTCCTCGTTGACCTGATTGCAGAAATGATGCGCCTCCATCTGATGCGCCGGATCATCTTTCATGGGATGAAAACCCACCAGATACACGTTCATCGGTTCCAGCGGTGCGTCTGTCTGCAAAAGACCGGCTCCGGCCTCCAGTACACGGGTTTTAGTTGACTCATCGACCCCTGCCGGCATTTCGTCGGGTGGGCTGTCGCTACAACCGGTCGCCACCATGCAGGCAAATGCCACAACTGTGTAGACCCGGTGGGAATTCACAGCGTCCTCATATAGGCGGTCAAGGCCTGTTTTTCGTCTGTGCTCAGCCGCAGACCCAAGACCAGATTGAAGAACTCGACGGTATCCTCCAGCGTCAGCAAGCGTCCGTCGTGCAGGTAGGGCGGTGAATCTTTTATACCGCGCAGCGTGAAAGTCTTGATCGGTCCTTCGGCGGTGATGTACTGATGTGCGATAGTCTGCGGTTTATAGAACCGTTCGACTTTCAGATCGTGCATGCGGTCATCGAGGAAGAACGGTGGCGTATGACAGGACGCACATTGACCTTTGCCATTGAATAATGCCTCACCGGCGAGCTCTATCTCGGAGGCTTTCTTTGAATCGAGCTTACCGATCACGCTCAACTTCGGCGCCGGCGGGAAGTCGAACATATTCTGCATCTGCGCCATCATCACCACCTGCGAGGCACGGTCGGGCAGGTGGACGCCCTTCTTCGCGGCGGTTACGTGGTCTCCGTCGAAATACGCTGTGCGTTGCTCGAATTCTGTGAAATCCTCGACCGATCGCAGTGAACGCTTGGATCCGTGAATCTGCTGGTTGAACATGCCGCGCAAGCTGACCGTATCGAGGCGAAAGCGGGCCGCGTGCGGTCGAGTGTCAGGATTGAGATGGAATGCCGCATTCGTGTGACCGTTGGAATGACAATCCAGGCAGCTGACGCCAAGGCTCGGGCGCTCGACCTTGCGATCCTCGGTCTGATTAAACTGTTGTTGCGGAAAAGGCGTCAGCAGCAGCCGCATACCTTCCATCTGCACGGGCGTGACCAGTCCGTGCAGAATGTTGTAGTAATTGTCGATCGACAGCAGCTTGCCTTGCGAGACGTCACCCAGATCCGGGCGTGTGCTGAGGAACATCGGCGGCGGGAATTCCGGCATGAGGTGTTCGGGCAGGTCGAATTCGACGTCAAAGCGCTCCAGGGAGCGCTGTTCCAGCTCACGGATACGGTCGATCTGATTCTTCGGGAAGACCTGTCCGCCCGTCTGGTGCTTGATGTGGGGCAGTGGTAAAAAACCCTCAGGGAAAAGCCCCTTTGAGCGAATCTCGTCCGGCGACATCGCCGCCAGATCATCCCAGGTTACGCCACCGGGCAGGCGTACGCGCACGCCCTCCTGCACAGCCTTGCGGCCGCCGGACATCATCACCTTCGAGGGCTGTGAGCTCAGGTCGTAACGCTGTTCCAACAGGGCTTTGTGTGCCTTGAACACCGTCGGTCGATCCGTCACGTCCTGCTTCATCACGGACTGGAAGTCCTTGTCCTGCACGACCGGGATATAGGTCTCGTGTCCCGGGTCCGTGTCCTGGGGGAGTCCGAGCTTTTCAGCCGGTTCGTAGCCCGCAGCTAATGACAAGGGGCTAACTAGGACGATGAGGCAGGCAGTGCCGATCAGGGGTTTCCGGGGATGCATGGCTGGCTCCTTGTCGATAGGTATCACTGTTGCCGGCGTGAACCGGCCTCGGCGAGGCGACGACGGCGACAACCTGCATCAGGGGCCGATAGCCTGGATGTGGGCGGCCTCGGACAGCCTGTCGACGCGTGCAGGACAGCTTATCCATCCTCGCCTGGCTACTGTGTATACATCGAACGAATCGCACCGGCATTGCGTTTTTTCAATGGGCCGCGGTCCGCCGTCTTAAACTGGCGCCAGTTTGCTGCGGCTCCAGCGACAGAGCATGCCGAGAGACAGGGCCATCGTGGGATGCGAAGCCCGCCGCGTCAGGCGACAGGATCGTTATTCTCAGTTGCGGTCGTTCGCGTCACGTGCGACATCGGCCACCCTCGCTCAACCGGCACAGGGTGAAGAGTCACAAGGCCGGCAGCGCAGGCTGCCATCGCTCATGCGCACGGCCTCGACCTCGCCATGGATGTACAGCGCCCAGTGCAGACCGTCGCTGCTGACGGCATCGGCAGCCTCGGTCTCGACGACGCTGAGGATGCCGCGGAAGGGATTGACCAGACGTTGGCTATAGCAGTGCACCATGCGCCCAGGATAAGGCGCCGGGGCGTGGCTGGATCAGCCGGCGAGCTTACGGAATACCAGTGTCGCGTTCGCCCCGCCGAAGCCGAAGCTGTTGGACATGACGGTGTCCAGGCGAACACCGTCAAGGCGCGCACGCGGGATGGGCAGGCCCTCGGCCTGCGGGTCGAGTTGCTCGATGTTGGCACTGGCGGCGATGAAGCCCTGCTCCTGCATGATCAGCGTGTAGATCACCTCGCACACACCGGCCGCGCCCAGCGCATGCCCGGTCAGCGATTTGGTGGAGGCGATTACCGGGACCTTGTCGCCGAACACCCCGCGCACCGCCTTGAGCTCGGTGGTGTCGCCGACCGGCGTGCTGGTGCCGTGGGCATTGATGTAGTCGACCGGCGTATCGATGCCGGCGAGCGCCTGGCGCATGCAGCGCATTGCGCCCTCGCCGGAGGGCGCGACCATGTCGCAGCCGTCCGAGGTGGCGCCGTAGCCGACCAGCTCGGCATAGATCTTCGCGCCGCGGGCGCGGGCGTGCTCCAGCTCCTCCAGCACCACCAGACCGCCGCCACCGGCGATCACGAAGCCGTCGCGGCCGAGGTCGTAGGGGCGCGAGGCCCGCTCGGGGCTCGCATTGTACGCGGACGACAGCGCGCCCATGGCGTCGAACAGGCAGCTCATGGACCAGTGCAGCTCCTCGCCGCCGCCGGCGAAAACGATGTCCTGCTTGCCCCACTGGATCAGCTCGGCGCCATGGCCGATGCAATGCGCGCTGGTGGAACAGGCCGAGCTGATGGAATAGGCCACGCCCTTGATGCCGAAGGCCGTGCCGAGGATCGCCGAGGTGGTCGAGGACATGGTCTTGGTCACGCCATAGGGGCCGATCTTGCGCACGCCCTTTTCGCGCAGGGTGTCGGCGGCCAGTACCACGTTGGCGGTGGAGGCGCCGCCGGAACCGACGATCAGCCCGCTGCGCGGATCGGTGACCATCGCCGGGGGGAGCCCGGCATCGCTCAGGGCCTCCTGCATAGCGATATAGTTGAACGCGGCGGCGTCGCCCATGAAGCGGCGCAGCTTGCGGTCGATCAGCGCCTCCTGGTCGAGTCCGACGACCGGGCCGCAGACCTGGCTGCGCAAACCCAGTTGCTGGTATTCCTCGCTGAAGCGGATGCCGGAACGGCCGTTGCGCAGGCCCTCCGCGACTTCCTGCTTGTTGTTGCCGATGGAGGAGACGATCCCTATCCCGGTGACGACAACCCTACGCATTGCTCGTGTCCTCAGAAATGATCGGTGGAGGTGAACAGTCCGACGCGCAGATCCTTGGCGTGGTAGATCTCGCGGCCATCCACGGACATGATCCCGTCGGCGATACCCATGAACAGCTTGCGCTTGATCACGCGCGTCATATTGATCTGGTAGGTGACCAGCCGGTTCTTCGGGGTGACCTGTCCGGAGAATTTGATCTCGCCGGCGCCGAGCGCGCGGCCGCGCCCCGGGCCGCCGACCCAGCCGAGATAGAACCCGATCAGCTGCCACATGGCATCCAGGCCGAGACAGCCGGGCATCACCGGATCGCCCTCGAAATGACAACCGAAGAACCACAGCTCCGGACGGATATCCAGTTCGGCACGGATCTCGCCCTTGCCGCACGCACCGCCGGTCTCGCTGATCTGGCTGATGCGGTCGAACATCAGCATCGGCGGCAGTGGCAGCTGGGCATTGCCCGGGCCGAACATCTGCGCGTGACTGCAGGTCAGAAGCTCTTCGAAGGAAAATTGGCTGGGACGGCTGTCGGGGTTGGTTGCGGGCATCAAGCGGGCTCTTCGATAGGTTTGAGTGTGCGCATCGCGCCGGGCCGCTGCGTCGCGGTGCGCCATTCTAGCCCAGGCGGCCCCAGGAGATAAAACCGGGAGATAAAACCGCGCGTGCGGCATCCGGTTGCGTTGGGTGGAGGGCTCGTCCATCATGCCCGGCCGCGGCCGACGATATCGACCCTCCATGACCCGCAGGTGCCCCCCATGACAGAGCCGTCCTTCTCGCTGCGCGCCAGTCAGATGCTGGAAACCCTTCAGGAACAGTTGGAGGCCATCCCGGCCTGCGACGATCTGGACCTGGACCTCATCGATGGCGTGCTGAAGATCGTCTTCGAGGATGGCGGCCAGATCATCGTCAACCGTCAGGAGCCGTTGCAGCAGCTGTGGGTGGCCTCGCCGCTGGGGCCGGCGCATTTCGACTTCGACGCCGACCGCGGGGCATGGATCGACCACAAGAGCGGCGCGACGCTGATGGACACCCTGAGCCGGGCCTTCACCCAGCGACTGGGTGTGCCAGTGACACTGCGGGATTGAGGCCTGCCGGGCGGCTCAATCCCGGAAATTCTGATATTGCAGGGGCAGGCCCACCTCGGCCTTCTTGAGCAGGGCGATGGCGTCTTGCAGATCGTCGCGCTTCTTGCCGGTGATGCGCAGCTGCTCGCCCTGGATGCTGGCCTGCACCTTCAGCTTGCTGTCCTTGATCAGTTTGACGAGCTTGCGGGCGGTATCCTGGTCGATACCCTGACGCACCTCGATCTTCTGGCGGGCGCGGGTCCCGGTGGTCTCGATCTTGTCCAGCTTGAGCGCGCCGACATCCACGCTGCGCTTGGCCAGCTTGCCGGTCAGGATGTCGCGCATCTGGTCGATCTGGAATTCGCTCTGCGCCTCCAGCAACAGCTGGGCATCTGGCAGTTCGATGCGGGCGTCGCTGCCCTTGAAATCGAAACGCGCGCCGATCTCACGGTTGGCCTGATCCACGGCGTTGCGGACCTCGTGCTGGTCGACCTCGGAAACGACATCGAAGCTCGGCATTAGGGTGTCTCCGTCGCTAGCCTGGATTATTCATGAATGACGTGGCGAGAGGCCGTAGGCATATGAAGATGCAAGGCGCGCGAAGGAAAACGCGCGCAGGCGTACTTGCAGTACGTCGAGCACGTTTTTCGAGCGCAACGCAGCAGATTCATGCGCTTACAGACTCGCAGTCGTCGTTCATGAATAATCCAGGCGGTGGTTGCGCCGGATGCACTCGAGGGTATGGCGTCCGGCCTCTGGGGTGCCGGGCATACTAGCACAGCACTCGCCTGGACGACGGGGGTGTCAGTGCGCGCTCAGCGCGGCGCGTAGCTGTGTCAGGATGCCGTCCAGACCGCGTTGGGTGCGGCGATTCCAGGCCTCCAGCACGGCCAGGGCGGCCGCGACCTCGGCGTCATGCGGCGTGACCGGATCGGCCGATGCCGGCGCTAACGCAGCGATGGCTGCGGGCTCGGCCACCTCGGCCACTTCAGGATGGTCGGTGATGATGCAGTTGCCCTGCACCAGCGCCTGTTCCAGTTGCGCCCGCAAGCGTTCCAGCCAGGCCTCGAAGCGCGCATCGGGGCTGACCTCCGGGGCGATGATGCTGGCGCTGAGGGTAAAGGCCAGCGACCCGCCGTCCTTGCCTGTGACCGGAGACTGGGCGAGGCGCTCGCAAATACGCTCGGCCAGACGCTTCACGCCGGCGTGTTTGGCCGAGGGCAGGATCAGACCAAAGCGCGCAAGATTGATGCGCGCAACGGTGTCCTCGCGGCGGATCTCGGCTTGCAGGGCCGCTGCGACCGCCTTCAGGATCGCGCCGCCGACGGCCTTGCCCTGCTGGATCAGGATCTGATCGAAGCCGTCCACCTGAAACAGGACCAGCGCCAGTTCGCTGCGATGACGGATGGCGTAGGCGAGTCCCTGCTGGCCGCGTTCCAGGAAGGCCCGCTGATTGCTCAGGCCGGTGAACGGATCGGTGGCCGGGGCATCGTTCAGCGCGGTGGTCGTCTGCTTGAGTTCCTCGGTGGTATTCCGCAGACGGATGTGCGAGCGGGTATGCGCCAGCAGATGCGTGGAATCGAATGGCTTGCTGATGAAATCGGTGGCGCCGGCGGCATAGGCGCGGCCCTTGGCCTCGTCATCGTCCTCGGCACCGGTGACGATGATCATCGGCATCCCGCGCAGGCGCGCATCCTCGGCGCTGCGCAGGCGTTGCAGCAGGCCCATACCGTCGAGATAGGGCATGGACAGGTCGGAGAGCACCAGGGCGATCTCCGTGTCCTTGTTCAGCAGTTCCCAAGCCTCCTCGCCATCGCTGGCCTCCAGGGGCTCGAATTCATCTTTGAGGATCTTGCGGGCCGCAACCCGGATGACCCGCGAGTCATCCACAACCAACACCCGCGGTTTGTCCGCGACAACTTGCTCCGTCGACACAGCAGATCCTCCAAAATGCCCAAGGCGGTCGTGAGGCACGGCGTTACCCGCGCGCGGCCGTCTGGATAGTCGTCGGCCGCGCCCGGACGATCTTTAACAAACCCTTGAATACCTATTGGTCTGCGTGACCGGGAGGGGTCAGCTGTCCTGGGTGCAGGGGCGGCTGATAGCCACCTCGTTGATGCTGTCCATCTCCAGGAGGGCGTTGCGGATGCGCTGCTCGATCTCGCCGGCGAACGGACAGTGGGGGGTGGTCAACTGCAGTTCGATCTGGACCCGGCCGTCATCGATGTCGATGTCGCGGATCATGCCCAGTTCGACCAGGCTGTGATTCAGTTCGGGGTCCATGACATGGTCGAGGATGGCATAGATATGTGCGCTGGTCGGCTGCGGGGCCATGGGGTTTCCTCCTTGAGATGCGGATGACAGTGTTGTGGTTGGGGTGGTTAGGCTCCCGCCAATGCACGAATTGCGCCAGACCTGCGGGTGTCTCCGGTACGGGTTCCTTCCGCTAGCCTGGATAATCCAGGCTTAATGTGACCGCTTGTGTCACGTCGTCAAGTAAAGCCCAATAATGGCGGTTCCGCAATGCGCGATGCAGCGGGGTCCGGCTGTATATCAAGCGGGTCATCGACACGGGGGGTTCAAGGTGAATCAGGCTCAACTGAAAGGCTTATATGCGCTGTTGCGACAGCCGACCGCGCCCTTTCGTGAACAGCAGGTGCGGACCTTCGCCGAGGCGGCGTTGACGGCCTGGGGGGTGCCGCACGGGCGCGATCCGCACGGCAATCTGCTGATCGGCGTGCGCGATGAGCGCGACTACCGGCGCTTGCTGAACACCCGTTCGACGCAGCCGGTGCGGTTGTTCATCGCACATATGGACCATCCGGGTTTCCACGGTACGCGCTGGCTCGACGCGCGCACCCTGGCGATCCGTTGGCATGGCGGTTCGCCGGTGCGTCACCTCAATGGCGCCCGGGTCTGGCTCTCGGCCGGGGACGGCACGCTCGGCGAGGGCCGCTTGCGTCACGTCGAACTGCATCCCAAGGGCTACGCCATCGAGACGGCCGAGGTGCGTTGCGCCGACACCCGGACTCGCCAGGCCTGTCCGCGGGCCGGCGCGCTGTTTGGCGGTTTCGCCTTCCGCGCGCCGGTCTGGCGCAGTGGCCAGCGCCTGTACACCAAAGCGGCCGACGATCTGATCGGGGTGTTTGCGATCTTGCAGACGGCCTACGCCCTGTGGCGCCAACCCGACCGTTCGCGGCCGCCGTTCATCGGCCTGCTGACCCGTGCCGAAGAGGTCGGCTTCGTCGGGGCCATCGCGCACCTGGAACTGGGCTGGACCACGCCGCGTCGGCGCCCGTTGCTTGCGGTGAGCCTGGAGGCCTCGCGCACGCTGCCGGGCGCGCATATCGGCAAGGGCCCGGTGGTGCGCCTCGGCGATCGGCGCACGGTGTTTTCCGCGGACGGTATGCAGGTGCTCAGCGAGCTGGCCGAGCGCGTGCTGCCGCAGGCGCACCAGCGGCGCGTGATGGACGGCGGCGCCTGCGAGGCCACGGCCACCACCGCCTTCGGCATTCCGACCCTGGGCCTGACCGTGCCGCTGGGCAACTACCACAACCAGGGACTGGAGGGTGGCGCCGACTGTCCGCGCGCCCAGGGGCCGGCACCGGAATTCGTCCATCTGGACGATGTGCGGGGTCTGCTGAGCCTGTGCCACGCCCTGATGGATCGATCCCTGTCCTGGGAAGATCCCTGGGCACAAACCCGGCAGCGCCTGCAAAAGAACCGCCGCCACTACGCCCGGCTGTTGGGTGTGGACCCGCTGTAAACCGATACGTTCGAGGCATAAAAAAGGCCCGCAAAATGCGGGCCGAGGATGGTACAGGGGGCGATTACCGCCTGTAGAGGCGCCCGGTCAATCCGGGCTGTCTACGCTTCAGGCGGCCGCTACGGTAGCGGTTTTCTTCTTGGCAGTTTTCTTCTTGGCGACCCTTTTCTTGGCGGTCTTTTTCTTGCTGCCCTTCTTGGCTACTTTCTTCTTGGCGGCCTTCTTCTTGGCTACCTTTTTCTTGGCGGCCTTTTTCTTACCGCCCTTCTTGGCCACAGACTTCTTGGCGACCTTCTTCTTCACCGCGACCTTCCTTCTGCCGGCGACCTTTTTCTTGGTCGCGAGCTTCTTGGTGGCGGTCTTGCGTTTCACTGTCTTCTTTTTCACTGCCATGAGGTAACCCTCCTAGTTAATGGTTCGCGCAACTTAACGGCTGTAGTTTATAGAAACTTTAATGAAAAAGAAAAGATAGCAGGGGAAAATAATATTCGGCGCGATATTTCGATGCTAACTCATGCCGGTCGGTAGAGGATGAAACTGAGGTCGTCGGGCTTGCTCGGGGTGTCGCCGAGTGCCTGCTGCATGCGCGCCAGGCAGGCACGCAGCAGTGCGTTCGCACCGGTATTTATAGGGCCGCGGCGGATTTGCTCGACGATCTCGTCGGTATGCAGATTGTCGAACAGCCCATCGCTGGCGAGCAGCAGGGTGTCGTGTTTCGCCAGCTCGACCGGGGTGCCGATCTCGATGCGCATGTCCGGCGTGCCGAGCATATTCGAGATCAGATGGCGCTCCTCGTGGTGCATGGCCTCCTCGGCATCGAGGAAACCGGCCTCCACGGCATAGCCGACGGGCGAGTGCGAGACGGTCATCAGCTTGATCCGACCGCGCTGACCGGTGACCAGGATCATCGAGTCGCCGACGTGGTAGGGACGGATCACGCGGCCTTGAAGCTCGACCAACGCCAGCGTGGTCGCCGCACCCACGCCCAAGTCGATCACCGCCCGATTAGCGGATTCGATGCCGTCGAGGATGGCCTCGCGCAGTCCACCGTCCCCCACCGGGGTGGCCGCGATGCGCTCGGCCAGGCAGCGGATGGTCAGGATCGCGGCCTGCTCGCCGGCCGGTTGGCCGCCGAGCCCGTCGCAGATCACCAGCACCCCGCCCTGCTCGCCCCAAGGGATCAGCCCGATGGCATCCTCGTTGTCGGTGTCCTTATCGGGCGCGCGCGCCGTGAGGTAGCCCAACTGGCCGCCCGCAAAGGGCCGGGTGATGGGGGCCTGCAGATCAGTCGTGCCGATCAGTTCCGGGGGCTCGGCGCCGGTCATGCGTGGCTTCAGCCCCATTCGATATTTTCCAGGTATTCCTTCAACTGCCCGGCGCTGCGGAATTTCTTCAGGATCAGGCTGCGCTTGAGGCCGCAGCAGATGGCCTTGATCTGGGGCGGATGTCGCGCATAGTGCACCCGCCCGCCGATCGCGTCATAGAAGATCCGGATCAGATCGACCACATCGTCATGGATGTTCTCCTTGCGCGGCGCGCCCCAATGAAACAGGTCGAGGAGCTTCAAATCAAAGCCGATGCCGAAACGCTGGACGATGATGTTATCGGCATGCAGATCGCCGTGATATTCGCGCATGTGGTGGATGCATTCGATGCCCGAGGCCAGGGCGTGCAGCAGGTGCAGACCCTGGAACGCGGTCAGGCGGCGCCCCGGCTGCTTGGCCAGGAACTCGCTGAGCAGGTCGCCCTCGACGAAATCCGAGACCAGAAAGCTGATCGGCATGCCGCGGTAGAGTATGGTTTCCTGGGTGTGATATTGGATCACGATCGGACAGAGGCGCAGCTTGTGCAGCTTGCAGGCATAGAAAGTCGCGGTGCGGTCACGGGGGTTGCGGTGCGGAAAGAAAAATTTGGCGGCTCGGTCGATGCCCGTGGCGCGCTCGCGGACCATGTAGACCTCGCCCTCCCAGCCGCGGCCGAGGTGCGAGACAACCTCGTACTTGCGCGCCAGGATGCGGCCGGGCTGGAAGTCGAAGCGGTCGATCTGCACCTGACTGACGCTACGTGTGGCCATCTGCGCTGGGTCAAATCCCCGGGGTTTGCTTTATAGTGTCCGACACGGCCAACACCCCACCGTGCGGGCGAGTATGCCATGAGCGACTACATTACAAAACAGCGTGAGCGGGTCCTGGGCTTCATCTGGAATGGGGATCTGCGGACCCTACCCCGGCCACGCCGGTACCTGATCAAGGTGCTGCGCCTGATCCTGGTCATGGTCCGCGAGGTCGCCACCGGCGAACTCAATCTGCGCGCCATGAGCATGGTCTATACGACCCTGCTGGCGGTGGTTCCACTGCTGGCATTCAGCGTCTCGGTACTCAAAAGCTTCGGTGTGCACAACCAGCTCGAGCCGCTGCTGTACAGGTTCCTGGAGCCGCTCGGCCCCAAGGGGTTCGAACTGGTCGATGAGATCATCGGCTTTCTGGACAACATGAAGGTCGGGGTCCTCGGCAGCCTGGGTCTCGGATTCCTGATCTACACCGTGCTCTCGCTGCTGCAGAAAATGGAGAGTTCCTTTAATTATGTTTGGCGCGTCGAGCGGGTGCGCGGCCTCGGCCAACGCTTCAGCAGCTACCTGAGCGTGATCCTGATCGGACCGGTGTTGATCTTCACTGCCATGGGCATCACGGCGTCGATGATGAACGCCCGCCTGATGCAGTGGCTGATCGGGGTCGAACCGTTCGGGACGCTGATCCTGGAATTCTCGCGCTTGGTGCCCTACTTATTGATCGTCGGCGCCTTCAGCTTCATCTATGTATTCATCCCCAATACCCGGGTCAAGCCCGGGGCCGCCATTGTCGGGGGGCTGGTCGCGGGGTTCCTCTGGCAAAGCACCGGCTGGGCTTTCGCGGTCTTCATCGCCACTTCGACCAACTACACGGCGATCTATTCCGGGTTTGCGATCGTGCTGCTGCTGTTGATCTGGCTGTACATCAACTGGCTGGTGCTGCTGGTGGGCGCGCAGATCGCCTTCTTCGTCCAGCATCCGCAATATCTGACGCGCACCCGGTTGCGGCTGATGTTGAGCAACCGCCTCAAGGAGCGCCTGGCGCTGGTCCTGATGTACCTGATCGCCGATCACCACCACCGCAACACCCCGTCGTGGACCCTGCAAGGACTGGCGGTGCATCTGGACCTGCCGGTCACCCCGCTGGAATCACTGACCACCACGCTGATCGACACCGGTTATCTGATCGAGTCCAACAGCGAGCCGCCGGCGTTGCTACCGGCGCGGGATATCGCGACGATCCGCATCGGGGATCTGTTGGAGGCGGTGCGGGCCGCGGATGAGGAGCGGTTTCTGCGCGATGATCAACTGTCGATGGCGCCGGTGGACGCGCTGGTGCAGCGCCTGAATCAGGCCCGGGCGCAGGCCCTGGGGGATACGACCTTGCGGGACCTGCTGGACGATGCGGGCGTCACCGGGGGCTGACCGCCGCTTGCCTGCGGCCGCTGCTTATCGACCGCCGGCGGACATCACCAGGGCCGTATGCGGGGCACCGTCCGGGTGGTAGAGCGCGTCCCCCCGGTGGTACAGGACCAGTGGTTGGCCGGTTTGCGCCATCATCCAGGCCGGCAGATGCCGACTGAGGGTCTGCGCATACTGCTGCGTGCCCACGCCGCATTCCGCGAGTTGCGGGTCCCAGTCGATCCGCACCTGCCAGCCAGGGCGTCCGCCCAGGTGCACCGGGGCCAAGGACACGCGGGGTGCCTCGGCTTGCTGCAGTCGGCCGGCGAATACCCAACTGCCGCCGCAAAGTTCTGCCTCCGTGGCCTTCTTGGCCCGGGCCAGGGTGATGTGCGCCAGCGCTTGGGCCACGCCCGCGGTCTGCGCCTGGTCCTGCGGAACCCAGGCGATGATCTGATCGCGGCCGGGACTCAGGGCAGGCAGTTCGGCATACTTGCCCGGGTCCCCGCCGAGGCCGGCGCAGCCCCCGCACAGCAGCGCGACCAGGCCTAGCAGGCCGGCGGTGGCGAGGTGCGGCAGTGCGTGGACAGCGTGCATGGCGACGGCCTTGGCTGGAGGTGAAGCTAGAATAGGTCGGCGCCGGCGCGTGAAACCGTAACGGCGTCAACATATCGACGCAGCCTGGAACGGACAGACCCCAAAGATGCGAACCCGCTCACACTTTTTCGCCCGATGACCGCGCCAAACGACCCGACCGACCCCACGTCACCGCCACGCCGCCGCTGGCGCTGGTTGGGTGAGCTCGCCGTGGTGTTGGCGGCGGTGCTCGCCATCCACCTGTATCAGACCTGGGATACTGCAACCGGCGTCGCGCCACCGCTGGAGGGTGTCGATTTGAGCGGGCGGCCGCTGACCCTGACGGAGCTGCGCGGCCAGCCGGTACTGGTGCATTTCTGGGCGACCTGGTGCCCGATCTGCCGTCTCGAAGAGGACAGCATCCAGGCGATCTCGCAGGACTGGACGGTATTCAGCGTGGCCCTGGAGGACACGCCGGTGGAGGCGTTACGCGCCTATAGGCGCGAGGCGGGCCTGAGCTTTCCCACACTGCGCGATGTCGACGGCCAACTCGCGGCCCGCTATGGGGTGCGCGGCGTACCGACCTCGATCGTGGTCGATGCCAACGGCAACATCCGTTTCACCAGCGTGGGCTATACGACCGGGCTCGGGCTGCGTCTGCGGCTGTGGCTAGCCACCACCTTCCCCCGCGGGAGCAGTCGAACGCCGCAACCGAGCCCGGCATAGAACCGGACGCAGACTACCGGGTTCGATAACGCTGTCGGTCTTAAGGAAGCTCTGAACTAAGTCTCCCGTTCGCCCTGAGCTTGTCGAAGCCTGTCCTGAGCCAGACGAAGGGGGCAAATGGGGAATGCCGTGACGGTCAAGGCGATTCATCCGTTCGTGGTTCGACAAGCTCACCAGGAACGGATGAATTCAGCGCGTCCCTGAACAGATGGCGCGGCACCCACCATAGATAGAACACCATCCCGAACAGCTCCACCAGCGACTGAAACACGATCACCACCACGGTGGTCTCCCAACCGGCCGGCAGGGCCAGCGCGAACGGCAGCACCACAAAGGAATTGCGGGTACCGAGGCTGAAGGCCAGGGTCCGACCGGCCGCCAGCGGCAACCGCAGCCAGCGCGTGAGACCGCGCGCCAACAGCGCCGCCACCAGCAGGAAGCCGACGAAGACCGGCAGTACCGTCAGCAGCACCGGCCCGGCATCGCGCACCGTGCCGACCTGCGCGGCGGCGATCAGAAACACCCCCACCGCCAGCAATGGCACCGACCACCCACCAAGCCGATCGCGCCAGACGGCCCGCGCCGTGCGGGCCTCTAGCCAGCGCTCGGTCAGCGCCGCGGCCATCAGGGGCAGGCCGATCAGCGCGAGCGCGGCGGGCAGCAGCGCTTCAGTCTCCAGCGCCGCAC
>JBHEOS010000042.1:0-4915 GCA_046260695.1 Gammaproteobacteria bacterium
TTCGACAGGCCTGTCCTGAGCTTGTCGAAAGGCTCACCACGAACGGACGTATTCAGAGCGTCCTTAGATCAACCCTTTGCCTCAACCCTTCTTGATGTAGAAATGGTACGCCGCACCGTCCTTGCGGGTGGCCTCCAGCTGGCAATCTATCTGCTCCAGCAGGGCGGGCACGTCCTCGGTGCTGGCCGGATCGGTCGCGATCAGGTGCAGCACCTGACCGGCACCCAGGTCCTTGAGGACCTTCTTGGCCTTCATCACCGGCAGCGGGCAGCTCAGGCCGGAGGTATCCAACTCGGTATCGAAGTTCTGCATGACTCACCTCTAATTGATGCGTGCAATACGGACTCCCACCGTATCGACGCCGCGGGACCCTGGCTTGAGCGCGCCCCGGGACACGCCCCGTCGAACGCTTCAGGCCGACCGCGGGGCGGCCGTTACCCATCGGCCGGACGACGGGCACACAACTTCGGGGGACTCATGCACGACTCGACTCGGCCGGGACAGCGCCTGGATCTGTCCGGCCTGCATTGCCCTGTCCCGCTGATCCGCTGCCTGGCGAGCCTGGAGCGCCTGCCCGTCGGCGCCGGCTTGCGGGTCACGGTCTCCAACCGGGATGCCCTGAACGACCTCGCCCTGCTGCTGCGCCGCGGCCCCCACCGGCTGGTCGGCTGGCGCCAGGGCCGCGATGGCCGCTGCCACTTCCATATCCGCAAACGCGGCCCCACCCCCCCGCGTCCGCAGGCACGGGTCTCGTTGCTGCACTGGCTGCTGCGGCACCTCGGCGTGCCGTGGCCCACGGCCGCCCGGGTTATCCCGCTGCCCAAGCCCGCCGGTTTTTAGTACCCTCCCAGCTCATTCGCTGGAGTCCTGTCTTGATCCTGGAGCTTGCCCTGCTCGCGCTGGCCGCGGTGCCCCTGTCTATTGTCGTGATGGTCCATTGGGGCTTCCGCGCCCCGCGTCGGCGCGAGCGCGGCAACCCGGGCGAGCACGGCATGGCCTATGAGACCCACACGATCGACACGGTCGGCGGCAAGCACCTGTTCGCCTGGTGGCTGCCCACCGATCCCGCGGCGGCCAGCGTGATCCTGCTGCACGGTTGGGGCGGCAATGCCGAGCTGATGCTGCCCCTGGCGGTGCCCTTCCACCGCGCGGGCCTGAACGTGCTGTTGCTCGACGCGCGCGGTCACGGCAACAGCGACGCGGCGTTTTTCACCTCGCTGCCACGCTTCACGGAAGACCTCGAACACGCGCTCGCCTGGCTCAAGGCCCGCGCGCTCCCCGCGCAGCCCATCGTTCTGATCGGCCATTCGGTCGGCGCCGGCGCGGTGATCTACGCAGCCTCCAAACGCGACGACATCGACGCCGTGATCAGCGTCTCGGCCTTCGCCCACCCCGCCTGGATGATGCGGCGCCACCTGAGACAGCTCGGCCTGCCCGATTGGTTCTCGGCCACCCTGGTGCGCTACGTCGAATGGGTGATCGGGGCCCGCTACGAGACCTTCGCGCCGATCAACACGCTGTGCCGGGTACCCTGCCCGGTCCTGCTGGTACACGGCGCGGACGACCGGGCCGTGCCGGTGACCGACGCCCACAGCCTGGCCGAACGCTGCCAGGGCCGGGACGTCGGGCTGCTGATCATCGACGAGGCCGGACACGACTCCGTGGAGGTGATCGAGGCGCACGGGTCGCGCCTGCTGGAGTTCCTGCGCGAACACGGCATCGCCGCCACGGCGACGGCGGACAGCCAACCCGCGCCGACCGCGACCGGGACCGGTCGCGTCTGACACCGGGCTTGCTCGGCGATTCCCCCTTCGATACGACGAAATATTGACGATTCCGGTCAAGATGCCGCCGCGCGCACGCACGATTCGGACGCGCGCGGCCTGATGAAGCCCGGGCATGACGCTTGCATCGCCTCGGACTCAAGCCGGATGGCGCAGCGTCGCTATCTAATGCACGGCGGGCCATCCCTCACGGACGCCCAGGCATCGACCCACACCGGAAACCGCCCCGATGATCAATTTCAAAGACCTCAAGATCAAATGGAAGATCACCCTCGTGGCCGCGCTGGTATTCCTGCCGGCCATGGCGGGGGGAACCTTGTATTTCTACCAGCAGATCTACGAGCTTGAGGTGAAAAACGCCCTGGGCGGCCTGATGAACTTCGTCGACGCCAAGCAGCAGGGGGTCATCCGCTTCCTGGGCCAGAACGAGAAATTCGCCAAGCAGCTCGCGGTGCTGGCCGAGGACAGCGAAGCGGCGACCTTGCGCAGCTACTTCAAGGCGGTGGTGGCCAGCGACGTGTTCCAGCTCAAGCACCACCCGTTCAGTGCGGAGATCGAGGACGGCAAGCGCAAGATCCCGACCTGGAGCGTGTATCACGCCATCGACGTGGTCCGCCACGGGGTGATCGCCGTGTCCTCCGACCCCGCGCGCGAGGGCCGCGCGTGGACGGAGAACCTGGATCTCAAGCACGGCTATTCCAACGTCTGGCGCGAGGGTGAGGCGAGGGTACTGAGCTTCGGCGCCCCGGTCTCCGGCGGCATGGTCTACGTCCACGCCGACGCGCGCATGCTGACCAACATCGTCACCGGCGAGATCGGCAATCTGGAGGGCGACATGGGCGCCTTCTATCTGGCCGGGGTAGGCAAGAGCTTCGACTACTACATCGTCGACGCCGACAACCGGCTGCTGACCGAATCGCGCGTGCGTCCGGACGGCATGCTGCGGCTACAGGGCAGCCGCTTCCCCTGGGAGGTCACGCTTGGCCGTGAGACCAGCGTGGTGTGCAGCGCCGACGGCACCTACCTGACCAACGCCAACTGCACCACCGGCTGCCGCGAGGCGATGGGCTTCTATCCGGGCGTATCCGGCAAACAGATGCTCGGCGCCTCCATGCCCTTCTACGATTCCGGCTGGACCATCGTCGTGGAGCAGGAGGCCAATGAACTGCTCGGCCCGCTGATCCAACTGCGCAATTTCATGATCGGCATGGGTTCGCTGCTCGGCGGCCTGGCCTTCCTGTTCTTCTTCTACGTCGTCAACAGCTATGTGACCAAGCCGCTGAGCCAACTGGCGGGCACCATCACCTCCATGGCCAACCCGGACGGCAGTTTCGACCTGACCCGGCGTCACACCGCCGCCCGGCGCGACGAGATCGGGGGCATCTCGCAGGTGATCAACAGCCTGCTCGATTCCTTCGCGAAGATCGTGGCGGACCTGCGCGGCGACGCCGAGCGCCTGTCCGGCACGGTCGACCAGATCACCGCCACCTACGAGGAATTGGCCAAGGGCTCGCGTCAGCAGATGGACAGCGTGAACTCGGTCGCCTCGGCGGTCGAGGAACTCACGGTGAGCTTCGGCGAGGTCGCCAATGCCGCGGACGAGACCAGCGCCCTGACCACCCAGGACCTGGCCCACGCCAGCGAGGGGGCCGAGGTCGCCGAGGCGACCGCCCAGGAGATGCGGCGTATCGCGCAGTCGGTGGACGCCTCGTCCAAGCTGGTCGACGCCTTGAACCTCAGCGCCGGGCAGATCAACGGCATCATCCAGGTGATCCGCAGCATCGCCGAACAGACCAACCTGCTGGCCCTGAACGCGGCCATCGAAGCCGCGCGGGCCGGCGAAAACGGCCGCGGCTTCGCCGTGGTCGCCGACGAGGTGCGGGCCCTGGCCGGCCGTACCCAGCAAGCCACCACCGAGATCGGTCAACTGATCGGCAACATCAACAACGAGGTCGCGGCCACTGTCGGCAGCATGCAGCAGACCCGCGGACAGGCGGAACAGGGCGTGGCCATGGTCGGCCGGGTCCAGACCGCCCTGGAAAACATCCGCCTCAGCGCGGTGGAGACCGCCGAGAAGGTCGGCAGTATCGCCGAGACGACCCGGGCGCAGAGCGCCTCCAGCGACGAAGTGGCCAGCAACACCGAGACCATCGCGCGCAGCGCCGAGGCCAATTACGAGGCCGCCAAGCAGACCGCGCACGCCGCCAGCGAATTGCAGGAATTGTCCGAACGCCTGCGCCAGGCCGTCACGCACTTCAGGACCTGAGCCAGAGGGGGCGGCCGTCACCCGCCCCCGACCTGACTAATGTCAGGCCGGTCGGCAATATACGCTTGACAGAATATATGCCCAGGCATATGTTCGGCCGATGACCGCGACCCCCGACAGCCTGTTCACCGCCCTCGCCCACCCCTTGCGGCTACGCGCCCTGCTGCTGCTGTGGCAGGAGGGCGAGCTGTGCGTCTGCGAGATGACCCATGCCCTGAGGGTCTCCCAGCCGATGCTCTCCCGCCACCTCGCCCAACTGCGCCAGTGGACGCTGGTCTGTGACCGGCGCCGCGGCCTGTGGGTCTATTACCGACTTGATGACGCGCTGCCCGACTGGGCCCGGCAGGTCCTGGCGGCCACCGCCCGGGGCGTGGGCACGCACGCCCCGTTCAGCGACGACCGCACCTCCCTGGCGGCGATGCCCAACCGCCCCGAGACCGCCGACTGCCCCACCGGCGCGGGGCGGCCGCAATGAGCGACGCACTGACCCCGGCGGACTGGCAACGGCACCGGGCTGCGGTGCTGGCCTGGCTGCGCCGGCGCACCGGCGACCCGATGCTGGCCGAGGATCTGGCCCAGGAGGCCTGCCTGCGCCTGCACCGCGCGCAGGCCGATCTGGCCCAGGACGGCCAGGTGCGTGCCTGGCTGCTGCGCACCGCGCACAACCTGCTGGTGGATCATTTCCGCGCCCGCCGCCCGGAGCAGCGGTTGGAGACCGCGACAGAGGCCGTCGCGCCCGAGGCCACCCCGTGGCGCGCCTTCGAGGTCTGCATCGAACCGCTGTCCCAGGAACTGCCGGAGCTGTACCGCAGCGCCCTGCTCTGGGACCTCGACGGCATGCCGCAACAGGAGATCGCCCAGCGCC
>JBHEOS010000042.1:4925-17650 GCA_046260695.1 Gammaproteobacteria bacterium
CTATATCAGCGACCCTCACCACCAACAGGAGCGACCACCATGAATACGACCGATACCGATGCGATCCGCAGCGCCGTGCGCGAGACCTATGGCAAGATCGCCGAGCAGCCGGCCAGCGGCGGTTGCTGCGGCAGCGGCGGCGGCTGCAGCCCCGGCGGGACAGCGGGCACCAGCGCCGAGACGCTGGGCTATTCCGCCGAGGACGCGGGCGCCGTCCCCGAAGGCGCGGACCTCGGCCTGGGCTGCGGCAACCCGCAGGCGATCGCGGCCCTGAGACCCGGCGAGAGCGTGCTCGATCTCGGCAGCGGCGCCGGCTTCGACGCCTTCCTGGCCGCCCGCGCGGTCGGCGACAACGGCCGGGTGATCGGCGTGGACATGACCCACGAGATGCTGACCAAGGCCCGCGCCAACGCGACCCGCGCCGGCTACGCGAACGTCGAGTTCCGGCTCGGCGAGATCGAGCACCTGCCGGTCGCCGATGCCAGCGTCGATGTGATCATCTCCAACTGCGTGATCAACCTGTCACCGGACAAGGCCCAGGTGTTCCGCGAGGCCTTCCGCGTGTTGCGCCCCGGCGGGCGCCTGGCAATCAGCGACGTGGTCGCCACCGCCGAGCTGCCGGAATCGGTGCGTCAGGATCTGGCGCTCTACACCGGCTGCATGGCCGGTGCCTCGCAGGTCGACGCGCTGGAGACCCACCTGCGCGCGGCCGGCTTCAGCGACATCCGCATCCAGCCCAAGGACGCCAGCCGCGAATTCATCCGCGACTGGGCCCCCGGCCGCAAGGTGGAGGACTATGTGGTCTCGGCCAGCATCGAGGCGACCCGGCCCGCGTCGGGCGCGGCCGCCCAGGCAGCCAAAATCCCGGAGATCGACCCGGCCACCGCCCAGGCCCGGGTCCGGGACGGCGCGCTGATGGTCGATGTGCGCGAGCCCAACGAGATCGACACGCTCGGCTTCGACGTGCCGGATCTGGTCACCCTGCGCATGGCCGAACTGGAGACCGGGCACACGGCCCTGCCGCGCGACCGCGCGCTGATCTTCGTTTGCCAGGTGGGCGTGCGCAGCCGCCAGGCCGCCGAGTTCCTGGCCGCGCACGGGGCCCAGTCCGTGGCGAACCTGGCCGGCGGGATCGTGGCCTGGGCCAAGGCCGGCCTGCCGGTGCACGGCGACCCGGCCTCGGCCACCGCCGGCGGCGGCTGCTGCTCGGCGCCGGCCGAACCCGGCGCGGGGAGCTGCTGCGGCGGCGACGCCAAGCCCGCCTCGTCCTGCTGCGGCTGAGCGCAGCGCCACACCCGGAGGGTCCGGCGCTCAGCGCCGGACCGTCTGCCTCACACCGCCTTTCCCGCCTCCTCCAGGCGTTGTACCGACACCTTCTCCGCCGTGCCCAGTTCCTGGGCGAACAGCGAGACGCGGAACTCCTCGATCAGCCAGCGGTAGCGCTGTAGCGCCTCGGGAATCTCGCCCGGCGAGCGGACCGCCGCCAGCCGCTGCTTGCAGCGCGCCCAGTGCGGCTCGACCTGCATGGCCTGCGGGCGGTCCTTGGCCGGATTTTGTTCCAGGCGGTCCAGACGTCTAGCGATGGCCTTCAGGTAGCGCGGCAGGTGTCCGAGCTGCGCGGGCGGCGTGTCGAGCACGAAACCGGGGTGGATCAGGTGGTCGAGCTGGTCGCGGATGTCACCCAGCGCGGCGAGCCAGGCCGGCGCGACCGCACCCTTGAGGCGCCGCTGCAGGGCATGGTATTCGACGAGCGCCTCGCCGACGGTCTTGCAGAGTGCGTTGCCGACCTCGACCAGGGCCGCCTCGGCGCGCACGGCATCCGCCTCGAAGGCCGCGCGGTCGCGCGGCACGGGGCCGTCATCGGGATACAGCGCGCGTTCGGCGCTGCGTTGCAGCAGGTCGGCCTTGAGCTTTTCGCACGGCCCGGCCGCGGCGTAGTGCAGGCAGATCTGCTGGATGCCGGGCAGGTTACGCTCCAGATAGCGCAGGGGTTTCGCGGCGCGCCGCCGGAACAGTGCGAGCACCCCGGCGCGGTGCGCGGCCCGCGCCGTGTCGGGGGCATCGAGCAGACGCAGGTGAATCTGGCCCTGGTCGGCGACCAGCGCGGGGTAGCCGCGCAGGGTCAGGCCCTGCTGCTGGATCTCGACGAACTCGGGCAGTTCGCCCACCGCCCAGTCGTCGAGATTGTCGCGTTCGTAGGGCGCCGTCGGCAGGCGCTCGAAGCTGGCCACGGCCTGGCTGCCGATCTGCTGTTTGAGCGCATTTAAATCGCGGCCGCGCGCGAGCAGGGTGCCGTGGGCGTCGATCAGGTGGAAGTTCATGCCCAGATGCGCCGGCAGCCGCTCGGCCCGCCAGGCCTCCGCGATCACCTCGGGCGGGATCTCGCAGCCGGTCATGCGTTTGAGCTGGGCGGCGAACTGCTCGGACAGCGCGCCCGCCCCCGCCAGCAAGGCCTGACGCGCGGCCTGCGCGAACGCCGGCGCGGGCACGCAATGCCGGCGCAGGGCCTTGGGCAGCGCCTTGATCAGCGCGACCAGCTTCTCCTCCAGCAACCCGGGCACCAGCCAGTCGAACCGGCGCGCATCGAGCTGATTCAGCGCGGCGACCGGCACCTGCACGGTCACGCCGTCGTCGAGGTGACCGGGTTCGAAGTGGTACGTCACGGCCAGGCGCAGGCCGTTAATCTCGATCTGCGGCGGGAAGTCCTCGGCGGTGACGCCGGTGGCCGCGTGTTGCATCAGATCTTCGCGGGTGAGTTTCAGCGCCTCGCGCGCGTCCTCGCTGGCTTGTTTGTACCAGCGCTCGAACTGCGGACCGCTGGACACCTGCGCCGGCAGACGCGCGTCGAAGAACGGGAACAAGAGTTCCGCGTCGACCAGCACGTCGCGACGCCGCGACTTGGCCTCCAGTTCCAGCACCTGCTCAATCAGCCGGTGGTTGTGTGCCAGGAACGCCGCCTGGCTGTTCAGTTCCCCCGGCACCAGGGCCTGACGGATGAACACCGCTCGCGCCTCGCTGGGATCGACCCGCCCGTAGTCGATCTTGCGGGCGGAGGTGAGCACCAGCCCGTACAGCGTGGTGCGCTCGCTGGCCACCACATGGCCGCGCTTCTTCTCCCAGTGCGGATCGCTGTAGCTGCGCTTGATCAGGTGCCCGGCCAGGGGCTCGACCCACTCCGGCTCGATGCGCGCGACGCAGCGCGCGTAGCGGCGCGCGGTCTCGACCAGTTCGGCGGCGACGATCCACTTCGGCGGTTTCTTGAACAGCGCCGAGCCGGGGAAGATATTGAGCGTCACCCCGCGCGCGCCGGTGTATTCGTGCGTGTCGCTCTTGCAGGCGATGTTGCCGAGCAGGCCGGTCAGCAGGGCACGGTGGATCGGCGCATCACCGCCCGCGACCTGATTGACGCGCATGCCCATCTCCAGGGCCAGACCGTGCAACTGCTGATGGATCTCGTGCCACTCGCGCATCCGCACGTAGGAGAGGTAATGGGTCTGGCACAGCTGGCGCAACTTGGCCTGGGACAGGTGCCGCGCCTGTGCCTGATAGAAATCCCAGAGCTTCACGAAGCCCAGGAAATCCGACTGGGCATCGACGAACGGTTTGTGCTTCTCGTCGGCGGCCTGTTGCCGGTCCAACGGCCGTTCGCGCGGATCGGGCACGCTCAAGGCCGCGACGATCACCAACACCTCGCGCAGGCACTGTTCGTCGCGCCCGGCCAGGATCATGCGCCCGAGGCGCACGTCCACCGGCAGACGCGCGAGCTGGCGGCCGAGCGCGGTGAGCCGGTCGCCGTCGTCCACTGCGCCGAGTTCGTGCAGCAGCTTGAAGCCATCGCGGATATAGCGCGCATCGGGCGGTTCCACGAAGGGGAAATCCGCGATGTCGCCCAAGTTGAGCGCGCGCATTTGCAGGATCACCGAGGCGAGACTGGTGCGCAGGATCTCCGGCTCGGTGAAGGCCGGCCGCGCGTTGAAGTCCGCCTCGCTGTAGAGGCGCAGGCACACGCCCGGACCCAGCCGTCCGCAGCGCCCGGCGCGCTGATTGGCCGAGGCCTGCGACACCGGTTCGATGGGCAGGCGCTGCACCTTGGTGCGGACGCTGTAGCGGCTGATGCGCGCCAGTCCGGTGTCGATCACGTAGCGGATGCCGGGCACGGTCAGCGAGGTCTCGGCGACGTTGGTGGCGAGCACGATGCGCCGACTGCTGTGCGCCTTGAACACCTCGGCCTGCTGACTGGCGGACAGGCGCCCGAACAGCGGCAGGCTCTCGCTGTGCGGCGGGGGATGCTTGCGCAGCAGTTCGGTCGCCTCGCGGATCTCGCGCTCGCCGGGCAGGAACACCAGGATATCGCCGGGGCCCTCGCGGGCGAGCTCGTCGACCGCCGCGAGCAAGGCCTGGCCGCGGTCGCGGTCCTGGGTGTCCGCGTCGTCGCTCAGCAACGGCCGATAGCGGATCTCCACGGGCCAGGTGCGCCCGGACACTTCGATGATCGGTGCGCCGCCGAAGTGCTGCGAGAAGCGTTCCGGATCGATGGTCGCCGAGGTGATGATGAGTTTGAGATCGGGCCGGCGCGGCAACAGGCGCGCGAGGTAGCCGAGCAGGAAATCGACATTCAGCGAGCGCTCGTGTGCCTCGTCGATGATCAGCGTGTCGTAGGCGAGCAGATCGGGATCGCCCTGGGTCTCGGCCAGCAGGATGCCGTCGGTCATCACCTTGATGTGCGTCTCCGGACCGACGTGATCGGAAAAGCGCACCTTGAAGCCGACCGCCTGACCGACCGCACTGTGCAGCTCCTCGGCGATGCGCGCGGCCAGGCTGCGCGCGGCGATCCGGCGCGGCTGGGTGTGGCCGATCAGGCCGGCGACGCCGCGGCCGAGTTCCAGGCACAGCTTCGGCAACTGGGTGGTCTTGCCCGAACCGGTCTCGCCGCAGACGATGACGACCGGATGCGCCGCGATGGCGGCCTGAATGTCTGCGCGGCGCGCCACCACCGGCAGCTCGAGCGGATACGTGGGCCGGGGCAGATGCGCGGCACGCCGGGCGTGGCGCTGGCGGGATGCGTCGATGTCGCCGGCCAGCGCCGGCAGGCCACGATCGACCGGCTGACCGGCGCGCGCGCGGCGTTGCAGACCGGCCAAGCGCGCGCGCAACGCGGGGCGGTCGGCGAGCATCACGGTCTCAAGGGCGGCGCTCAAGGCGTCGAGGGACAGCGGTGGCGGCATGCGCGCATTCTACCTGCCTTTCTCACCGCCGCTCGTGGCGCGACGGTTCAAGGCTGCGGCAGGGTGGGCCTTCGCGACCGCGGCGCGGCGCCGCCATCGTCGGCCCGCTGCTGGACAACGACCCACGGCGCCCCGGGAATCAATACCGCCGCGCGCGGTCCATCCGGGTATCATGCCGATCGCGGCCGATGCCATTCAGGAGGACCTCCCCCATGACCAGATCCCGCCTACGCCCGCGGTGGCGCCTGCTCGGCGCGCTGCTCGCCCTCGTCACCGCGACGGCCGTTGCGGCCGAGCTGCCCGACCGCGCGCTGCTCGGCGAGCCGAGCCACAAGCTCGTCTATCAGCTCAACCAGGCCGACGCGGGCTATATCGACAGCATCCTGTTTTCGGCCGGCGAGCTGCTGCGCAAATACGACGACGACATCCACCTGGTCATCACCCTGATCGGACCCGGGGTGCAGCTGGTGGCCAAGGACCCGCAACGCCCGATCAGCGCACTGGCCCGCCAGCGCGCCGAGAGCCTGGCCATGTACGGCGTCGAGTTCCACGTCTGCGGCAATACCCTGAAATCCTTGGGCTGGACCGAGGCCGACCTGCTGGACTTCACCAGCGTCGTCGAGATCGGCGCCGACGACCTGATGCGCTTACAGGCGCAAGGCTTCAGCTATATCAGCTGGTAGCCAGCCCCCACCGCGCCACCGCGCCGCTGGCGTGTGCACAGCCATCCCACGTAATCCCAATCCCATATAATCACGGGTAAACCCGCTCATGACCCGCCCCTCGATTAGGGCGCTGTGTTGAAGGGTGTTTTCCCAACCCCGAGACCTAACCCACGTGTTCGAGGCCGGGCAGGTCAATCCCGGGCGGGTCAATTTTGGGCTGTCGGATATCCACCTGACGGGAGGCGGTTTGCTTGAATGTGCCCCCCCCTGCCGGGATAATGCCCGGTCCCAGTGGTGCAGGCCCCCATGACCGCCTCCAGACCCTTTCCCCTGCTCGATCAGATCGACAGCCCCGACCAGCTGCGGCAGCTCCCCGAGGCCCAGCTGCCGGCGCTGGCGCGCGAGCTGCGCGAGTTCCTGATCCAGAGTGTGAGCCGCACCGGCGGGCACCTGGCCGCAGGGCTGGGCACGGTCGAGCTGACCATCGCTCTGCACTACGTCTACAACTGCCGGGGCTGGTGAAGACCCTGCGCAACGTGCGCGCGCTGTCCGGCCCGCAACTGCTGCATGTAGTTACCCGCAAGGGCAAGGGCTATGCGCCGGCCGAGGCCAATCCCTGCGCCTTTCATGGCGTCAACAAATTCGATCCCCATACCGGCGATGCAGCACCCGCCGCCGCGTCCACACCGACCTATACCGAGGTGTTCAGCGACTGGGTGTGCGACATGGCCGAGCAGGACCCGAGCTTGATCGCCATCACGCCGGCGATGCGCGAAGGCTCCGGACTGGTGGCGTTCTCGGAACGCTTTCCACAGCGCTATTTCGATGTCGGCATCGCGATGTCGCGCTGCAAAACCTGCCGGTGACTTTTGCCATCGACCGCGCCGGGCTGGTCGGCCCCGACGGGCCCACCCACGCCGGCAGCTTCGATCTGACTTACCTGCGCTGCGTGCCGAACCTGATCGTGATGGCGCCCGCCGACGAAAACGAATGCCGGCAGATGTTGTGTACCGCGCACGCGCATCCCGGTCCGGCCGCGGTGCGTTATCCGCGCGGACGCGGCCCCGGCGTTGCCGTGAACAAGGCCCTCGACGCCCTGCCGCTGGGACGCGCCGAGATCCGCCGCACGGGCCGCAAGCTCGCCCTGCTCGCCTTCGGCAGTCTGGTAGCGCCGGCGCAGCAGGTCGCGGACACACTCGATGCAACGCTGGTCAACATGCGCTTCGTCAAACCGTTGGATACCGCGCTGTTGCGCGAGCTCGCGGACACCCACGACTGTCTGGTCACGCTGGAGGAAAACGCCAGCGCCGGCGGCGCGGGCAGCGCGGTGAACGAATGGCTCGCCGAACAGGGATATACGCTCCGCGCCTTGAATCTCGGCCTGCCGGACCGCTTCATCGAACACGGCAGCCGCGAGCAACTGCTGGCGGAGTGTGGTTTGGATGCGGCCGGTATCGAGGCCGCGATCCGCGCACACAGGACGGGCATCGATTGTGCCCCCGGCGTCAGTCGCTTAATATCTTAGTCCGTTAGTCAGGAATTACCCCGCGTGGCCGGTATCTATACCCTCAAAGTGCTGACCGAGTTCGCCTCCGCGCATACCCTGCGCGGCTACCCGGGCGCCTGCGCGCGCCTGCACGGCCACAACTGGAAGGTGGAAGTGGAGGTGGTCGCGCGCGCGCTCGATGCCATCGGCATGGGGGTGGACTTCAAGGTGATCAAGACCGCCGCGCGCGCCATCGGCGACCGTCTGGACCATCGCTACCTGAACGACCTGGAGCCGTTCACCGAAATCAATCCGACCGCTGAGAACATCGCGGCGTATTTCTACCGCGAGCTGTCGCAGGCACTCAACAACGGACACATCCGGGTCAGTTCGGTGACCCTGTGGGAGACCGACCGCGCCTGTGTCCGTTATGCCGAGGAGCCCATCGCATGAGCAAGCCCAGCAAGCGCCCCAGCGCTGAGATGGAGGACGTGCAAGGCCGCACCGACACGCGCCGCATCGCGATCGACAAGGTCGGCATCAAGGACATCCGCCACCCGGTGCGGGTGGCCGATCGCAGCGGCGGCGAGCAGCACACCATCGCCAACTTCAACATGTACGTGAACCTGCCGCACAACTTCAAAGGCACGCACATGTCGCGCTTCGTGGAGATCCTGAACCGGCACGAGCGCGAAATCACCGTCGACTCGTTCAAGCTCATGCTCTCGGAGATGAGCGAGCTGCTGGAGGCCGAGGCCGGCCATATCGAGATGCGCTTCCCGTATTTCGTCAACAAGGCCGCGCCGGTGTCCGGCGTGCAGAGCCTGATGGACTACGACGTGACCTTCATCGGCGAGATCCGCGACGGCACGCCGCAGATGAACATCAAGGTCGTGGTGCCGGTCACCAGCCTGTGTCCCTGCTCCAAGAAGATCTCCGAGCGCGGCGCGCACAACCAGCGCTCGCACGTCACCGTCGAGGTCCGTACCCGCGATTTTCTGTGGATCGAGGATCTCATCGACATCGTCGAGCAGGAGGCCTCCTGCGAGCTCTACGGGCTGCTGAAGCGTCCCGACGAAAAGCACGTTACCGAACGCGCCTACGACAATCCCAAATTCGTCGAGGACATGGTGCGCGACGTCGCCGCGCGCCTGAACGCGCATCCACGCATCGGCGCCTATGTGGTGGAGTCGGAGAATTTCGAATCCATCCACAATCACTCGGCGTATGCGATGATCGTGAACGACAAAGATCAGGAATAAGTCCGGATCGATCAGGCCCACCGAAGATCCTCGGCGGGATTATTCTTCGCCCCACCTTAACTCAGTCGCCCAGTGGCGGCACGACCGTCACGTTGCTTGGACTCGCCGGCAGGCCCCCGGCGGTACCGTTCATCGCTCCGCCTCCGAGCTGTCGCGAGTCGGCTGCGCGATGAACGGTACCGCCGGGGCTGTGGAACTCACGCAGACGGCGAATCTGTCGCTGTGAACCCACTGCTTCCGGCCACGCTCGGGGGCTGCGCAGCGGCCAGGGTCCAAACGCTTCACCCGCCGCAACCGATAGGCGCAGTAAGGCTAAAACACCAGCTGCAACATCCCCAGCAGCACCACCAGGAACAGCACGGTCATGATCCCGCCGGCGCGCATGAAATCCTTCACGTGATAGCCGGCCGGGCCCATGATCAGGGCGTTGACCTGATGGGTCGGGATCAGGAACGAATTCGAGGTCGCCAGCGCCACGGTCAGGGCAAACACCGCCGGATTCACCCCCTCGACGCCGGCCGCCGTCGCCTGCACGGCGATGTTCACCGCCAGCGGCACCAACAGCACGGTCGCGCCGACGTTCGACATCACCAGCGTAAAGAAGGTCGCCAGCACGGCGATCACCGCCTGCAACACGAACGGGCTCACATCGCTGCCCACCAGCGCCAGGGTCTGCACCGCGATCCACTGCGCGGTACCGCTGTGCTCCACCGCCGCGCCAAGCGGGATCAGGCTGGCGAGCAGAAACACCGTCTTCCAGCTCACCGCCTCGTAGGCCTCGTCGATCGACAGCACGCCGCTGACCACCATGCCCATCGCGCCGGTCAGCAGGGCCACCGACAGGCGCGCATCGGTGAACAGGACCATCCCCAGGGCGAGGGCGAAGAACACCAGGGCATGCGGCACCTTGTGCGTGCGCAGTTCCTCGTGCGGATATTCGGTAGTAACCACCACGAAATCGCGGTCGTGCTCCAGGCGCGCCAGCTGGTTCCAGGCCACATGACAGATCAAGGTGTCGCCACCTTGAAACGGCAAATCATAGACGCCCTCGCCCTCGCGGATCGCCTTGCCCTGACGGTGAATGGACAGCAGGGTCAGGCCATAGGTCTTGCGCAGCCACAGCTCGCGCATCGACTTGCCGATCAGGGCCGAACTCGGCGGGATGACCAGCTCGGCGATACCGGCCTTGGTCGGCATCAGCACCGGCGCCAGCGTCTCGATCTCCGCCTTAGCCTTGAGTCGGCCGGTCTCGACGAAGGCGGCGAGCCGCACCTCGGACGCCAGAATGCCCAGCACCTGCCCGGACTCGATCAGGGCATCCCGCGTCAGCCCGCCCGGTGCGAGCCGCAGCTCCTGCCCGGTCTGGATGGCGACCAGGCGCACCAGAAATTCATGCTCGACGGCCTCGACGGTGCGCCCGACCAGCGGGCTTCCAGACGGCACCTGCACCTCGCTCAGCGCGTAATCCAGACCATAGACCCGGCGCAGATAGTCCAGGGTGCTGGTCGAGGCGATGCCAGCCTGCTCGGTCTTGAACTCGGGCAGCACGTAACGCCCAAACAGCATGAAATACAGGATGCCGGTCGCAACCAGCGCCAGGCCGATCGGGGTCACGGCGAACAGCTCGAAGGTCTCCATCGGGGGCAGCCCCTTCGCGGCCAGGGCCTGGTTGGAGGTCTTGATCAGATCGTTGAGCAGGATCAGCGGACTGGAACCGATCATGGTCACGGTGCCGCCGAGGATCGCGCAGAAGCCCATCGGCATCAGCAGCCGCGACATCGCCAACCCGGTGCGCGTGGAGATCCGGCTGACCACCGGCAAAAACAACGCCGCGGCACCGACGTTCTGCATGAAGCTGGAGATCAGTCCGACGGTGCCGGAGATCAGCGGGATGATGCGTTTCTCGGTGGTGCCGCCGACGCGCAGGATAAAACCCGCGACCTGACTCATCAGCCCGGTCTTGTCCAGACCGGCGCCGATGATCATCACCGCGATGATGGAAATGACCGCGTTGCTGGCGAAGCCGTCGAACAGGTGCGCCGTCTCGACCAGCGGCGGCACGAAGGGCACGACCGTGGTCAGCCCCAGGAGCACCATTACCAGAATCGCGGCGACGTCCACCCGCACGATCTCCGAGACAAACAGGTAAATGGTGAAGGCCAGAATACCCAGCACCCACAGCATTTCCGTGGTGAGTTCCATGCAAAATCCTCACTGGAGACTATTCAGAAACCGTTCGATCGGTGGCGCCCGCCGGCGCGGTGGGTTCTAACCAGCGCGAACGTTCGCACGGCACGGCCGGGCTCACAGCAACAGCGACAGCCGGTGCAGCAGTTCCACGGCCACGCCGGCGAACACCCCGGCCAGCACATCGTCGAGCATGATGCCCAGCCCGCCGGGGACCCGGCGATCCAGTACCCGGATCGGCCAGGGCTTGAAGATGTCGAACAGCCGGAAGCACAGGAAACCGGCGACGATCCACTGCCAGCCCGGCGGCGCAAAACTCATGGTCAGCAGGAAACCCACCACCTCGTCCCAGACGATGCCGGGGTGATCGTGCGCGTCCAGCGCGCGGGCGCAGCGCCCGCACACATACACCCCGAGCACGAACGTGGCGACCACCAGCAGCAGGTAGGCCGCGAGCGGGAGCGTCGCGCACAGCAGATAAACGGGCACCGCGGCCAAGGTCCCAAAGGTGCCGGGCGCGTGCGGTGCCAGGCCGCTGCCGAAACCCAGGGCCAGGAAATGCCCAGGATCGCGCAGCAGCGCCGGCGGGATCGGTCGCGGTGTTACCTTCATGCGCGGCTCATCCGCCAAAATGTTCGTAGCCACGCCGCGCGGTTGCGACGTCACGACCATCGTCGCCGAGGCAGCGCAGACCCGGTTCGGCCTGGATCTCGCCGATGGCCGTGAGCGGGAGACCGAGCTCGTCGGCCAGCGATGTCAGCACGGGCACCTGTGACAGCGGCACCGTGAAACACAGTTCGTAATCGTCGCCGCCCGCCAGCGGCAGCTCGAACCAGGCGGGCATCTGCGGGCCCGGCACGACGGAGCGGAACGCGGCCGAACGCGGCAGCCGGTCCGCCCACAGCGTCGCGCCAACCCCGCTGGCATCGAGCAGATGGCCGAGATCGGCCAGCAGGCCATCCGAGATGTCGATCGCGGCGCTGGCCACGCCGCGCAGGCGTTCGCCGAGCGCCAGGCGCGGCTCGGGGCGGTGCAGGCGCGCCTCGATCTGCGCGCGCGCCTCGTCGCCTGCGGTCAACTCACCCGACAGCAGGCGCAACGCCAGGGCCGCGTCGCCCAGACTGCCGGAGACATAGATGGGGTCACCGGGGCGCGCACCGGCGCGGCGTAACGCCGCGCCTTTAGGCACCCAGCCAAGCATCTGCAGCGTGATCGTGAGCGGCCCGCGCGTGGTGTCGCCACCCACCAGGGCCACGCCGGCGCGATCAGCCAGCGCAAACAGACCGCGCGCGAAGGGCTCCAGCCAGGCCGCATCCGCCGCGGGCAGGGTCAAGGCCAGCGTGGCCCAGGCCGGGCGCGCGCCCATCGCGGCCAGGTCGCTGAGGTTCACGGCCAGGGCCTTGTGCCCGATGTCCGCGGCGTCGGCCGAGACGGGGAAATGCACGCCGGCGACCAGGGTGTCCGCCGCCACCACCAACTGCTGACCGGCCGGCATCTCGACCACCGCGGCATCGTCGCCGATGCCGATCACGACATCGCCGCGCCGCAGCGCCTGGGCGGCGAAATACCGGTCGATCAGCGTGAACTCGGACAGACTCATGGATCAGGATGGCCGCCTTGCAAGGCCGCCGCGCTCAACTGCGCAGCTCGGTCGCGCGCAACGTGCGCGCCAGCTTGTCCAGGGCGGCATTCACGAAGGTATGGCCCTGCTCGGCGCCGAATTTCTTGGTCAGGGCCACGGCCTCGTTGAGCACCACCCGATAGGGGACATCCGGACGGTAGCGCAACTCGTAGGCGGCCATACGCAGCACCGCGGACTCAACCGGGTCGACCTCGACCAGCGGACGCGCGAGCGTCGGTGCCAGCGCGGCGTCGAGCGCGGCGCAGTCCTGCACCACGC
>JBHEOS010000043.1:0-17581 GCA_046260695.1 Gammaproteobacteria bacterium
TTCCTGCGCGCTCGCGCCTTGATCTGCACGCTCCGGCTGTGCTTCTTAGTCACCGAACTTCACGCATGGACCACTAGCAACCCTCACCGGAATGCCGTGTAGGATTTCTCCTCGACGAGGCTCGATCCACACAGCGCATTGATGGCCTTCTTGAGCTCGGCACGCTGGTCGTTCTGGATATACACCGAGCGCGCCAGCTCGACGAAGCGGGGACCGAAGTCCTGCTCGGCCTCGCAGGCCCGGATGGCGTCCTCGATCTCCCAGAGTTCCGCATTCACCTGCTTCAGCGCCGCCTCCAGGCGCGCCAACTCCGCCGCACCCGGCAGCTGCGCCGCGCGGACGCGGGACAGCACCGCCAGCTCATGACGCACGTTGGCCAGTTTGGCGGGGTCGCTCATGCGTTCCGACTTGATGGTCAGGATCGTGATCTTGTCGATCAACTCTCCGGCCCCGACCTCGATCATGAGCGCGGCCTGCGTAGGCATATTCATCATCACCCTCGAAGACTACCTGAAGACACTCACTGCGCCCTCGACCGCAGCGCATGAAAGAACCGGGTGCGCCCCTTCTCATAGAGTTGGCGCAACGCCAACACGGGATGCTGGGTTCTGAGGGCGTACCGGGACAGGATCGCGCCCGGCGCCCGTGCCGGCTCGATCGACCGCGTGTGGCGCTGCTCGATCTCACGCGATACCACCGCCATGAAATTGTACTCCTCCAGCACCCGCCGGCGCGCCTCCAGGATGTGCGGCAGGCGTTTCTCGTATTCGTTGCCGGCGATCGCCGCGCGGATGGTGGCCAGGGCCGCATCGAAGTCTTCGATGTCGATGCGGATCAGACTCTGCTCGGGGAAATAGTCCGCGACGTTGGGACAGCCGTAATAGAACGGCAGCGCGAATCCCAGGAACGGGTCGGCGAGTTTTTCGGTCCAGTGATGCGGGCCCACGTGATTCTCGATGGCGATGTGGTAGCGGTAGGCGTCCAGGGCCTGCGCCTTGTCGTCCAGGGGACGCGCGCCCCGGCCATAGATGTCCAGCTCAGGGAGCGCCGCCCGGATCCGGCACATGAAGTCATAGCGGCGCCGGTGCCAGGTGTGCCGTTCCTTTTTGCCCGACCAGACCATCGACAGGTCGCGGGTCTTTGCCGGCGGGCTCATGCCGGCCAGACGCGCGTACGGCAGCTGATGGTCGGCACCGATCCCGTAGAACCAGCGCAACGCCGGTTGCGCATAGATGCGCTCCCGATGCGGCAGCGCCCAGGCCTCCTGGCTGGTCAGCACGCAACCGAACTGGGCGGTGTAGGCATTCCCGTAGGTCTTGATGGAGGACGGTTCCGTGGTGACCAGCAGGGTGTGCTGGCGTGGACAGGCCAGGGGCTCCACGCGCCGCGAGCGCCGTTCCGCACCCACCGGCGGCAGGTCGTCATAGACCACCAGCCAGTCGTAGTCGCGCGCCTCGGGGTCGAACAGGAAGCGGCAGCGTCCCCACACGGCGTCCGGTCCCGGCAACTGCCGTTCCCAGTAGCCTTTCGATTCGCGGCTCAGCACCTTGACGCGAATCCACGGGCGTGCGCCGGTCGTCACGACGCCAGATCCGTGTACAGCGCCAAGGTCGCATCGAGCATGCGTTGCAAGGTATACGGATGCCCGGCCGGCACACCGGGGGGCTTGCTCAGGAAGGACTCCACCCGCGCGGTCAATTCGTCGAGGTCGCGCACCGGCACGCGCCCTTCGGGAAAGATCTCGGCCAGGATCTCGCCGACGCCGCCGTGATCGTAGCCGAGCACCGGCACGCCCAGCGACAGCGCTTCGAGCACGGTGCGGCCGAAGGACTCCGGCTGATGCGACAGTGACAGCACCAGATTCGAACTCGCGTACACCTCGCGCATATCGCTGCGCTCGCCGGTGAAGGTGATGTGCGCCTCCAGGCCGCGCGCGCGCACGCTGCGCCGCAGCGATTGGGCATACTTCAGTCGGCGCGGGTCTTCGCCGCCGACGATCAGCCCGTGCACCGGCAGGCCGCGCGCGCTCAGCCGCGCGATCAGCTCGATGAAGTCCTCGTGGCCCTTGAGTCGGGTCAGGCGCCCCGGCAGGGTCAGCACCAGCCGCTCCAGCAGGTGCGGGTATTTCTGGAACCAGGTCTGCGCCCAGGCCGGCGATGGCCGATGCCCATGCGGATAGAGCTTGGGATCGACCCCGCGCGGGATCACCACGATGCGGGCGCGCTCCAGCGCCGGATAGTTCTCCTCAAGGTAACGCCGCGTCGCCTCGGACACGGCGATGACGCGCTCGCCGCGGGTCATGATCGCGCTGTAGCGACCGACGCTGTAAAAGCCGTGCACGGTGGTCAGAAAGCGCGGGCGTTTGCCCGGCTCCATGCCGCGCCAGGCGCGCCAGGCGATCCAGGCCGGTAGCCGCGAGCGGGCGTGCAGGATGTCGGCCCGCTCGTCACGCAGAAACCTGCGCAGCTTACCGATGAAGCGCAACGTGGTCAGCGATTTCGCGCCGACCGTCCATTCGACATGCTCGATCTTGTGCCGCGCCAGTTCGTGCACCAGGCGCCCGCCGGCGGAGATCACGATGGCGCGGTGGCCGCGCCGCACCAGTTCGGCGCCGACCTCGACCGTGCCGCGCTCCACCCCGCCGGACGCCATCGCCGGCAGCATCTGCACCACTGTCAAACGTCGCTGAACCATCGTTGCAGGATCTCGCGCGCCACGCGTGACGCCTCGTTCAGGGGTTGTCTGGGCGCGCGCAGGTCCGCGCCCGCGCGCCACTGGGAAAAACGCGTCACCTGCCCGGTATCGATCAGGGTCTCGACCCCGCCGCTGACCCGGTCGCCGCCATCGGCGGGGAGCTCGATCAGGCCCACCGCGGCGCCGGCGGTCAGTGCCTCGTAGAGCATCGACACGCTGTCGGCGGTCACCCACACCGTACCGGCCCAGGCCAGTTGCGCGGGCACCCAGTTGGCGTCGGTGCGTTCGAACGGCACGACCTCGATGCGCGCCGGATCGACGATCTTGTTCAATGCGGCGAGGAATCCCGGCGGCGTGCGCCGCGAGCTGGTCAACCGCCAACGCTGTGCGGCGTCACTGTGTGCCTGGATCTGCGCGAGCTGTTCGATCACTTCGCGTTCCGACCAGCGATGATGCTTCGACGGCCCGCCGATCAGGATCAGCCCCTGGCGCGGGTCCTTGGCCGCGGCGGGGCGCACGCGGTTGAGCACGCCCTGGGTGATGAACACGTTCTCGGCCGGGCGCGGCGCGTCGTGCTGCGGGATCACGCACAGATCGAACCCGCCACCGGGCAGGCCCGGCCGCATCAGTACCACCGCACGACCGCCGCGCGCGCGGCGCGCCGCAAGCAGCGGAAAGTGCGTCGCGTGGCCCGCGCCCAGCAGCAGATCGGGATCAGGCCGCGTATCCCCCCAGGGAAACCACCACAGCGCCCAGGCCGCCGCCGCGGCGAGACCGTGCGGCGCGCGAATGTCATGCACTTCGACCGGCCGCAGCGCCTGCAAGGCCTGCACCAGACCGGCGGTCTGATTTTCGTGGCCGGGCTTGCCGTCGATGAAACGCCAGACGATCAGGGGGCGCGGTTCGGTCATTGGAACGCCACGCCTGTAGCGCGCATCAACCCAAACAGCGTCATGCGCCGGCGGTAGGGGGATGAGAACGATCCCGCTGTCTCGAAACATCCGACGCAATCCGCTGCGCTCTTGCGCCCTACCTTCACTCGCTTCACCTATTGAGATTGACCCGATGCCGATTGGGTGGCCACGGCTGGCAGGCGCGGCATGCCTGCCGCAACCGGATGGCCAGGACCTGGCTACGGCAGTTCATGAAGCGTTCAGGCCAATGCTCACTGGTCTGTGAGAACGTAATCCGCGCCACAGTACGGGCACTTGGCCTGCCCGGTGGCCTCGATCGGCAGATACACGCGCGGATGCGAATTCCACAGACTCATGCCGTCCAGCGGGCAATGCAGCGGCAGCTCGGCACGGGTGATCTCGTAGCGGTTCTGCGCGTTGGGCTCGATGTAGCGGGAGGTGCCGGCCGCCGCGGCGGTATTGGGGTTGGTCATGATCATCTCCGTTGAGCGAGGACGGATTCCAGCTCCGTCCCCGTAGCAAATTATACCCGCGCCAACCACGCCCGATGTCCGGCATGCCGGCCGTGCACCACATCGAAATAGGTCGCCTGCAACTGGGTGGTGATCGGGCCGCGCGTGCCGCTGCCGATGACGCGGCCGTCGACCTCGCGGATCGGCGTGACCTCGGCGGCGGTGCCGGTGAAAAAGGCCTCGTCAGCGATGTACACCTCGTCGCGGGTGATGCGCTTTTCCCGCACCGGGATGCCGGCCTCGGCGGCCAGGGTGAACAGGGTGTCGCGGGTGATGCCGTCGAGCGCCGAGGTCAGATCCGGCGTGTAGAGCGTGCCGTTGCGCACGATGAAGATGTTCTCGCCCGAGCCTTCGGCGACATAGCCCTCGGCGTCCAGCAGCAGGGCCTCGTCGTAACCGACCGACAGCGCCTCGCGCAGGGCCAGCATGGAGTTCATGTAATTGCCGTTGGCCTTGGCCTTGCACATGGTGATGTTCACGTGGTGGCGGGTGAACGAGGAGGTCTTGATGCGGATACCGCGCTCCATGTTCTCGGCGCCCAGATACGCGCCCCAGGTCCAGGCGGCGATCATGCAGTGCACCTTCAGGTTGTCGGCGCGCAGGCCCATGCCCTCGGAGCCGTAGAAACACATCGGGCGGAGGTAGGCCGATTCCAGTTTGTTCTCGCGCACCACGGCGCGCTGGGCTTCATTGATGGTCGCCTTGTCCCAGGGCATCGGCATCATCAGGATGTGCGCCGAGCGGAACAGCCGGTCGGTGTGCGCGTCGAGGCGGAAGATCGCCGTGCCCGCATCGGTCTTGTAGGCGCGCACGCCCTCGAACACGCCCATGCCGTAATGCAGGGTGTGGGTCAGCACATGCACCTTGGCCTCGCGCCAGGGCACCATCTCCCCATCCAGCCAGATCACGCCGTCACGATCGGCCATCGACATCGTTCATCTCCTCTCATACGTACAAGCCTTGTAGGAACGGGCTCTGCCCGCTCCTACAAGAAATTAATCTGTCGTCATTACCCGCTGCCAGAGCGTGCGCACCCGTGCGCGCAATTCGGCGAATTCGCCGGCCGCGACCACCGCGGGCTGCTCCTGAAGGGTCAGCGCATGCACACGCTGGCGGAAGGCCCGATAGGCGTCGGCCAGCACGGCGGCCTCATCGGGCGCGAGCAGGCCTTCCGCGCCGAGGGTGTCCAGCAGGCGGATGTTGTCGCTCCAATCCAACAGCGTGGGGTGTCCGTGGGCATAGCGCAGGACGAGGTATTGCACCATAAATTCAATGTCCGCGATACCTCCGGTGCCCTGCTTGAGGTCGAAGCGCGCGGGGTCGCGGCTTGCCAGTTCCTGGCGCATGCGCTCGCGCATCTCACGCACCTCGCGTTGCACGGTCGCGCCGTCGCGCGGCCGGCCCAGCACCTCGCGGCGCACGGCGGCGAAGGCCGCGGCGAGTGCGGCGTCGCCGGCCACCGGCCGCGCCCGCACCAGGGCCTGGTGTTCCCAGGTCCAGGCCTCGCTGCGCTGATAGTCGGCGAAGGCCGGCAGGCCGGTGACCAGCAGGCCTGAGGCGCCACTCGGGCGCAGCCGCATGTCCACCTCGTAGAGCACGCCGGCCGGGGTCAGGGTGTTCAGGACATGGATGATGCGCTGGCCGAGCCGGGCGAAGAACACCGCGTTGTCGAGCGGCTTGGCGCCATCGGTACGGGCGGCATCGGCATAGCCGTCGTGCAGGAACACCAGGTCCAGATCCGAGCCATAGCCGAGCTCGATACCACCGAGCTTGCCGTAGGCCAGGATCACGAACCCGTCCGGGCGCTCACGCCCCTCAAGGCGGCCGCCCGGGACGCCGTGCCGGGCGGCTAGATGCCGCCAGCACACGTCCAGCACCTCGCCGAGCACCACCTCGGCGATCTCGGTCAGGTGGTCGGAGACCCGCATCAGCGGGGTCGCACCCATCACGTCCGCCGCGGCCACGCGCAGCATCGCGGCCTTCTGGAACTGGCGCAGGGCATCCATCTGCTGCTCCAGATCCTCGGCGTCGAGCTGCCCCAGGCGCAGCGCGAGTTGCTGCGCCAGGTCCGCACGCGTCGGCGGTGCGTACAGCTGGCGCGGGTCGAGCAGTTCGTCCAGCAGCAGCGGATGCCGCGCCAGCTGCTCGGCGATCCAGGGGCTGGCCGCGCACAGCTGCACCAGCTGCGACAGGGCCATGGGGTGTTCCACCAGCAGGGCCAGGTAGGCACTGCGGCCGGCGATGGCCTCGATCACCCCCAGCACGCGGATGAAGGTCTGGGTCGGCGCGGCGGCCTCGCTGATCGCCCCCAGCAGCAGGGGCATGAGCCGGTCCAGCCGACCGCGGCCGCGGGTACCCAGGGCACGCAGCGCGGCACTGTCGCGGAAGGCCGCCAGCCGGCGCAGGACCTCGTCGCCGTCTTCGCAGCCGGCCGTCGCGAGCAGGCCCCGCGCCGTCGGGTCGTCCAGCGTGCCCGTCCACAGCGCGTCGAAACTGGCTGCGGCCGGCGACGTGTCCGCGGCGGCGGCCTGCGGGGCGCTGAACACCTGATCGAACTGGCCGTGGACGAAGCGCCGGTGCTTGTCCAGAACCTTGAGGAAGGCGGCCCAGTCGGCAAATCCCAGGGTGAAGGCCAGGCGCAGGCGGGCAGTCTCGTCCTCGGGCAACTGGTGGGTCTGCTCGTCGGCATAGGCCTGCAGGCGGTTCTCGACCCGGCGCAGGAAACGGTAGGCCTCGGCCAGCCGCTCGGCCGCGAACGCCGGCAGCAGGTCGCGTTCGGCCAGCACCGCGAGCACCTTCAGCAGGCCACGCTCGCGCAGCGCCGGTTCGCGGCCACCGCGCACCAGCTGGAAGGCCTGGGCGATGAACTCCACCTCGCGGATGCCCCCCGGGCCGAGCTTGATATCCTGGCGCAGGCCGCGCCGCGCCAGTTCGCGCTGGATCAGCGCCTTCATCTCGCGCAACTGTTCGAAGGCGCCGAAATCCAGATAGCGGCGGTACACGAACGGCCGCAGCAGCGCCTCCAGTTCGGCGACCGCGGCGGGATCGCCGGTTATGGGCCGCGCCTTGACCAGGGCGTAGCGCTCCCATTCACGGCCCTGCGACTGGTAATAATCCTCCAGCGCCACGAAGCTCATGGCCAACGGGCCGCTCTCCCCGTAGGGCCGCAGGCGCATGTCGACGCGGTACACGAAGCCCTCGGCGGTGGTGTCGTTCAGCGCCTGGATCAGCCGCTGGGACAGGCGATTGAAGAATTCCTCATGGCTGCTGCCGCGCCGGCCGCGGAGCTGACCCGGCTCCGGATAGGCGAAGATCAGATCGATGTCAGAGGAGAAATTCAGCTCGCGCGCGCCGAGCTTGCCCATGCCCAGCACGATCAGGCGTTGCGGGAGGCCGGCCGCGGTCCCGGTGATCGTCCTGGGCGTACCGAGCTCGCGGCACTGCCAGGCATACAGGGTATCCAGCGCGACCCCGACACAGGCGTCGGCCAGCGCCGACAGATCCTCCAGGACCTCCTCGACCCGCGCCCAGCCGGCCAGGTCGCGCCAGGCGATGCGCAGCATCTCGCGCCGCCGCAGCCGACGCAGGGCCAAACCCAGGTCCGCGTCGTCGCGCACCCCGGCCACGGCCCGCACGGCCTTGGCCCGCAACTCGCCGGGGGCATAGTCGCCGAGCAGGTCGCCGCTGGCCAGCAGGCCCTGGAGCAGGCCGGGATCACGGGCGCAGTGGCCGGCCACGAATTCGCTGCCGGCCCAGACCCGGCCCAGCCGGGCCAGGAAATCCGGCTGGGCGGGCGGGGTGACGCCAGCCGCCGCCGCCTGGCTGCAATAACTCGCCCACGCCGCGGCCACCTCGGCCTGCAAGGCCGGGGGCACGTCACGCATCACGCAGTGTGTGGACGGGTTCACACGGGCGGCTCCAAATCCGGTCGCGCGACAGCTTAGCGCGAATCCCCCCCAGCCACAGCCGCCGGGCGCGGCTCAAGGGCCGGGCGGCGGCGCCGAAACGCTATCAAGCGATCGGTACACCGGTGCGGCCTGGCGGGCCTCCGCGCCGGGCGGTGGCGCGTCATCCGTCTTATCACACAGGGCTTGCGGGGAACGGCAATGGAATTCAAAGACTATCTGAAGATCATGGTGATGAAGGATGCCTCGGATCTGTATCTGAGCACCGGGGCGCCGACCTGCATGAAGTTCCAAGGCCAGTTGAAGGTGGTCGACAAGGCCACCCTGACGCCGGACCGCATCAAGGAGATCGCCTACACCATTATGGACGCCGAGCAGATCCGCCAGTTCGAGCACAAGCCGGAGATGAACCTGGCCATCTCCGAGACCGGCGTCGGCCGCTTCCGCGTCAACATCTTCAAGCAGCGCAACACCATCGGCATGGTGGTGCGCAACATCAAGACGCAGATCCCGCAGTGGCAGGACCTGGGCCTGCCGCCGGTGCTGACCGAGGTGGTCATGGCCAAGCGCGGCCTGGTGCTGTTCGTCGGCGCGACCGGCTCCGGCAAGTCCACCTCGCTGGCCTCACTGATCGACTACCGCAACACCCACAGCGCCGGCCACATCATCACTATCGAAGACCCGGTCGAGTTCATCCATCATCACAAGAAGTCGATCGTGAACCAGCGCGAGGTCGGTCTGGACACCGACACCTACGCGGACGCGCTCAAGAACACCCTGCGCCAGGCCCCGGACGTGATCCTGATCGGCGAGATCCGCGACCGCGAGACCATGGAGCACGCCATCACCTTCGCCGAGACCGGCCACCTGGCGATCTCGACGCTGCATGCCAACAACGCCAACCAGGCGCTCGATCGCATCATCAACTTCTTCCCGGAAGACCGCCGCAACCAGCTGCTGCTGGACCTGTCGCTGAACATCCGCGCCTTCGTCTCGCAACGCCTGGTCCCGACCGTCGACGGCATGCGCGCCGCGGCCATCGAGATCCTGCTCGGCACGCCGCTGGTGCAGGACATGATCCGCCGCGGCGATGTGCATGAGATCAAGGAGGTCATGGCGAAGTCGGAGAACCTCGGCATGCAGACCTTCGACAGCGCCCTGTACCGGATCTACATGGATGGCCGCATCTCGCTGGAAGAGGCGCTGCGCAACGCCGACTCGCCGAACAACCTGCGGCTGCGCATCAACCTCAGCAACGAGCAGCCGGGGCAGCCGCCCGCGCACCTGGCCGCGGCCGCGGCGGCGTTCAGCCTGGAAGGCGAGGAACCGTCAGAGCCGCCGCCCCGCAGCGCCGCTGGCGCGGGCGGGGCCGGGTCGGGCAGTCTGTCGCTGGCCAATCCTGACGATTGAGGGTCAGGCGACGCCGCGCCGCGCCCTACGCGTCCACCCGCACCAGGGTGCGGCCATGCACATGGCCGTCGAGCATCTGCACACAGAAGGCGCGCAGCCCGGCGAAGTCGACCTCCCCGGCGCAGATCGCATCCAGCTGGCGCGCGTCGAGATCCTCGGCGAGGCGATGCCATAGCCGGGTCCGCCGCTCGCGCGAGACCTCGGCGGAATTGATCCCCAACAGGTTCACGCCACGCAGGATGAAGGGCATCACCGAGGTGCTGAAATCGCCGCCGGTGGCCATGCCCAGGGCGGCGACGTTGCCGGTCGGCGCCACGCAGCGCAGCGCCCAGCCCAGGTAATCGCCACCGAGGGTGTCGATCACGCCGCCGAAACGGGCGGTCTCCAAGGCGCGCCGGCCCATCTCCAGGCCGTGGCGCAGGATCACCTTGCGGGCCCCGAGACCTTGCAGGTACTCGATGCTCTCCGGCTTCAGGGTCAGCGCAGCGACCGCATACCCGCGCCGCGTACACAACGCGGTGGCGAAGCTCCCGACCCCGCCGCTGGCCCCGGTCACCAGGATCGGACCGAGGTCCGGCCGTTGGCCGTTGTGCTCCATACGATCGAGCGCCAGCGCCGCGGCAAACCCCGCCGTGCCCACGATCATGGCCTGGCGAGTCGTCAGGCCGTCCGGCAAGGGGATTACGGCGTCCGCGGGCACCCGCAGCCAGGGCGCGTAACCGCCGTCGCGGGTCTCACCCAGCCCGCCGCCGATCACCACCACCGGCATGCCGGCGATGAAGCGCGGATCGGTCGAGGCCTCAACCCGCCCCGCCGCATCGATGCCGCCGACCAGCGGCGATTTGCGCAGGATCTTGCCGCGTCCGGTCACGGCCAGGGCGTCCTTGTAGTTCACCGCCGACCACTCCACCCGCACGGTCACCTCGCCGGGGGTCAGTTGGTCAAGCGCGAGCGATTCCGGTCCGGCGTGATGGCCGGTGGCATCCTGATGGATTCGATAGGCGGTGAAGGTGTTCATGCGTGGCTAGTTCCGATATTCAGGTGAATGTCTGGGGTTTGTTCAAGACGGCGCTCAGGCTGCGAGTGACAGGGGCGGCACGCGGTTGCGATAATGGCGCACCCCTCCCTCGCGGTCGATGCCCAGTATGTCCAGCCCATCCCAGCCCGTCCAGCGCCGCCCCAGTGTAGCCGTCCGGGTCGGCGAGGTATTCATCGGCGGCGGGCATCCGGTGGCGGTGCAGTCGATGACCAACACCGACACCGCCGACGCGCTCGGCACCGCGATCCAGGTCGCGCAACTCGCCAAGGCCGGTTCGGAACTGGTGCGCATCACCGTCGACAGCGAGGCGGCCGCCGCGGCCGTGCCGGAGATCCGCAGCCGGCTCGACGATATGGGCCTGGGCGTACCGTTGATCGGTGACTTCCACTTCAACGGCCATCGCCTGTTGAGCAAGCAACCGGCCTGCGCCAAGGCGCTGGCCAAATACCGCATCAACCCCGGCAACGTCGGCCGCGGCAGCAAGAAGGACGCACAATTCGCCACCCTGATCGGCCTGGCGCGCGATCTCGGCAAGCCGGTGCGCATCGGCGTGAACTGGGGCAGCCTCGATCAGGCACTGGTGGTGCGCCTGATGGACGAGAACGCGCGCCGCGCCGCGCCGTTGGATACCGCTGTCGTCACGCGCGAGGCCTTGATCGTCTCGGCCCTGGAAAGCGCGCAGCGCGCAGAAAAACTCGGCCTGGGCCACGACCGGATCATCCTGTCGGTGAAGATGAGCGGCGTGCAGGATCTGATCGCCGTGTATCGCGACCTCGCCACGCGCTGCGACTATCCGCTGCACCTGGGGCTCACCGAGGCCGGGATGGGCAGCAAGGGCATCGTCGCCTCGACCGCCGCGCTCGCGGTGCTGTTGCAGGAAGGCATCGGCGACACCATCCGGATTTCGCTCACCCCCGAACCGGGCGGCGACCGCACCCAGGAGGTCCGCGTCGCGCAGGAGATCCTGCAGGCCATGGGCCTGCGCGCCTTTACGCCGCAGGTCATCGCCTGCCCCGGCTGCGGCCGCACCACCAGCACCACCTTCCAGCAGCTCGCGCAGGAGATCCAGGCTTATCTGCGCCAGCAGATGCCGGTGTGGCGCGGGCAATACCCCGGCGTCGAGACCCTCACCGTCGCGGTGATGGGCTGCGTGGTCAACGGCCCCGGTGAGAGCAAACACGCCGACATCGGCATCAGTCTGCCCGGCACCGGCGAGGTCCCGGTCGCACCGGTGTATGTGGACGGCGAGAAGACCGTCACGCTCAAGGGCGAGACGATCGCGCAGGAGTTTCAGAAACTGGTCGAGGCCTACGTGCAGCGGCGCTTCGGCTGAGGGCTTGCCCGTTACGGCATCTCTTCGCCGAGCTTGACCGGCGCCAGCGGCGCCGAACGGTGCCGGTCGTGATAGTCCATGCGGTACTGGGTAAAGCGCTGGAGGTCGTCGAAGTGCAGAAAGGGATTGCCGGCGATCTGTTCGCGCAGGGTCGAGGTCTCTTCCAGGGCATAGTTGTGGCCAGGGCGGATCAGGGTGTCCTCGGGCAATTTCTCGCGCAGGGCCTTCAGGGTCCAGAACATCTGCTCGGGGTCGCCGCCGCGCAGGTCGCAACGGCCACAGCCGTAGACGAACAGCGTGTCGCCAGTGATCAGGTCGTCGCCCAGCCGGTAACAGGCCGAGCCGGGGGTGTGGCCGGGGGTGTGCAGGATCTCGATCTCGCTGGCGCCGAGCGCGATACGCTCGCCGCCGTGATGCAGGCTCGGCAGGTCCAGACCCTGCCCCCAGAAGCGCGCCTCGGATTTAAGCAGGTGCAGTTGCGCATCGCAGACGTCCAGCAATGACTCGATGCCGTTGATGTGGTCGTGATGGCTGTGGGTCAGCAGGATATCGGTGATGGTCAGGCCCTGTTCGCGCGCCAGCGCGAGCACCGCCGGGACGTCCCAGGCCGGGTCCACCACCGCGGCGCGGCGGCTGGCGAGATCCTCGATCACATAGACGAAGTTCGCCATCGGACCGAGTTCGAGGGCATGGATGCGGTGGGTTTGCTCACGGGCCATGTCGGGCTCCTTGCGGACCGGGCTAAGGAAGAATTGATACCCCGTTCGCCCTGAGCTTGTCGAAGGGCAATCGGGAAGTACCGTGATAGTGAAGGCGATTCGTCCGTTCGTGGTTCGACAGGCCTGTCCTGAGCACACGTCGAAGGGCTCACCACGAACGGACTTGTTTAGAGCTTCCCTAAGCTTACCACCCCGTCACCGACCCGTTGCTCTGGAAGCCCGTCATGCAGATCCCTGTGATTCACCCCGACCCCGCCCTGGAATACGCCTTCGTCGAGGGCTGCCGGATCCTGGAGAGCTGGAATCACGGCGACGACCCGCAGGCCTCGATCGCGCGGGCCCGGGTGGCGCCCGGCGTGACCACCCGCTGGCATGCCTTGAACGGCGTGACCGAACGCTATCTGATCGTCGAGGGGAGCGGCCGGGTCGAGGTCGGCGAGCGGGCGCCGGAACGCGTGCAGGTCGGCGACGTGGTGGTGATCCCCGCCGGCGTGCGCCAGCGCATCACCAATGTCGGGGCGGGGGACCTGGTGTTCTACGCGATCTGCACGCCGCGTTTCACACCGGCGTGTTATGCCGCGTTGGACTGAGCCTGCGCTGCGCCCGGGCGCGGGCCGAAGCACTGGCGCAACTTGCGCAGCGTGGCCGGGCCGATGCCGGGGATCGCCAACAGCTGCGCATCGGCACAGGCGCGCACCTGTTCGCCGCTGCGCAGACCCGCCGCGCACACGGCCCGGGCAATCCGCACGTTGAGGCCGGCGGCCTTGAGCGCCTGGATGAACGGCCGGGAGTCGCTGCCACGCGGTGCCGCCGGCACGGCGCCGGCCGGTGCCACCGCGACGTGGTCCGGCGTGCGGGTGATCAGCTTGGCCCGCGGCAGCGCCGCGGCAGCGCTGATACCGGTCGCGGTCAAAAAATGCCGTGCCGCGACCAACAACAGGCCCGCCGCCAGAAACTGAGGGGCCGCCTGTCCCAGGGGCAGCGCATAGACCACGGCGTGGGCCGCCAGGCCCGCCGCCCAGGCCACGCACAGGGCGGCGAACAGCACGAAGCCGCCGCTCCACCAGTACCCGCGCTGGCGCGGAAGGCGGCGCTGGATATGCCGCAGACACCACCCGCCCAGCGCGTCAAACCAGGTCGGGTCCTGATACAGCCCGTGATGATGGGGTCCCATACGCCTGCCCTCTTCAGCCGTCTGTCGGCCACTCTCCCAGAACCCGCCGGGCGTGGCTGCGAACCGCGCCGCATTCCCTCGGAGCGACGCCGCTTACCCTCTTGTCGGCCGATCCCGGCGACAATTAACCCGGCGTACGGGGACCCGGTTGAAACCGCCCGCCGCTACCGCCACCATCGGCCCTGCGCCACCCCGGCCAGAGGAGTTGCCCATGTCCCGGCCCGAACCGACGGAATTTTCCCGCATCCTGCTGGAACTCCTGCGGCTGCACCCGGGCGGGCTGAGCGAATACGCGCTGTTACAGCGGCTGCGCGGCGACGCCCGCCTGGATCTCGGCCCGGCGCGGCTGGACGATCTTCAGGAGCTGTTCCGGACCCATTTCCTGCTGTTCCACGCGCTGTACCGGCTGCGCGACCAGCTCCACGAGACCCGCGCCGGCGATCTGGAGATCCATGTCCTGAATATCCGCTGGCTCGACCGTGGCCCTGACGGCGGCGCAAACCTGGCCCGGCCTGATCCCCTGCGCGACTATTACCTGGATCTGGACAATCTGGACGGCACCACGCGCGCGGACCTCGACGCACTGCTGGGGCGCTTCTGGGCGGGTCTGAGCCGCTACGACCGGCGCGGCGAGGCCCTGGCCGTGCTGGACCTGCCGGCGGAGACCGATCTGGCGGGCATCCGCCGCCAATACCGGCGCCTGGCCATGCGCCATCACCCCGACCGCGGCGGCGATCCGGGCCGCTTGCAGGCCATCCACACGGCCATGGCCATCCTCGACCCGCGCCGCCACCCCTAACCCTGGACGCCTGATGACTGCGCCGAAGCTGGTGCTTCACCCGACCCGGCCTGCGACCGGCCTGGCGGTGTCCGCGATTCGTGAGGCCCTGCAGGGGCTCGGCCTGCTTGGCCCGGCCTTCCGGCTCGATGGCCGGCAGCACCACCGCACCGGGCCGGCCTTTCTGGACCACCTCGGCTTTCTCGGCTGCGCGCCGGCCATCGTCCTGGACCCGCCCGGGACGGACCTGGCAGCCGCGGCCCGGGCCGGGCGGTTCTGCCACATCCAGCTGTCCGAGGCCGGCCCGGCGCCGCGCGTGCGTCTTCAGGCCGGGCGGCGGCCGCGTTGTCCGGCCTGCCGGGCCGACATCGATCCGTCTGGCCTCGCCGACCCGCGCGCCGGGGGACAGACCGTCTGTGACGGCTGTGGCCACGCGGCCCGTGCGTGGGAGCTGCACTGGCGCCAGGCCGGTGGCTTCGCGGAGGTGTTTCTGGATATCTGGGGGATCCATGCCGCCGAGGCGGTCCCCGGCGAGCGCCTGTTGGACAGCCTGGGCCGGCTCGGCGGGGGGACCTGGGGCTTCTTCTATCTCGAAGACTGAGTTCTATCTCGAAGACTGACAAATCCTGCGGATGAATCCGCGTCCGCAGGTGTGCGAGAATGCGGGCCCCCGCGAGCCGTTCACTGTCGCCCCCAGAGCGGGGACCGGAGACCCCATGTCCGCCGACGAGCCCTCCCAGGAAGAACGCATCCTGCGCATGATGAAGAAGGTCCTGACCGATGTCGCCAAGGACACCCACGCCAAACCCGGGTTCCGGCACAGCCTCTCGGAGCACACGATCCAGGGCATCCGCGAGTGTCTGGCGCAGATCGCGGCGCGCGAACGCGAGCTGGTCGAGGCCCGCGGCGGGGCCATGGACCTGCGTCCGCGCTTCATTGACGAACCGAAAAAGACCGTCGTGGTCCCCCTTGAGCATCTGAGCCGGAAGCCACCCGGCCCCACAGGGAACGACGACTGAGGCGGCCGCGATGCCGCCGGAAACCCTTGCCCGAGCCCTGTTTCTGGCCTTGCACCGCCGGCCTGGCCCATAGTGAAGTACCCCGCGAGCCACGAGGTTATCCCCATGAGCGACTTTGCCAAGGCCTGTCAGGAGGACCGGATCGACCTGACCCGCAGCATCATCAACCTGCTGGAAAGCTGGGGGATCGGCGCCTCGGAGCAGATCGCGATTTTGGCCCTGCCGGACGAGATCAGCCCGCGCAACCTGCGCCGCTTTCAGATGGATACCCCGTTCCCGGACGATCCGGCCGTGTTGGAACGCATCGAGCACCTGATCGGCATCGCCGACGCACTGCGCACCACCTTCCCGCGCAACCCGCAAATGGGCCCGTTGTGGATGCACCGCCGCAATAAATATTTCCGCCGCCGCACGCCGGTCGCGCTGATGGTCGAAGACGGACTCGACGGGGTGATCGCGGTGCGCACCCACCTGGATTGCGCGTTCGCCTGGGCCTCCTCGGGCTCCACGGCCAGTCCAGGCTGAGACGGACTCAGTCCGCGCGCCGGGGCCGCACCTGCGCGGCGGCCTGCTTGGCGCGCAACCGAGCCGTGTCGGGGTCGTCGGCACAGGCCAGCGCGACCCCCATGCGACGACGGACGAAGGCCTCCGGCTTGCCGAACAGTCGGACCTCGGACTCGGGCACCCGCAGCGCCTGATCCAGCCCCTCGAAGACGATCCCCGCCGCCTCCACCCCGCCATAAATCACCGCGCTCGCCCCCGGTCGGCGCAGCCCGGTGTCCACCGGCAGGCCGAGGATCGCCCGCGCGTGCAGGGCGAACTCACTCTGCGCCTGGCTGACCATAGTCACCATGCCGGTATCGTGCGGGCGCGGGCTGACCTCGCTGAACCAGACCTGGTCCCCGCGCACGAACAACTCGACGCCAAACAGGCCGCGCCCGCCCAGGTTGCCGGTGACCGCGGCGGCGATCTCCTGCGCGCGCGCCAGGGCCTGCGCGGACATCGGCTGCGGCTGCCAGGATTCCACATAGTCGCCCTGAACCTGCACGTGCCCGATGGGCGCGCAGAAGTCCGTGCGCACCCGGCCATCGGCGGCCAGCGAACGCACGGTCAGCAGGGTGATCTCGTAGTCGAAGTCGATGCGCTCCTCGACGATCACCCGGCCGCGGTTCACCCGGCCGCCCTGCAGGGCATAGTCCCAGGCCGCACGCAGCGCTTCCGGACCCTGCACCGACGACTGGCCCTTGCCGGACGAGGACATCACCGGCTTGACGATGCACGGGTAGCCGCTCACCTCGGCCGCGGCGGCCTGGAGTTCCGCATAACTGTCGGCAAAGGCGTAGCGGGAGGTGGGCAGTCCAAGGGTCTCGGCCGCCAGCCGGCGGATACCCTCGCGGTCCATGGTCAACCGGGCCGCCCGCGCGGTGGGGATCACCTCAGCCAGGCCGGCCGCCTCGATCTCCACCAGCGCCTCGGTCGCGATCGCCTCGATCTCCGGCACGATCAGCTGCGGCCGTTCCTGTTCGACCAGGGCCCGCAGGGCGGCCGGATCGGCCATGTCGAGCGTATAGGCGCGGTGCGCGAGCGCATGCCCGGGCGCATCGGGGTAGCGATCCACAGCGATCACCTCCACCCCGAGACGCTGCAGGGCGATGATCACCTCTTTGCCCAACTCGCCGCTGCCCAGCAACATCACGCGGGTCGCCGTGGCCGATAACGGGGTACCGATGCGCATCCGTGTATTCCTCCTGATCCGGTGTGTAATCGAACGCTCCAGCCCGCCGCGGAGCGCTTGCGGGCAATCCGCCCTCAGCTAAACTAACTTGGCCGCACGTTGTCCGGTAAGTGACGTCGGGTGTTTTCAGAAAGCCTTCCGACGCCGATGACTTGAGCGTCCCAACATTGGAGAACGGACCCACCATGGCCAATAGCAAAACCGGCACCCCCCGCACCAGCAAGGACACCCCCACCCAGAAGCCGGCGCGCGCTGCCACCCCGGCCCGCAAGCCCCGGACTGCCGCGGGCAAACCGCTGAACCCCGAGATTCGCCAGCAGATGATCGCCGAGGCTGCCTATCTGAGGGC
>JBHEOS010000044.1:0-320 GCA_046260695.1 Gammaproteobacteria bacterium
GCTATGGAGTGAGCGATTCTTTACAAGCAAGGTGCGGGAACTAAAGGATCTAGGCCTCCCTTAAAATCAAGCGGCTGCATCGTTGATATGTTTATCAAACAAGACCAACGGGAAATCGCGACGAGGCGCTAGCCGGGGCTCGCACGTAGCACATTAAAACGGCGCCAACGTTATCAGCAGGTGAGCACTAACCTGAGGAACTAGAATGGCGCCGTATAAAGTTCGCACGTGCCTAAGTAAAGGCACGGTTGCGTCACAGCCGCCTCGAAAAACGGCTTAAGAAAAACGGCTTAAGTAATTGTACATAAACAACTAAATTT
>JBHEOS010000044.1:330-17234 GCA_046260695.1 Gammaproteobacteria bacterium
GCCTTGCGGGTCTGCGGCGCATTTTCCGGGACGGGGCGGGGTGTTAGAGTGGCCGCAGGTTCATCGACGCGCAGGATCCGCGTTCGCAACGAAGCAGGTAACCCTGTCGGGTCTTTCACGCTGTTGTCCCACCGCTATCGGGAGCACCTCGCATCCATGCCTGTTACCGACATCAGCCGCCACCGGCACCTGTTCTCCGCCCTCGTCTTCGGCCTAATGCTCTGTGCCAGCGCACCCGTCGCGGCCTCCCCTCCCCCAACGGTGTTGGAACCGGCGCTGATGCGGGATTGGATCGATGGCATGAAGCGCCACCCGCGGGGGCCGTTCGAACGCATCCGCTGGTTCTGCAACGACGGGACGGTGCTGCCGCCCGGCGAGGGGGCCTGCCGCGACCATGGCGGCGGCATACAGCACGGCGAGTGGAATACCCGCACGCTGGCGATCCGCGGCCAGGGCTATCTGATCGCCACGCTGCTGGCGGACATCAAGGCGCTGGATTTCATCGGGCCGGCCCCGCGTCTGGATGACCTGCGCCAGGTATTGCTGGAGCAATTCCTGATCCAGAACGACGACGGCTGGGTATTCCGCCAGGCGCGTTTCTATCGCGGTGCCTTGCAGGTAGAAGACGAGCGCGTCGGCGCGCGTTCGCTGCTGCTGACCCTGATCGAGGATGCAGACTGGCGCGACCCGACACGCTATCTGTTGCTGCGCGAGGCGGCGCGGCTGCTGCCGGTCAGCGCCGAGCCGCCCGCGGCGGTGACGGTGCGCCAGTTGGCCGTCGAAATAGCCGATCAGGACCCCGGCTTCCGGGACCTGCGGGTGAAGCTGCACGGAATCCCGGACGCCAGAGACCCGCAACGGGTGCGCGACTACGCCGCCACGCGAGGTCTGCCGGCACTGACCGAGACCTATGCTCACCTGGCCGCGGAACTCGATGCGCTGTACGCCCCACAGACCGCGCTGCACCAGCTCGAACAACTCGTCACGGAGAGCGGCAGCCGACTGCTCAAAGACACGTTACGCGCGGGGATCACGCAGTTGCACACTGCGCGGGACATCCAGACACGGCTGCGCATCACCGCCGACCTCGCCGTGCAGTGGCGTGCGCTGCTCGCGACCACGACTGCGTTGAGCCCGCCCAATCGGCTGCGGCTATTGCAGGCCGGCCTGTCCCTGGAGCAGGAGGCCTACGCCGTCGGTAATCAGTTGCTGGAGGCGGCGCCTGACGCCGATCGCCATACGCAGTTACAGTGGCTGCGCGGCCTGGGCATGTCGCTGTTCGCCAGCGGACTGTTATCCGAAAGGCAGTTGGATGCGCTGGGCCGGCAAATCGATTTGCTGGAGCAGGCGACAGTATTGGATGCCGAAACGTATTTCGCCGGCCTTCGTCAACTGGCGCGGATCCCTCAATGGGCACAACGGGCGCTGGAGTTTCAATTCGCCCCCACGGTGCGGCTGTGGACCGACCTCACACCGCAGGCAGTGCTGTTCATTCCTGACCGGCTGCGCGGCAGCCCACTGCTGACCTATACGCGCATATTGGATGCGCTGTTGCAGGACGCCAGTCGTCTGGCTGGTGTCAAACACACGCTGTTCGGCCAGGCGACCGCCAGCGGGCTGCGCGCGCTCAATCCCGGATTGCGCCGCGGGGTACTCCTGGCACCACCCGAGGCAGCCGAGGCCTTCCGCAAAGATGGCATTTATCTCTTGCCCTCCACCACGCCGGAGCTGCCGCCGGTCGCCGGCATTCTCACCCTGGGCGAGGGCAGTTCGCTGTCGCATGTGCAGTTGCTGGCGCGCAATCTCGGCATCCCGAATGTAGTGGTCGATGAAGGCCTGCTCCCACAGATCAGTGACCGGCTCGGTACACGCATCGTGCTCGCGGTCAGCCCGCGCGGCACGGTGCGCATCGCCGCCGACGGTCCGGATTGGGATGCGGTGTTTGGCAATGAAGCCTTAGGTGAGGATGTGGTCATCGAGCCGGACCTAAGCAAACTCGATCTGAAAACGACCGACCTTCGCCCGTTGCGAGAACTGCGCGCCACGGATTCGGGCCGCAGCATCGGCCCCAAGGCCGCCAATCTCGGCGAGCTGCGCCACCACTACCCGCAGGCGGTGAACCCGGGCGTGGTCATCCCCTTCGGCGTATTCCGCGCCTTGCTCGACCGACCGATCGAGCAAGGCGGACCCGCCGCTTTCGATTGGCTGCGCGCGGAATACGACCGCCTGCGCGACATCGCCGATCCCGCCCAGCGCCACGTTGAGACGCGACACGTGTTGGAACAGCTGCGCGCCTGGATCACCCACACCGACCCGGGCGAGGCGTTCCGCGCCGAGCTGCGCGCGGCGCTGGAAAAGACCTTCGGCGACATCGAAACTGTCGGTGTGTTCGTGCGCAGCGATACCAATGTCGAAGATCTACCCGGCTTCACCGGTGCGGGCCTGAATCTGACCGTGCCCAATGCGGTCGGCTTCGAGGTCATCGTACAGGCCATACAGCACGTCTGGGCCTCGCCGTTCACCGAGCGCGCCTACGCCTGGCGCCAAATGCACATGCCGCAACCCGAGCATGTGTATCCAGCCGTGCTGCTGCTCCAGACCTTCCCCTCGGAGAAATCCGGCGTACTGGTGACCACCGATGTCGAGACCGGCGATCGCCACTGGCTGACGATCGCCACCAGCGAGGGCGTAGGCGGCGCCGTCGATGGGCAGGCCGCCGAGGAACTGCGCGTGCGCCGCGCCGGTGGTGAGGTGCGCCTGCTCGCCCAGGCCAGTGCGCCGTTGCGCGCGGAACCCGCACCGGAAGGCGGGATGCGCAGGCGGCCGGCCAGCGGCCGAGATAGCCTGTTACTGCCTGCCGAGATCGAGCAACTTCGGCGGCTGGCCGACGATGTCGAGCGGCGCTTTCCGATGCCGGTGGGCGCCGATGGGCTGCCGGCCCCGGCGGATATCGAGTTTGGCTTCCGCGACGGCCGACTCGCGCTGTTCCAGATCCGCCCGTTTGTGGAAAGCCCGCGCGCGCGCCGCAGCCTGTATCTGATTGAGATGGACCGTGCCGCCGCCAGCGGCGAGGCTACCCCGGTCGACCTGCGCCAGCCGCCGGTTCCCGAAACCCCCTAGGCGCCTAGGCGCACGGAGAGTTCAGTATGACGCGCGCGAACCCCATCCATAACCTGTTGCTGGCTGCCGCGCTGTCGCTCTGCGCCGGACACAGCTGGGCCTATCCCATCGACGCCTACGAGGAAACGGGTATCGCACGCCTGGAAGGATTCCGGCTGGCCAGCGAAGGCAAGCTCGCGGGCAATCGCCTGCCGCCGGGTGCATTGCTCAAACACGAACAGATTCATCTGCGCCTGCAGGACCACACGGACCTCCAGATCCCGGCCCCGGATGCGGCATTGAGCCAACGCATCGTGGCGCTGCTGGGCGAGGCAGCGCCGCACACCAGCGTCAGCGTGCTCGACCTCAGCGACCCGGAAGCGCCGCGGTATGCCGAACACAACGCCCAGACCCGGCGCAATCCCGGCAGCGTCGGCAAGCTCATGGTCATGGTCGCGCTGCTCCAGGCGCTGGCCGATCTGTATCCCGACGACATCGCCGCGCGCCAGCGGGTACTCCGGGACACCCTGGTTACAGCGGATGGGTTCATCCGCAGCGATCACCACAGCGTCCCGATCTGGCAGCCGGAGATCCGGCGCATGCCGCGCCGGCCACTCCAGGAGGGTGACACGGCGAATCTATGGAGTTATCTCGACTGGACGATGTCGGCGAGTTCCAACGCGGCGGCGAGCATGGTCATCAAACACACGCTGCTGTTGCGCTTCTTCGGCACCGAGTATCCGGTGTCAGCGCAGGCCGAGGCGGAGTTTTTTCGTGATACCCCGGCCAAGGCGCGTAGCGAGCTGCTGCTCAACAGCCTGCTCACGCCGCTCACGCGCAATGGGCTGGACACCGCGGACCTGCGTCAGGGAAGTTTCTTCACCGCGGAAGGCAAACGCCGCATCACGGGGACCACCAGCGTCGGCACCACGCGCGAACTGATCCGCCTGCTGGTGCGCATGGAACAGGGCCGGTTGGTGGACAGCTGGTCGAGCCTGGAATTGAAGCGGCTGCTGTATCTGACCCAGTGGCGCATCCGCTATGCGTCGGCGCCGGTACTGAAGGATGCCGCGGTGTATTTCAAATCCGGCTCGCTGTACCGCTGCAGGCCCGAGGAAGGCTTTGTATGCGGGAAATATCAAGGCAATGTGGAAAACCTGATGAACTCGGTGGCCATCGTAGAATCGCCGGCAGGCGAACCGAGGCTGTTCTACATGGTCGCGCTTACATCAAACGTTCTGAGGAAGAACTCTGCGGTCGAGCATCAGACGTTTGCGACGCGCCTGCACGCCCTGCTGAAAGCGCAGCGGTCCGTCCCGGCTGCCCCATGATGATGCCATCGAGTTGGGTGATGATCTGTTTGAGCCACTCGCCGCCCATCTGGCTCTTGGCCAACGCCACGGCGATATAGCTGCGGCCGGCATGCTCGACAATGGCGCTGTCGGCGTGCCAATCGCGCCAGGTCCCGGACTTGCGGTAGATCTGCGCATCGGGCGCATCGGTCAACAGGCCCTGCACAAATTTGTGCTTGATGCCGGGATTTCCGAGGATGGCCTTCATCTCCTTCGACAGTTCCGGCGATACCAGCTGGCCGGTTACGAGCATATAGTAGAAACGTGCCACCTGGAAGGTGGTCGCACCGTGCGAGAGATTGTGCAGCGGGTCGCGCTGATAGGCCACGCCCTGCGCGTATTCCTTGCCGACCCACAGCCCGCCGTTGTAGCGCGCATCGTACAGGCGGTACTTCGAAGAGCTGAGCAGGTCGTTGATATACCCGTGGCCAACACGCCGGATCAGATCGGTCGCGGCGGTGTTTGAAGAATGACGGATCATCGCGTTCATCAATTCACGCGTTTCCGCATCCAACGCAAGCTTCCCCTCCTGCACGCGTTCGCAGGCGGCCAGCAGGATGGCGATCTTCGGCAGGCTGGCGGCATAGACCATGTCGTCGCCGTTGACCTGGGCGAGACGGGGATTGAGGGGGTCGGTGACGTCGACCAGGGAGACGGCGAGCCGGTGTTCACGGACCGCGGTGTCAAGATTCAGGTGTTTGAGTCGCTGTTCGAGCTGGCGCTGAAGCTCTGGACTCTTGGTTTCACGGAGGGTGGGATATGATTGGTCCGGGGACGCCGCCTGAACGACGCTCAGCAGACACAGGTATAGCGCACACGTTTTCAGTAGGTTACCGAGCATAACCGCCCCCTTTCAAACACTCTGTGTCCATGGTAACTGATCAAGGTTATAAAGCAATGCGCATGCCAGCCAGCCGCGACACACATCGCATCCGTTGTGTGATGCTGTTCACAAATTTCTTTCTGATCATCGCCGCGTTGTACCACCTCAAGCCGGCGAGCAGGTCGATCTTCATCAGCACGCTGGGCAGCGACAATCTGCCGTATGTATGGATAGCGACAGCGGTCGGCCTCGGCTTGATCATTGGCATTTATCATAAGTTGGTCGCCCGCCACGCCCGTATCCGCATTGTGCTGGGTAGTTGCGCCATCGTGATTGCCGGACTGCTGGGGTTCTACCCGCTGCTCAGCGACAGTGGCTTCGCACCGGCCTTCGCCTTTTACGTCTTCGTCGACATGTTGAGCGTAATCCTGGTCGAGCAGTTCTGGAGCCTGACCAACACCCTCTACAGCACCGACGAAGGCAAACGCTGGTACGGGTTGATCGCCACCGGCGGGCTGCTCGGCGGCGTGGCCGGCGGCAGCGCGTCGAGCACGCTGATCCGGCACCTGCACCTTGAGACCATCGACCTGCTGCTGGTCGCGGCGGGGATCATCGGCACGCTGATGCTGCTGACCTTGTGGATGGGTCGGCTCGGGCTGTATCAGGAGCATGCCGGCGTGCGCGACAACGGCGGCGATTCCCGAGGCGACTGGCGGGCCATCCTGCAACACCGCTATCTGTTTCTGATCGCGGCGATCCTGCTGATCGCACAGATCGTCGAGCCCCTGGTGGAATATCAGTTCATGAAGGTAGTCGAAGCCAGCATTGCCGACCGCGAGGCGCGCACCGCCTATCTGGGGAGCTTCTTCGGGGTGCTGAGTGCGGTCGCTATCGGCATCAATCTGCTGATAACGCCGTTGGTGCATCGATGGTTGGGTGCCCTGGGCGGGCTGTTTGCGCAGCCCTTGTCAGTGATCATCGGCAGCCTGTGGTACCTCTCACAGGCCACTTTGCAGGCCGGGGCCTTCCTCAAGATCGCCGACCGAGGGCTGTCGTACTCCATCAACCGCGCCTCGAAGGAACTGCTGTACCTGCCCATCGACCCGCTGCTGATCTACCGCGCCAAGGCCTGGATCGATATGTTTGGCTATCGGATGTTCAAGGTGCTGGGCTCGCTGCTGATCCTGCTGCTGACCCAGTGGTTGCCCTGGAGCTTGAGCGCCGCCCAACTCGGCTGGCTGGTCCTGGGCATGTGTGCGGTGTGGCTGTTCGCCCTGGCACGTCTGGGCGGTGAGTACCGCGGGATTCTGGCCAAGCACGCAGCGGCAAATCCGGGCGCCTGAACCGACCACGACCGGCCATATCGCGGCCCACTGAACTGGACTATGCTACCGCCTCCACACAGGGGCGCCGCTGGCGCGCAAAACGACAATCCAAACAGGAGACTGACCATGGACCTTATCCGCAAACTGTGCCGGCGCCTCAGCCCGGCCGTACTCGCTGCCTTCGGCCTGATGACGCTGTACATCCCCGTCGCTCAGGCGGGCGCTATCTCGCCCTCGACCTATGCGCAGCAGGTCAGCCCCGCCGGTGAACAGCGCCAGCAGCTCGCACAGTTTCTGGAACGTGAAGACGTGCGCGCACAGCTGATCAGCCTCGGCGTCGAGCCAGCCGAGGCTCAGGCGCGCGTCGCACGCCTGAGCGACCAGGAGGCCGCGACGGCTGCCGCGCGCATGCAGGAGCTGCCGGCCGGTGGCAACAGTTTCATCGGCGCCGTCGTGTTTATTTTCCTGGTGCTGTTGATTACCGATATCCTCGGCTTCACCAACGTCTATCCGTTCGTGAAGAGTACCGCACGCTGAGGGCACCCCCCGCGGAGGCACGGGCGCATCAGCGCCCGTGCCTCGCCCGTATCTGCCGTTGCGTATCCTCAAACTCCTCACGCAGCGGACCGCCGAGTTCCAATGCGCGCGCGACCAGCGCCTCCGCCTCCTGCCAACGCCCGCCATCCGCGAGCACCAGTGCCAGGTTGTTGTAGATGACTGGGTCATCGGGGAAATCCACGATCAGGCCGCGATAGAGCGTCTCAGCCTCCGTGAGCCGGGCCTGGGCATGAAGGCTGTTGGCCTGTCCCAGGCGGAACACCGCCTGGCCCGGCCAGCGCGCCGCGGCGCTGCGGTACACGGCCTCGGCCACGGCCCACGCCTGGTGCTCTTCGAAGGGGATCACGGCGGCCAATACCGCCTCCGGCGGCACGGATACCGGCAGCTCACCGGGCCTGAGCACCACCATGCCCCAGCGATCGGCACGCGCCCAGGTACGCTCGAACAGGGTCCAACCCAGCCTATGCCGCGGCTCCCGCCCGGATCGCAGGACCAGGGTCTGCGTCGCCGGATCGCTGCCAACCACGACGGCGTAGTGCCAGGCCGGCCGCCAAGCAAAGGCCAGATTCTGCAAGATGATCACCGGATGCCCGGCGGCCAGTTCGGCCTGCAAGGCAGCGAGCTCCCCGGGTATCAGGAACGGCACCCGCCCCTGCGCGCGCGCCTGGGCCAACAGTTCGATCTGCAGGCTCCCCTGGCGCGCCGGGATCATCAGCGTCGGCGCCAACGTCGCCGGTGTAGCCGGCACACCGCTCCACTGCAGCACGCTCGCCAACGCTGCGGGGCCGCATTGGTAATCCTCCTGGGGGAAGAACGGGACCTCGGTGAGTTCGACCGCCGGGCCCTCGTCGGCGACCCGCGTGACCGGCATGCAGCCGGCGAGCGCCAGTGTGGACAGCAACAGCGCGAGCAATGCCCGGAGCGATCTACCGCCGGTAGGGTCGGACATCAGCCTTTACTTGCGGCGGTGGGTAGCGCGAGGCTCATCGCGGCAAAGATCCAGGCGATCGCCCGGGTGAAACGCCGCAGGGCGGGGGTATGCATGTACATAGCCGGTCTCCTCGGAATGATGGGGTGTGACTGGCGCGTCATGATATAAGCACGGGCAGGCCGTTGCCAGCGCATGGCAATGCCGGTACAGCTCGGCTAATGTTGCGCAATCCGGCGCAGCTTGCCGCATCTGAAAAGAGGATACCGGGATGAACACGGACACGACGCCGCCCGCCGCCGAGCACGCGCGCACCGGACTGCGCTGGCCCCAGGTCATGCTGATCGTCCTGGCCACCCTCGTCATCACGGCCGGGATCACCTACTGGGTGCTCAGCCAGACCCTGTTCCTGAAGGCCTTCAGCCCGGTCGAACTGAAGGTCAAGGAGACCCAGGTACTCGACGGCAAGCTCCGGGCGCTGGGCATTGGCCTAGAGGCTCACGCCGCGGACAGGCCGCTGGAACCCGAACGTTATAGCGAGGTCGGCGCCAAGCGCGAGGTCAGCTTCAGCGAACGCGAGCTCAACGCGCTGCTGGCCAGGAACACCGACCTGGCGCAGAAGCTCGCCATCGATCTGTCTGACGATCTGATCAGTGCAAAGCTGCTGGTACCGCTGGAGGCCGATTTCCCGGTGCTCGGCGGCAAGACCCTGCGGGTGAACGCCGGCGTGGAACTCGCCTACAAAGACCAGCGTCCGATCGTGGTCCTGAAGGGTGTCAGTCTGATGGGCGTGCCGATCCCCAACGCCTGGTTGGGGAATCTGAAGAACGTCGATCTGGTCCAGACCTTCGGCGGCGACCAAGGCTTCTGGAAGAGCTTCTCCGACGGCGTCGAATACCTCCACGTCGAGGATGGCCGACTGCTGATCAAGCTCAAGGAGTGAGGCCCTGAATCTGGCGGACCCTCACTCCGGGGCTGTGCCCCCCCCCGCCGCAGCGGGCACCACGAACACCGGCGCGAAACCGCCGCCCGGGGTGCGGAAGTTGGTGGTCTGACCGGCATACAGCCGCGCCGCGACCAGCTGAATCGCACCACCATACACATAGGCGCGCACGTCGAGCTTGAGCCCGGCCGCGGTCTCCGCAACCTGGGTCAGGCGCTCGCTGGGCAGGGCGAGCGCCTGTGCCACATAGTCCCCGGCAAGGATCTCCTCCCACACCCGGCGCGTGAGCTTGTCGCCACGATAGGCCGCCCTGCTGCCGTAACCCGCGGCCGGTTTGAAGAACAGCCCACGACGCTGCGCCCATAAGTGCTCGGCGCGCGCCGGCGTGACCCGTTCGGTATGCGGCACCCCGGCCAGCAAGGTTTCCCGCAACGCCGGCGGCACGCCGAGACGCACGAGCGCATCGGCATCGCTCAGCAGCGTCAAGTTGCGCTTGTCGGCATATAGGGCATGAGCGTGCGGATGCGGTGTCACCACCACCGCGCTGGCCGTATAGGCCTGACGCAGCGCGGCGTGTTGCGGCGCTTGCAGGTAAAAATCAGTCAGCCGGTTGTAGACCAGGTCGATAGCCTGCCCAGCCAGCCACAGCCGACCCTCGCGCCACACCAGCGCGCCCGCGTCGGCGATCACCGCCTCGACGCCGTAGCGCGCGAACAGGCGCTCGAACAACTGGAATTCGGGGTACAGATACTGGCTGGCCGGATCGTCATCGACGATCGCGATGCGGCCGATCGGTGCCGTGCCGCGCTGGCGGCGCCACTCCTCGGCGAACATGGCGAAGAACGCCTGCTCCAATTGCGCGAGCCCGGTCGGCGTCTGGAACATCCAGTCCATCTCCCGACAGCAGGCCTGCTGGGCATGCGCCAGGGCCGCGTTCAGCAGCGCACCGCCGGCATTGGTGTTGATCTCGATCAGCTGCGGGCCGCGCGCGCCGAGATGGAAATCGAAACCCATGAAGGCCCCTTGGGGGCCGAATTCGAACTGCGCGATCGAAGCCGCACGGGCGAGTACCTCGGCCCGATAGGCCGGCAGCGCGGCGACGCCCTGCACCGCCGCGACGATCTCCGTCATGGCCTGCAACTGCGCGGGCGACAGGAACACCGTGGTCGCGGAGAACAGATTCGGACGCTCGCGCGCGATCGCCGCGTACAGCCCCGCGAGCGCGGGTTCGACCTCCAGCTGCTGACGCAGCCGTTCTGGATCGAGGGTCCGGCAGGCGCAGCCGCGGTTGAGGCTGTCCGCAGTGACCGGCAGGTGCGGGTCCTGGCTCATCGGCCTGACGATCCGGGTGGCTGGGAGGGGCATGCACGATGCCACAGCGAACAGACCCGGCGCAATCGGCGGGCCTGATAGACCCGGCACCATCAGCACCTTGGCGGACTCAGCGATACCAGAGGATCTGCCGCGCCTCGATCGGCACCCGGGCACCCGGGAAGGTCGGGACGATGCGTGGGGTGTAATCGCCGGTCGGCCGCTGCTTGGGCAGGCTGACGCTATAACCATAGCCATTGATCGCGCCACTTAAGGGCTCGCCGCGCCGCATCGGATGGACCTCGGCGGGCCGGTCGCCTTGCGGCATGGCGTAGAGCTCCACGGCGACGTAGTCCGGATCGATGTCATCGAGATAGACCGGCACGCAGAAACGCCAGACCTCGGCATCCTCGTCTAAACGCAGCTCGCCGAAATGCAGCTGCGTCCAGTGCCCGGCGACGGCGTCCTGCCAGGCGCCCAAGGCCTGACCGATGGCCGGGTCCTGCCGGGCCGCGTAGGCCTCGGCGGCCGGCAGATAAAGCTGCTCCACATACTCGCGCAGCATACGGTTGCTGCTGAACTGCGGCGTCAGGGTGCTCATGCTGGCGCGCAGCTTCGCCACCCAGCCGCGCGGACAACCCTCGGCATCGCGGTCGTGGTAGAACAGCGGGATCACCTCATCCTCCAGCAGGCGGTACAGTTCCGCCGCCTCCAGCGCGTCCCAACCCGGATCGCTGTCGTGCTCCTGGCCGTCGCCCATGGCCCAACCGAATTCCGGCGCATAAGCCTCCGCCCACCAGCCGTCCAATTCCGACAGATTGAGCCCGCCGTTGACCAGGGTCTTCATACCGCTGGTGCCGCAGGCCTCCCACGGCCGCCGCGGCGTGTTGATCCACAGATCCACGCCCTGCACCAGCTGCTCGGCGCAGTGCATGTCGTAATCGGCCAGGAACACCACCCGCCCGAGCAACTCTGGCCGGGCAGCGACGAAGGCGTTCCACTGCTGGATCATTGCCTTGCCCTCGCTGTCTTGCGGGTGCGCCTTGCCGGCAATGACCAGTTGCACAGGATGGAGCGGCTGGCTGAGCAGGCGAGTCAGGCGCTCGGGATCGGTGAGCAGCATGTTCGGGCGCTTGTAGGTGGCGAAGCGGCGCGCGAAACCGAGGGTCAGGCTGTTGGGATCGAGGGCATGGCGGGCCTGTTCGAGGCGCTCGGCCGGGGCATTCACGGCCGCGAGTTGGCGCCGCAGGCGCTCGCGCGCAAAACCGATCAGACGCTGGCGGGCCTCGGTACGCAAGGTCCACAGGGCCCGGTCGGGGATATCGCGGATCTGCGCCTCGTGATGTTGCAGTTCGCCCAGCCAGCGCCCCTTGCCGCAGACCTCGGTCCAGAGGCGGTCGGCCTCCAGTGAATCCCAGGACGACACATGCACGCCATTGGTGACATGCCCGACCGGCACCTCGTGCCGCGGCCACTGCGGAAACAGCGACTGGAAGATGCGCCGGCTGACCTCGCCGTGCAGGCGGCTCACGCCGTTGACGAACAGGCTGCCGCGCAGGGCCAGGTAGGCCATGTTGAACGGCGCGTCGTCGGCCTCCTGAATCCCCCGGCCGAGACTCAGAAACGCGCGGGTTTCCAGACCGTAGGTCTGCTGGGCCCATTGCGTGTAGCGTTCCAGCAGCACCGCAGGGAAACGGTCGAAGCCGGCGGCGACCGGGGTGTGGGTGGTGAAGACATTGCCGGCGCGGGTGACATTGAGCGCCTGGCGGAAGTCGCTGCCGTGATCGTGCATGTGGCTCCAGGCCCGCGCCAGCACCACGAAGGCCGCATGGCCCTCGTTGAGATGGCAAACCTGCGGGCGGATCCCGAGCCGGCGCAACAGGGTCCAGCCGCCGACACCCAGGCACAGTTCCTGAAGCAGGCGCATCTCCGTGCCGCCGCCATAAAGTTCGGCGGTGATGCCGCGGTCTGCCGGGGTGTTCAGCGGGTCGTTGCTGTCGAGCAGGTAGAGTATGACCCGACCCACCTGCACCGCCCAGGCGCGCAGGATCAGCGTGCGGCCGGGAAACGGCAGCTCGACGCGCAGATGCTCGCCGCGCCCGTCGTGGACCGGTCGCAGCGGCAACTGGGCGGGATCGTTGTGCGGAAAGAACTCGACCTGACGGCCACGCTCGTCGAGGCTCTGATGGAAATAGCCCTGCTGCCAAAGCAGGCCGACACCGATCATCGGCACGCCGAGGTCGCTGGCGGTCTTGAGCACATCGCCGGCCAGGATACCGAGACCGCCCGAGTAGATGGGCAGCGACTCGGACAGACCGAACTCCATGCTGAAATAGGCCACCTGGGTCAGCGCCGTACCGGGGTGCGTGGTCTGAAACCAGGCCGGACTGTCGAGCGCCTCCCGCTGCGCCGCGGCCAGCTCATCCAGGCGGGCGCGGAAGTCCGCGTCCGCCGCCAGCGCCTGGAGGCGCTCGCGGGAGGCGTTCTGCAGGATCAGCCAGGGGTTGTGGGTGCGCGCCCAGAGCTCGGGGTCGATGCGCCCCCAGAGCACGTCCGTGGCATGGCTCCACGACCAGCGCATATCCAACGCGAGTTCGGCCAGCGCGGCGAGCGCCTCCGGCAAGTTGGGAAACGCCGTGCAGGGTGAGGCGGTCATGTGCTGTCCCGTGTCATTCCAGCCCAAAGGCATCGATGAGGAAGTGTAGACCTCGGCAGGCTTGCGAGGTATTACGGCCGTGTGAAACCTGCGCGCGGAACAAACCGCCCCGGGTACCCTGCAAGGCCCGCGCGCTGAATGTGCTGTCAAGCCACCTGGTGGCCTGTCGGATTTGTGACTGATCTACTGCGCCAGTGGGAGAGCGGGCCATCGCTTGCAGCACCAACCGGCTTTGCTACACTCGCGCCGCCTTAGCCCCGCCGTATCACGACAGAGAGTGACGCCGCCCATGAAGATTCTCAATCACCGTCTGGTATCCGACGATGGACCTCGATGCGACGCTGTGCCCAGCCCGCACCAGGGCGGGGTCATGACGCCGCGGTTTCTGGTCATCCACTACACCGCCGGCAGCAGCGCGACGGGCACGGTCAGCTGGTTCTGCGAACCGGTATCGCGCGTATCCGCCCACCTGGTCATCGCGCGCGACGGCAGCATCACCCAGATGGTGCCGTTCAACCGTGTGGCCTGGCATGCCGGCCAGTCGCGCTGGGGCAGTCTGTCCGGCCTGAACCAGCACAGCATCGGCATCGAACTCGACAACGCCGGACACCTGATCCGCAGCGGCGATGCCTGGACCTCGCCGCTGACCCGCCGCAGCTACCCCGACAGCGAGGTGACCGTCGCCCCGCACAAGCACGATGCCCCGGGCACCCCACCCTGCGGCTGGCATAGCTACACGGCCCAGCAGATCGAGGCCGCCATGCTGTGCGGCATGGCCCTGGTCAAGCGTTACCGGCTGGTTGACATCCTCGGCCACGAAGACATCTCGCCCGGCCGCAAGCGTGACCCCGGACCCGACTTCCCGCTGGACTCGATGCGCGCGCGCCTGCTCGGCCGGCGTGACGACCAGCCCGAACGCTTCCGCACCACCGCCAATCTGTATGTGCGCAGCGGCCCCGGCTCCGAATTCCCCTGCCTGCCGGGCACGCCGCTGCCGACCGGCACCAGGGTCGAGGTGCTGGCCAAGCACGGCGTGTGGTGGCAGGTCGATGTGGACGGCGAGGTCAACGGGGTGATGGACCTCGTCGGCTGGTGCCACAGCAAATATCTTGAACTGGCCGATGGCTGAACGCCGACGGGTCAGACGAACCCGTCAAAATGCGCGGCCTGGACCTTGCCGGCCACCGCCCTGCCCACGGTCTGCAACTCGGCGATGTGCGCCACCGAGTCCAGCGCCTGAACGGACTTGGCATTGATGTCGTGCAGCCCCAGGGCGTCCAGCCCCTCGCGGCTCAGCTCCGCGTTGTAGCGGACATAGGTAAACAGCTTCGGGCGCACCGGCCCCTGGCGCCCGATCAGATCGCCCAGCTCGCGGTCCAGCGGGTCGCCGGCGAGGCAGCGGCCAAACACGCGACACAGCAGGTCCTGCTCGTTGAGGCTGGCGAGCATCAGCGCCGAGGGGATCGAACCGGCGTTGTACAACAGGTTCATCTGCTCGGGTTCCAGGTTCAGGTTGGCGTCTGGACTGGTGCCGGTGCCGATCGAGACCACCAGCATGCGTGTCTCGCCGGTCGACCAGCGTATTGCGTAAGGCTCGACCGTGGCCATCAGAAACGCCTGGAAGGCCGGGTTGTTGTAGGGCGTGATCCCGCCGTCGACGAACACGAAATCGCGGCTGCCGATACGCACCAGCTCCGGTGGAAAATACACCGGTGCGGCGGTGCTGGCCCGCACCAACTGCCAGAGCGGCAGATCGAGATTGCAATTGTCGCGCGGGCTGCCATCCGGGCGGACCCGCTGATTGTAGAGCGCGCCGGGATTGTTTGAGACCGGCCAGGGCGAATCGGTACTGGCGTTGCGCATGACCATCATCAGCAGGGTCTTCAGCTTGTCGCTGCCCAGCGTGGTGTCCTTGCCGATCACGCTTTGCATGAGCCCGGCCAGCTTCTCGTCCTCATAGCGGTAACGCAGCCGCTTGAGGATGCTCGCCTTGTCGAACATCTCCGCGCCGCTTTGCAGGTAAAACGCGCGGATGTCGGCGACCTTCATGCCAAGCGAGACACATACGGCGATGATGGCCCCGGTGCTGGTGCCGGCCACGAAATCGAAATAGTCCGCCAGCACGAAGTCCTCGCCGCGGCCCAGTTGCTCGCGCAGCAGCGCCTCGATCCGCGCGAGCACCTCGACGGTCAGCAGGCCGCGAATGCCACCGCCGTCCAGGGTGAGAATCTTCTTCTGGCCTGGGTGTTTGATCTTGTCTGCTGCCGTCATGCTGACCTCCCGTGCGCACTGCAAATCAACGCGCTGCGTATCACCACAGCGACCGGGTATCCAGGATATACGCCCGTCCGGCGTGCCGGCGTACCGTGGCCACCATGTGTTGCGTTCCGCCCGCGCCCTCCCCGCTCTGGCCATCCCAAAGCCCGATGAAACGCACGCGTTCCGGCCCGAGACTCAAGGCCGTGTAGAGTTGCCAGAGATTGTTGCGTTCGTAGGGATCGACGCCGACGGGGACCGGTCCCAGTTCCTCCGGCTGGACGCGCAGTGTCGCACGGGCCTTGATCTGATCATAACGTTCCACCCAGCGCGGACCGGCAAAGGCGACCGAGGCCGCGAGAAACGCCGGTTCCTCGAATTGAATGTGGAGCTGCACCTGTACTCCGCGCACCAGACAAGCCTCCGCGAACAGGATGTCGCCGCCACAGGCGCCGCCGCACAGGGCCAGATCATCGGGCCCCGCACCCAGCTCGTCCAACAGGGCGGCGATGGCCTGCGCGGCGATGACCTCCTGTGCCGGCGGGAAGCGCGGCGTCACCCGCCCGGGCTTGTCGAGCATATGCCCGCTGAACAGCAACACCTGGCGCGGACGCAGCGGCGGCTCGCAGCCGGCAATCTCCCGCTCGATGACCGTCAACGCACGCGCCACGACCTCCGGGCGGAACTCCAGGTCCCTCAGCAACAACAGCTGCTGGCGTGTCGAGTCGAGGGCAAACCCGTCCTTGCCGGCCGCGGCGGCGGCATGGGCATAGGCGTGCGCCACGCTGTCCGCATCGGCGAGCAGCACGCACATATCCGCATAGCTGACGCGCGCCCAATAGGCCTTGGGCGTGCGCTGCAGGGCGGCGAGACACGCCCAGGTCACGCCGCCTTCAAGATCGGGCAGGCTGATTGGATGTTTGCCTTCGCCGCCGCCCAGGTGGCCCTGCAGGTGCCGCAAGGTGACGGCGTTGATGCCGGAATAGAAATGATCGGTGTCCAGGATGAAGGCCGTCATATACGGTTCGATGGCCTCGCCCAGCAACGCCAGTTCGGCGCTGGCGCACGCGCGCATCGCGCTCGTCGTCTGGGCCGGCGTCTGGTCTGGCGTCTGGTCTGGCGTCTGGCCTGGGAACCGCCAGCGTGAGATCCATGCCTCCTTTTCCACCCGCCCCAACAGGCCCCAGGACTCCGGATCGTTGGGATGCACCTCCAACAGGGCCTGGATTTCCGCGCGCGCCTGTTCGGGACGGCCGAGCCGGCCCAGCAGGATGGCCTTTTGCCGATGGCTTTCGAGATCGTTCGGGTCGAGCGTCAGGGCCGTCTCGTATTCGTCCAGCGCGAGCCGGAACTGGCCGAGCTGCAGGAGCGCCTTGCCGGCCAGCCGGTGCGCCTCCAGGCGCAGCGCCCAGGTCGGCGTCTCGTCGGCCAGCACCAGGATGTCGCCGGGCCGATGCTTACGGCGCGCCACCTCGATGCACTGGCTCCAGCGCTGCAGGGCCGCGTTGAATTCGTTGCGGCCCTCGACCAGCAGGCGCCTCCATTCCGGCTCGGGCAGATTCGGCAGCAGGTGATAGACCGGGCTGACCTTGTAGCCGTGCCAGCGCGCCAGGGTCGCCTGGGCCATCTCACCCAGCGCCTGCCGGTCCCGGT
>JBHEOS010000045.1:0-16812 GCA_046260695.1 Gammaproteobacteria bacterium
TCAGCAGCGCCTCGGTCTGTTCGAAGAAGGTCTGGAAGCGATACTGGCTTTCGAGCAGCGCCTCGGCGACGTCCTCCATGCCGATCTCGCGCACTTCCTCTTCGCCGAGTTCCGGCAGCACGTTGGCGATGTAGTCGGCGAACACGCGGTTGGGCGAGATGATCAGGATGTCCTCGGAGCTCAGCGTGTCCTTGAACCGGTACAGCAGATAGGCGATGCGGTGCAACGCGATCGAGGTCTTACCGGAACCCGCCACCCCCTGGATGATCAGCGTATGCGCGTCGTCGTTGCGGATGATGGCGTTCTGGTCGCGCTGAATAGTCGCGACGATGTTCTTCATGCCCTCGTCATTGCTGGCGCGGCTGAGCTCGTCCTGAAGCACGTCGTCGACGATATGCACGCCGGATTCGAGCACGAATTCCAGCTCGCCGTCGCGAATCCGGAACTGGCGCTTGAGCGTCAGCAGACCCGCGACCTCGCCCATCGGCGCCTGGTAGCGCGCCGGGCCGGTTTCGAAGTCGTAGAACATCGATGAGACCGGCGCGCGCCAGTCGTAGACCAGGGTCTCGCGCGCGGCCTCGTCGCGGAAGTGATGCACACCGATATAGATCGACTCGCTGCGTTCGTCGCCTTCCCTGTGAAAATCGAAGCGCCCGAAATACGGCGAACGCATCAGCTTCAGGAGCTTGTCCTGCTGGGCCTTGAGCGCCTCGGCGGAATCCAGGGTCTGCTCGATGGTCTGGCGCACGGCGATCTTCTCGATATGATCCATGTCGCGCCGGGCCTCCCACAGGTACTCCTTGCGGGTCTGGATCTCACGCGCGTAGTCGTTCAGGCGCGAGTCGATCTCGGCCAGCGCGTTGCGGATGCTGGTCTGGCAGCCTTCGAGGCGGGCCTGCTCTTCAATTTCGGCGGTGGTCATGCGTGGTTCGACGTCCCCACAGTGCTGATGGCGGGCTCGATCATGGCGCCAGGCGCCGGTCGGATTTGGGCGATCGTAGCGAGCAAGGTGCGCGCGCGACCCCCAATCCGACCGGCGCCTAGCCGCGGCGAACGAATGAAGCCGCGCATTCTGGTCTGACTTCGAATCCAGTTCAACGCGAACGGACTGCCCCGGGGCTGCTGCAATGGTTCGGCGGCCACGCCCCTTCACCCGGCTGCCGGGTGTTGGTAATGCCCAGGCCAGAATTCTCAGTCGGCTTCGCCAGTTATCCCCGACTATTCACCCGATAGATCATGCAGGGCCACTCGCGTGCGCAGCCCTCGGATAATCAGTCGCTTAAGTTCCACCGAGCTGGCGCCGCTATCGATCCTAGCCTGCCGACGGTATGCAATCGGGCGACAGCGAAGCCCTAATAATCATTCATAAACAATAAATTGTTGATCATAGCGCGACCTTTTGGTAAACAGTTGTCGCTATCAGAATGGATTGATAGGAAATCGGCCAAATTTAACCCGGCGGATGGATGCACGCACCGCGCGGCACTGGGGGCAGGAATGGGAACCATCTTAGTCATTGACGACCAATTCACGAGCCGGGAGCGGCTCGCGGAACTCGCCCACAGCCTGGACGACCAGATGCAAGTCGAGGCCTTTTCCTCGCCCCATGATGCCCTGCGCTGGCTGTGCTGGCACCCCGCCGACCTGGTGCTGGTCGACTGTGACATGCCGGAACTCAGCGGGGTGGATTTCATCCGCCGGGTGCGCGCCCTACCCAGCTGCACGCACCTGCCCCTGGTGATCGTCACCGCCCAGGAGGAGCGCGAGGCGCGCTATGCGGCCCTGGAGGCCGGCGCGACCGATTCGCTGATCTACCCCATCGATCCGATTGAATACCGCGCGCGCTGCCGCAACCTGCTGACCCAATACGCGCAACACCGCATCATCCAGGACCGCGCCCGCTGGCTGGAACGCCAGGTCAACGAGACGGCCGGGGCGATCCGCGTGCGCGAGCAGGAAACCCTGCTGCGGCTGGCCAAGTGCGGCGAATACCGCGACGAGGTCACCGGCAACCACGTGGTCCGCATGGCCAAATACGCCCGTCTGATCGCCGAGGGACTGGGGCTTGCCCGGGACGAATGCGATGTGATCGAACTGGCCGCGCCGATGCACGACATCGGCAAGATCGGCATCTCGGATCAGATCATGCTCAAGCCCAGCCGTCTGTCGGAAGACGAATTCGCCATCATGAAGCAGCACACCCTGATCGGTTACGAAATCCTCAAGGACAGCCCCTCGCAGTACCTGCAAATGGGCGCGGTGATCGCCCTGGGTCATCACGAGTGGTTCAACGGTCGCGGCTATCCGCACGGACTGGCCGGCGAACAGATCCCGCTGCCGGCGCGCATCGTCGCCGTGGCCGACGTCTACGACGCCCTGACCTCGGCGCGACCCTACAAGCCCGCCTGGTCGTCCAACGACGCCATTCAGTACCTGGACCGCATGCGCGGCCGGCACTTCGATCCACGCTGCCTGGATGTGTTCCATGCGCAGATGGACAAGGTCATCAAGATCCAGCAGTTTCTCCGCGATCCACCGGCCAACGAACCGCTGCAGCTACACTCGGACAGCGCCTGAATTTGTCAGCGCGTGTCGGCGCGGCGTCTGGCCGCGAACCGGCAGCCCTCCGAACCGTTCGGGGGCAGGGCCCGCGCCTACGTGCTGCTGCGGACACCGCATACCCCGCTACGGCAGCCCATGAATAGTCCCCGCTAACCGGCATCCGTTATACTCGCGGCACCCCCCCTGCTGCGCAACGGCTACCGATGACCCGCTACACCGGCAACCCCGAGTACCCCCACGACAGCACGGAAATCCTCGGCGTGCTGATCACCAACCTGGGCACGCCCGACGCGCCGACCCCCAAGGCGTTGCGCCGTTACCTCCATGAATTCCTCTGGGACCCGCGCGTGGTCGAGGCCCCGCGGCTGCTGTGGTGGCTGGCGCTGCACGGGGTGATCCTGCGCATCCGACCGCGCCGTGCCGCCCGCGCCTATGCCTCGGTCTGGAGCGAGGCCGGCTCGCCGCTGCTGGCGATCTCACGCCTTCAGGCCACGGCCTTGCAGCGCGCGCTCGCTGAACAATTCGCAGGACCGGTAAAGGTGGCGCTGGGCATGCGCTACGGCAACCCCTCGATCCCCAGCGCCCTGGAGGAACTGCGCGCGGCGGGCGCCCGCCGCCTGCTGGTGCTGCCGTTGTATCCGCAGTATTCGGCCACCACCACCGCCTCGACCTTCGACGCCGTGGCCGCCGTGCTGCGCGGCTGGCGCTGGCTGCCGGAATTGCGCTTCGTCGCCCATTATCACGACCACCCGGCCTACCTCGATGCGGTGACCGAGAGCATCCGCGCACATCGGGCCGCGCACCCCGGCGCGGCGAAACTGCTGTTCTCGTTCCACGGCCTGCCCAAGCGGTATCTGCTGGCCGGCGATCCCTATCACTGTGAATGCCACACCAGCGCACGCCTGATCGCGCAACGCCTGGACCTGCAAGCGGAGGACTGGCAACTGGCCTTCCAATCGCGCTTTGGCCGCGAGGAATGGCTCAAACCCTATGCCGACCACACCCTCAAGGGCTGGGGCGAGGCCGGGGTGCCGCGCGTCCAGGTGGTCTGTCCCGGCTTCTCGGCCGATTGCCTGGAGACCCTGGAGGAAATCGCCGAACAGAACCGCGAGGTCTTCCTGCACGCCGGCGGCGGACAGTACGAATACATCCCGGCGCTGAACGACAGCCCCGCGCATATAGCCGCGCTGACACAGATCGTCCGCGAACACACCGCGGGCTGGCCGGAGTCCGGCGCCCGAGACGTACAGACCGATGCGCAAGCCGACGCGCAACGCCGCCAGGACCGCCTGCGGCGCGCAATCGAGCTCGGCGCGGCGCAGTGACCATCGCCCCGCCGTCACGCATCCGCGTCGGCATCAGCGGTTGCCTGCTCGGACAGCCGGTGCGCTTCGACGGCAACCACAAGCACGATCATTACCTCAGCGGGACGCTCGGCGAGGCCTTCGAGTTCGTGCCGGTGTGCCCGGAGGTCGGCATCGGCCTGGGCGTGCCGCGACCGGCCATCCACCTGATCGGCTCGCCGGAGGCGCCGCGCGCAGTCGGCGTGAAGCACCCGGAGCTGGATGTCACCGACGCGCTGATCGGCTACGGCCGCCGGATGGCCGCGCAACTCGACGGCTTAAGCGGCTATATCTTCAAGAGCAAGTCGCCCTCGTGCGGCCTGGAACGGGTCAGGCTGCATGCCGGCCCTGACCGCAAGGACGGCGGCAAACGCGGCGTCGGGCTGTATGCCCGCGAGATCCTGCGCGCCCACCCGCTGCTGCCGGTCGAGGAGGAAGGCCGCCTCGGCGACCCACAGCTGCGCGACAATTTCCTGGAGCGCGTGTTCATCTACCACCGCTGGCAACAGCTCACCGCGCAGCGGCTCACGCCCAAGGCGCTGGTGGCCTTTCACACCCGTCACAAGCTCGCGATCATGGCCCACGGCACCGCGGGCTACCGCGCCCTCGGCCGCCTGATCGCCGAGGCCGGCAGGCGCCCGCTCGGCGCACTGGCCGACGACTACAGCGCCGCGCTCATGCACGCCTTGCAGCAGCGCGCCACGGCGCGTCGGCATACCAATGTATTGATGCATGTCATGGGCTATCTCAAAAACCAGCTCGACGGCGACGACAAGCAGGAACTTCTGGGGCTGATCGAGGCCTACCGGCAGGACCGCGTGCCGCGTATCGCAGCCATCACCCTGCTCCGGCACCATTTCCGCCATCATCCCAACGACTACATCGCTGGACAGACCTACATGAATCCCGACCCGGTGGAACTCAAGCTGCGCGGTTGGTATTGATACAGGCCAGACAGACCAGACACGCCCGATGACCCGCCGCCACGCCACCTGCCTCTTCGCGCTGCTGCTAAGCGCCATCACCGCCGCCGCCAGCGCGACGCCGCCGCCGCAGATCCTCCTGCCCAAGCACCGCTTGGAGGCGCGCGAACTCGCCATCATCGTCAATGACCGCGATCCGCTCAGCCGTGAGATCGCGCAGTACTACCGGCAGCGGCGCGCCATCCCGGAGGCCAATCTCATCCACATCGCATTCGAGCCCGGCCGCAGCCAGCTCGGGGTCGAGGAATTCACCGCCCTCAAAAACCAGGTCGATGCCGCCACGCCCGCGCACATCCAGGCCTATGTGCTGACCTGGGCCGCGCCCTACCGGGTCGGCTGCATGTCCATCACCTCGGCCTTCGCGTTCGGCTTCGACCGGCGCTGGTGTTCCGCCGAGCGCTGCGCGCCGACCCAGGGCTCGGCGTATTTCGACAGGGCGGTCAGCGCACCCTTCGCGCAACTGCGGATGCGCCCGACCATGGCGCTGGCGGCAGCGGATTTCCCGCAGGCCAAGGCCTTGATCGACCGCGGCGTCGAAAGCGACGCCAGCCGTCCCGCGGGCACCGCCTATCTGGTCAGCACCACCGACAAGGCGCGCAACGTGCGCGCCAGCGCCTACCCGCGGATCGCGCGCACCTTCGCGCCGTTGATCCGAACTGAGGTCGTGCGCCTGAATGCGCTGCTGGAACGCGACGATGTATTGTTCTATTTCACCGGGCGCGTGCATGTCGAGGGCCTCGACAGCCTGCGCTTCCTGCCCGGCGCGGTCGCCGACCACCTGACCTCGGCCGGCGGGCAACTCACCGACAGCAAGCAGATGAGCGCGCTGCGCTGGCTGGAGGCCGGCGCCACCGGCAGCTATGGCACCGTGGTCGAGCCGTGCAACCTGCTTGGGAAGTTCCCCAATCCCGGCGTACTGATGCGCCATTACCTGCAAGGGGCCACGCTGATCGAGGCCTATTGGAGGAGCGTGCAGATGCCCGGCGAGGGTATCTTCATCGGCGAGCCGCTGGCCGCGCCGTTCGATTTCAAGGAACTCGAACTCAGGTCCGGCCAGATCACTCTGCACACCTGGTCGCTGCAACCGGGCCTGTACCAGCTACAGACCGCGCCCAGCCCGATCGGGCCGTTCACCGCCCAGGCCCCGCTGGTCCGGATCGGCTTCCCGCCACAGCCCCTGCGCCTCCCCGACCACGGCGCCGCCGTCTACCGCCTGGTGCCGGCGCGCGGGGCGCGCTAGTGGTCCATGCGTAAAGTTCGGTGACTAAGAAGCACAGCCGGAGCGTGCAGATCAAGGCGCGAGAGCGCAGGAATAGCACCGCTATTTCAAGCTTTCGCAACGCAGAGCTGCACGCTCCGGCGCCGCGAACAGTTACCGAACTTTGCGCATGGACCACCAGCCCGGCACGCCCACCAAAGGTTCACCCGCCGGTGGCCGGTGCCGCTCGAAGTGTCTCCGGGTCATGAACACCTCTGGCGCGAAACCGCGGCCACCGATGCGCAGCATCCGCTTCAACAGAAAATCGAACAGCAGCGGATTATGGCGGCGAAGCACACGCAACAGCTGCGTCTGTTCATCGCTCAGCCAGCCACGGCCAGCGAAGTACCCCGGCGAGACCAACGGCACGATGCCCGGTAGCGGGTAGTCCGAACCGTTGATCAGGCGCGGCTGCCAGTCGGCGCGGCCGATCAGGGTCTCCAGCACGGCCGGCTGGCGGTTGACCTGGGTGACGGTGGAGATCTCGCCGTACAGGTGGCTGGCGTAAGCGGGCTCGTCCATCAACCGTGCAAACAGCGCGAAGTTGCTCAGCATCGGGGCGTCGGGGCCGCGGTCCAGATCGACGCCGTTTCCCAGAGAGGCGCAGTGGGCGACGATCACGCGCACGCCCTGCGCCAGCGGCCGGCGCAGGCGCAACGGGTTGCCCAACGGCTGTTCGGCGCCGCCGTGCACGGCATATTCGCTGCCGCAATGCACCAGCAACGGCAACGCGTGACGGTTCAACGCGGCATAGAAGGCATCGCAAGCTGGCGAACCCGGGTCCATGCCCATCGCCGCGGGCAGCCATTTGACGGCGCAAGCGCCGGCGGCGACCGCGGCGTCCAAGGCCGCCAGGGCGTCCTCGCGGTAGGGGTGCACCGAGGCGATCCAGCCGAGGCGTTCTGGGTGTTCACGGGCGATCCGCGCGGCATAGGCATTCGGTGTATAGAAGGCGCTCAGCGCGGTGTCGCGCACGCCACCCGCGTCGTGACGGTAATCGAAGGCCAGCAACAGCGCGCGCACGCCCGGCGGGAACGCCTCCAACAGCTCCAGCAGGCGCTCAACGAAGCGGCCATCGCGGTCGCTGTGCTGCTCGGCACAGGCGGCGTTGAGGTAGAACGCGAACTGGGTGTACTGCCAGGGGTGCCGCAGGCGGCGCATGCGCGGGTTCACCCACGCGCCGCCGCCGTTGTCGCCGAGGCCGATCAGATGCGCGTGCGCGTCCCAGACCTGGGCCGGATCGATATCCTCCCAACAGGCCTGCAGCACCGGGTGATCGCGCAGCGCCGCCGGCGTCGGCCCCGGCGCGCAGGCGTTCCACAGCCCGTCGCGCGGCCAATAGCGGCGCAACCAGGTATCGGCACCGCCCAGGCCCAGCCATTCCAGAAATTCGCGCCGTTGCATGCCGATCTCCATCGCATTTTTTACAGGGGCGGGCTCTGCCCGCGAACGGTTCGAAGGTCCGCCGGCCCGCGGCCGAAGGCCGCGCCTACGGGCTGGCTGCCTCCGCAGCATCCGTTAAGAAAGCCCTGATCAAGTCCGTTCGTGGTGAGCCCCCTTCGACTGGCTCAGGACAGGCTTCGACAAGCTCAGGGCGAACGGGAGACTTATTCAGATTCCTTAACCCCGATAGGGCGTTCCGCGCCGCGGCGCCATCCGCTACCCTACGCAGCATGACCAAAACCGATGACTTCGCCAACCGCCTGCGCAAGAACGCCAAACACTGGGACAAATGGGCGCGCCGGCAAGGCCTGAGTTGCTACCGCCTGTACGACCGCGATCTGCCGGATTTCCCGCTCGCCATCGATCGCTACGCTGAACACGTGCATTTGCAGGAATACGCCACCGCCTGGGAGGCCGGCGAGGACGAATACCGGGTCTGGCGCGAGGCGTGTTTCCAGACCGTCGAGGCGGTGTTGGAAGTGCCCCGCCCGCAGATCCATTTCAAGCAGCGGCGACGCCAGCGCGGTACGGCGCAATACCAGAAGACCGGCACGACCGGCGAGGATTTCATGGTCGAGGAACAGGGCCTGAGGTTCTGGGTCAACCTGGATGCCTACCTGGATTCCGGCTTGTTCCTGGATCACCGCATCACCCGGCGCTGGGTCCGCGAACGCGCCGCCGGCAGACGCTTTCTGAACCTGTTCGCCTACACCGGCAGCTTCACGGTCTACGCGGCGGCCGGCGGCGCGGCGGGTTCGGTCACGGTGGACCTGTCCAACACCTACCAGGACTGGAGCCGGCGCAACTTCGCGCTGAACGGGCTGGACCCCGCACGGCACGCCCTGACGCGCGCGGATGTGACGCAATACCTGGGCGAGGCCTGCTGGCGCCGCGAGCAGTACGACCTGATCGTGATGGACCCGCCATCGTTCTCCAACTCCAAGAAGATGCAGGGCGTGCTGGACGTGCAGCGCGATCACGTCGCGCTGATCCTGGGCTGCCTGCGCCTGCTGGCGCCCGACGGCGAGCTGTTTTTCTCCAACAACCGACGCGGCTTCACGCTCGACGCCGCGGCCTTGACCGGCTGCGAGATCCGCGATATCTCGCGCCAGACCGTGCCGGAGGATTTTTCCAACAAGCAGATCCACCAGTGCTGGATCATCCGACACGCCGACGCACGGGGACCCTTATGAGCGAGCTCCACCCGCAATTGCAGCACGACTGCGAATCCCTCGGCCGCTTCGAACTCTGCGAGCTGCTGCTGATGCGCGATGCCCGCTATCCCTGGTGCATCCTGGTACCGGATCGCGCCGGGATCACCGAGATCTACCAGCTCGCGCCCGCGGATCAACACCAGCTCATGCGCGAGAGTTCGCAGCTGGCCGGCACCATGGCCAGACTGTTCGCGGCCGACAAGATGAATGTCGCGGCGCTGGGCAATGTCGTGCCGCAGCTGCACATCCACCACATCGCCCGCCGCCGCAGCGACCCGGCCTGGCCGGCCCCGGTCTGGGGCCGGCTGCCGGCCCTGCCCTACACCGAGGCGGCGCTGCGCGACACCTGCGAGCGCCTGCGGCGGGCGCTCGACGGTCTACGGCGGGACTGAGCGGCGCGCTAACCTGGACTATTCATAAACGACGTAGCGAGAGGCCGTAAGCGCATGAAGATGCAAGGCGCGCGAAGGAAAGCGCGCGCAGGCGTACTTGACGGTACGTCGAGCACGTTTTTCGAGCGCAACGCGGCAGATTCATGCGCTTGCGGACTCGCAGTCGTCGTGCATGAATAGTCCAGGTTAAGGCATCCGTCGCGGGGTGACCGACAGTCCGGCCAGATAGCTGTAGCCCAACTGACGCATCTGCGCCTCGATCCAGACGGCGCGGGCGCGGACATGGGCCGAGGGTTGGTCGACGCGATAGCGCACCGGATTGGGCAGGACGGCGGCCAGCAGGGCCGCCTCGCCGAGGCTCAACTGCTCCGGGGTCTTGTCGAAATACCCGCGACTGGCCGCGCCGACGCCAAACACCGTATCGCCGAACTGGGCGATGTTCAGATACACCTCAAGGATGCGCCGCTTCGGCCACAGCAGCTCGATGCCTCCCGTCAAGTAAACCTCCAGGCCCTTGCGCAGCCAACTGCGGCCGGACCAGAGAAACAGGTTCTTGGCCACCTGCTGGCTGATGGTGCTGGCCCCGCGCACCCGGCCGCCCTCGCCGCGCTCGCTGACCGCCTCGGCGATCGCCTCCAGATCAAAGCCCCAGTGTTCGGGAAAATGCTGATCCTCCGCGGCCACCGCGGCCAGCGGCATGGCCGGCGCGATGCGCCCCCAGTCCACCCATTCGTAATGCAGTTGAACAGGCACAGCCTCGGGCCCGGGCGCGAACTGGCGCTGGAGCATGAAGGCGCTGGTCGGCGGGTCGATCCAGCGCAAGGCGGCGATCAGCAGCAGCGGCGCGACCAGCAGCCCCAGCGGGATGCGCCACAGCCAGCGGACCCAACCTCGGGTTCGGGGCTTACGCGTCATGGCTCGGGCGGGTCTTGGCGTTCAAGGCTTTCTTCGGCATGGACGTTACTTGGGGGTGATCACGACGTGCGGCAGTCTACGGTCGCCACCCCACCGGGGTAAAGCGCACCGCTGCCTGGCCCTGACCCCCTGAAGGAGCCGCCAATGCCGATTACAGCAACGGCGTCGCGATCTTCACGCTGGCCAAGGGCGGGCTGATGTACGAGGCCTCGGTCGGCGGTCAGAAGTTCAGCTTCACGCCGCGCTGATCTCGCCGGCGGCGGGCGCGGGCGCGGGCACCGGCGCGTCGGCGGGGCGTAGCTGCATCAGCAGGTGCACGCCCTTGTACAGTTGCTGCAACATGCGCCGGCAGCGGCTGAGCTGTTCCAGGGTGTCGGTCATGCCCTGGATTTCGATGTCGTGGCGGGCGCCGGCGCGCAGAAACTCCGCCTTCAGGGTCTGATAGTGCGCCTCCAGCTGTTCGGCGCGTTGCGCGAGTCCCACAGGTTCTATTGCTTGAGGATCGAGGTCACGCAGGAACCCGGCGGCCTCGCCGTGATAGCGCGCCAGGCGTTCGGCCAGGACCGGACGCAGCACGGTCCGACCCGCGGCCTGGGTGCCGGCGATGCCCTCGGCCAGGTCCACCGCCTGCATCAGATAGCGCAGCACCCGCAGCGTCTGCGGCAACTCATCGGCGACCTCGGCGGACAGCGGCTCGCGCCCCATATGTTCGACAAAGCCGCCGATGGCCTCCGCCAGTGTGCGCGCAACCCCGGCGTCGGTGGCGATCTGCCGACCCGGGGACAGTTCGGTGCTGACCGCCGCCTGGGCCATGTGCCGCGCGATCTCCAGCACCCGCTGCAACTCGTGGGTCAGCGCATCCACGGCCAGCGCCGGGGACTCCGCCACGGTCTTGTCCAGGAAGCGTGGCCGCCCCTCGGTCTCCTCGACGGTCCGGAAGCGACCCTCCAGAAAACTCGCAAGCCGGTCCATGAACGGCAGCATCAGCAGCACGCCCAGCAGATTGAAGATGCTGTGAAACAGCGCCAGGGACACCGCGGGCGAGCCCGCCAGGCCCAGCTCCTCGCCGAGTTCGCCGACCAGCCACAGCAGCCCCGGCAGGATCGCCAGGGCCACCGCCCCGGTCAGGACATTGAACAGGATGTGCCCGGCCGCCACGCGCCGGGCATTGGCGGTGGCGCCGATCACCGCCAGGGCCGCGGTCGAGGTGGTGCCGATGTTGGCGCCGATCACCATCGCCGCGGCGCTGGAAAGTGGCAGCGCATCGCCGGAGACCGCGCTCAGGATAATCGCGATGGCGGCGATCGAGGCCTGGGTCAGCACCGTCATCAGGAAACCGATCCCGACCAGCGCCAACAGCTCCAGCGGCGCGCCGGTGGCCGACAGCTGCGGCAGTTCGACACTGGTCGCCAGCCCGGCAAAGGCCTCGCGCAGAAAGTCGATGCCGATGAAGAAAATACCGAAGCCGGCCAGCGCCCCGCCCAGCGCCGCGCGCCGCGTCCCCGCCCCGGTCAGGCGCAGCAGCATGCCCACGCCGACCAGCGGCAGGGCCAGCTGGTCGAGCTTGAATTCGAAGCCGATCATGACCACCAGCCAACCGGTCAGGGTGGTGCCCAGATTGGCGCCGTAGATCACCCCCAAGGCCTGGCTCAATTGCAGGATGCCGGCGTTCACGAAGCCGATGGTGGCCACGGTCACGGCGCTGGAGGACTGCGCCAGGGTGGTGATCAGCACCCCGCTGCCGATGCTGCGCAGCCGGGTGCCCGTCCAGTGCTGGAGGATGCCGCGCAGTTGCTGACCGGCCGCGACCTTCAGGCCCTGGGTAATCATGCCCACCGCAATCAGGAACAGGCCAAGGCCGCCCGCCAGGGTGCCGAGCAGGGTCAGTGAGTCAGCGGACATCGGTCGGTCGCCACAGCTGCATGCGCGCAGCATACCGCCAGAACGCGGGACCCGCAGCCTAAGTCCAACAGGCGGCTAGAACAGCCGGCGCAGTCCCACCGGTTCCAGCAGGCGGCCGGCGACGAAGCGCGCGTAATCGTCGCGCACCGAGCCATAGATGTAGCGGAACCAGGCAGCAACCGCCAGCAGACCCAGGCCCGCGCGCAGCCAGTGCCCCGCGCCCGGCAGGTTCAGAAACAGCAGCAGGGTCAGCGGCCAGACATACAGCAGACCGCGCAGGCTGTGCCGGGCCGTGATCAGCGTCGTCGCCACCAGGCGCAGTAAACGCTGGCGCGGGGTGTTGTAGTTGGCCAGGAATACCGCGCGTTCCAGCGCGCTGTGGATATCGTGTAGGCGCCGCACGGGGAATACCTCAATGCCGCGCCACCTGCACACCGACCTGCGGCATTCGCGCCAGACCCACCTCGCGGGCATGCTGCTCGAAGCCCGGATTCTTCCAGAAGAAGGCGCCGGGCAGGGTGGTCGGGATCACCAGCACGTAGAACAAGGCACGGCCGATCACTGCCGCGACGAGCAGGGCGCCGGCCACCCCGGCCCAGATGGCCAAGCCGACAGGACCGGTCGGCGCGGTCCAGGCCAAGGCGCTCAGGGCCACGGCCGTGACGGCCAGCAGGACGTTGCGCAGGCGATAGGTCTTGCCGAAGGTGGTCAGCTGCTGATGATGCGCGGCCTGCGCCTCGCCGCCGCGCGCGGACAGCGCGGCCGCGTGGCGGTACAGACCGAGGCCCTCCAGCAGCAGTCCGGCGAGCATCGGCAGCGCCAGGGTCCGCAGCAGGCCCGCGTAGTCGCCGCCTTCGACCCGCAGCAGCGGCACGAACAGCAAGGCCACGACCAGCGGACCCAGGCTCAGCATGCTGCCGTAGAAACTGCTCAGCACCTGCCAATGATTCCAGAACGGGCGGGCCTCGATGCGGTAGATGCGCTGCATGAAATACAGCGCCGCCAGACCGGCGACCACGCCGAGTCCACCGCTGGCCTGGGCCGCGAACGCCACCAGCCCCGGCGGCAGCCAGGCGAACAGCTGCGGCAATCCGCTCAGCACCGCGTAGGCGCCGAGCAGGTTGTAGAACAGCGCGACCGCCGCGACCTCGCGGCTGACCGGCGAATATCGAAGGTTGTTGAAGGCCCGATAGAAACGGTGCGGCCGTCCCAGGTGCAGCGTCGAGATCACCAGCGCGAAGGTCTGCACGGCGATCAGGCCAAACAGCGCCAGCGGATAGGCGACCGGGTGGGCGCCTGCGGAAAGCTCGACCAGACCGAGGTGAGGCCCCAGGAACAGCACCAGAAAGGCGCCGACCACCGTCTGGATGATCAGCGTGAAGATCACCAGGGGGTCCTCGCGTGAACGCAGCTTGGCGAGACTCCACTGCGCGGGCCGATCCAGCGGCACGGCCGAGGCACTGCGGTAAGCGCCCTGCCCGCCCTTCACGCCGGGATCGGGTCTGGGGTTCTGATCCTCGCGCAGGTATTTCACCGGGGTGCTGTCGGTACGCCTGAGTTCGCGCGGCAGGCTGCGCTGCTGCTGAAAACGGATGTTCGGCCGGGTGATGGACGGATCGGGGAAACCGGGTATCTGCGTCTCCAGTTGCGCATGGCCGTCCGGCAACGTCTCCATCAGCCCAAAATCCAAGGCGCCGCCCAGGCAGGCCGCGGCACAGGCCGGCTTCAATCCCACCTCCAGACGATCCACGCACATATTGCACTTGGACACATGCCCGGCCACCGGATCGAGTTGCGGCGCGTTGTAGGGACAGACCCAGGTGCAATAGCCGCAACCGAAGCAGATGTCCGGGTCCTGGAGCACCGCGCCGTATTCAGCGAACTTGGTGTAGGCACGCGTGGGACAGCCTTTCAGACACACCGGATCGTCGCAGTGATTGCAGGCCATGGAGATGTTCAGCCGCTGCACGGCCGGATAACTGCCGCCTTCCAGATAGCCGACCGAGCGGAACGCCAGATGCGCCGGCGTGTCATTCTTCTCCGCGCAGGCCGCCTCGCAGGCGTGGCAGGCGATGCAATTGTCAGCATTGAAATAGAAGCCGTGCTGCTTGTAGCGGTTGGGATTGCCGCCGATGCTCGGGTCGCCGTTGATGTTCAGACTCTTGCCGGCCAGCGGCGCATCGTCGGCGACCAGGCGGATCGGCTGGCCATAGCGGTTAGTCTCCGGCGTCGGGACGTCCGGGATGAAGGCATAAGCGGGTTCATTGTCGCGGGTCGGGTACATAGCTAAGTGTCCGTTGTCTCTTTTGTAGGCATTTGTAGGAGCGGGCTTTGCCCGCGAACGGTCCGGCAGAGCCCGGTTCGCGGCCAGAGGCCGCTCCTACAGGGCGTGTCGAATCGTAGGTCGTTCATGAATCCCCCAGGTTAAGAACGCTCTGAATAAATCCGTTCGTGGTGAGCCCCCTTCGACTGGCTCAGGACAGGCTTCGACAAGCTCAGGGCGAACGGGGGACTGATTCAGCGCTTCCTTAATACGCCCGCGCCGCCAGATTCAGCGCCGCGGCCGCTTGCTGATCCGCGACGACTTCCACGCGCACCGCGCACTGCTTGAAGGCCGGCTGGCGCGAGTGCGGATCGAGCAGCCCGAGGCTTACCCGGTTCACGCATTCGTGGAAATGGAACGGCAGGAACACCATATCGCGCGGCACGCGCTGGGTGCATTGCACCAGCACCACGGCATCTCCGCGCCGCGAGACCAGGCGCGCATAGCTGCCGTGGGCGATGCCGAGCGCGGCAGCGGCGTCGGGATTCATCTCCATATAGGGCGTCGGGCTGAACTTGTTCTGGTTGCCGAGCTTGCCGGTGCGGGTGCGGGTATGGAAGTGCTCCACGACACGACCGCTGTTCAGCCAAAACGGATATTCCGCGTCCGGGCACTCGTTGTTGTCGACAAACGGCAGCGGGATCAGCCGGGCTCGGCCGTCGGGGAACTGGAAGACGCCATCGGTGTACAGGCGCTGCGCGCCCTGCGCGTCGGCGTCGGTGTCGCGGCAAGGCCATTGCAGCCCGCGCTGCTGCTCGATCTTGGCGTAGCTCATGCCGGAGATGTCCAGCATGCGGCCCTTGGACAGTTGCTTCATCTCCTCGAAGGCGCCCTCAGGGGTTTCGGGGAACGTGACCCGACGCTTCGGATCGAAACGCTTGGCAACCGCGTTGAAGATCCAGAAATCCGACTTGGACTCGCCATACGGCGGCAGCACATTGCGGATCAGATTCACCCGCCGCTCGGTGTTGGTGAAACAGCCTTCCTTCTCCGCCCACAGCGCGGCCGGCAGGTAGACATGGCTGTATTCATTGGTCTCGACATCGGCATAGGCGTCCTGCACGACCAGGAACTCCAGCCGTTCAAGGGTCTTGCGGATACGCGCAGTATTGGACATGGAGGTCATGGGGTTGGTGCCGATCAGCCACAGGCCTTTGATCTGACCGGTCTCGATGGCCGGCAGGATGTCGGTCTGGAACAGGCCGCGCTGCTTGGGGAAGAATTCGGGATCGACGCCCCAGAATGCGGCGACCTCCTCGCGGTCCTGGGGCTTTTCCAATGCGCGATAACCCGGCAACCCGGAACAGGATGACCACTCACGCGTGCCCATGGCGTTGCACTGCCCGGTGATCGACAGCGAGGTGCCTCCAGGCTTGCCGATGTTGCCGGTGATCAGATTCAGATTGTTGATCGCGACCACCCCGTCGGAGCCGTGGGTGGACTGGTTGATGCCCATGGTCCAGATAGTCATCGCGGCCCCGGCCCTGGCATACAGGCGCGCGACGTTGCGGATGGTGTCGGCGTCGATGCCGCAGAGCCGCGAGGCGCTGTCCGGATCATAGCCCTCGACCAGGGCCGCGAAGGCCTCGAAGTCCGCGGTATGTGCCTCGATATAGTCCTGCTTGTGCAGGCCCTCCTTCAGGATCACATGCGCCAGCGCGTTCAGCAGCACCACATCGGTGCCGGGCCTGACCGGCAGATGCAGATCGGCCAACTGCGCCAGCATGGTCACGCGCGGATCGACGACGATCAGCGGAAATTTGCGCCGCTCGCGCGCCTCGTGCAGGCGCCAGTAGATGATCGGATGCTGCTCCGGCAGATTCGAGCCGATCGCGAGCAGGCAGTCGGTGTGTTCAAAGTCCGCGTAGCACCCGGGCGGGCCGTCGGAGCCGAACGAGCGTTTGTAGCCGGACACCGCCGAGGACATGCACAGCGTGGTGTTGCCGTCGTAGTTGTTGGTGCCGATCAGCCCGCGCACCAGCTTGCCGAGGGTGTAGAACTCCTCGGTCATGATCTGACCGGTGGAGACGACGGCGAAGGCATCCCGGCCGTACGCCGCCTGGATGCGCTTTATCTCATTCGAGGTCGTGTCCAGCGCCGTATCCCAGTCCGTCTGCCGGAACGGTGCGTGGGTCTTTTCGCGCATCAGCGGCACGCGCCCGCGACCGGCGGACTCGAACAGCTCGTGTTCCAGGATGCCCTTGATGCACAGCTTGCCGCGATTCACATCGGCATCGCCCACGCCGCGTGAGGACACCGCCCTGCCATCGCGGTCCAGACCGACCTCGATGGAGCAGCCGGTCGAGCAATAGCCGCAGGTGGTGTATTTCCACGCCACCACGCCCTTGTCGACCAGCTTGATGGGATTCTTCTTGTCGCGTCCGAACAGCATACGATCACTCCGTCATGCGTGCGTTTCAGGCCTTCAAACAATCCTGTTCCGGCAGCAGCGACAGGTAGATCGTCTGGCCCTCGAC
>JBHEOS010000046.1:0-16452 GCA_046260695.1 Gammaproteobacteria bacterium
GTGCGGCCGCAGGCGTCGATCAGCAGGGCGTCGCCGGAGAACAGCAGCGTGTGGGCGCCGGTGTCGATCAGGTAGGCGTGGTGATGATCGGTGTGGCCCGGCGTGAACAGCGGGTGGATCTCGATGCGGCCGACGCGGAACACCTGACCCTCGCGCACGCCGATGTCGGCGCAGGGCAGTTCGTCGATGGCCGGGTAGGCGATGCGGCTGCCGGTCAGTTCCTTGAGGCGCCGCGCGCCGGTGAGGTGATCGGCGTGGATGTGGGTGTCCAGCGTGTAGGTGAGCTGGAGTCCGAGGCCCTGCAGCAATTCCAGATCACGTTCGACGGTGTCCAGCACGGGGTCGATCAGTACCGTCTCGCCCGTGTCCGGGCAGCTCAGCAGGTAGGTGAAGGTGCAGGAATCCGGTTCCTGCCATTGGCGGAATAGCATGGCGTTCTCCTCTGTTGAAGGTTCGCGACGCGGCCCAATCAGACCGCCATTCCGGCGCAGGCCGGAATCCAGAAACGTAGCCCGGATGAAGCGCAGCGCAATCCGGGATGAACGGTGATCCCCCGGATTCCGGGCCTGCGGCCCTGCATCCGGGCTACAGAAGTCTGTTGGGCGATGGGTGAGGCCACGGCATCGACTGATGATGCGTCCCGCTCAGACGACGCCGGCGGCCTGCCGGTCGGCGTGGTAGCTGGAGCGCACCATCGGGCCGCTGGCGACATGGCCGAAGCCGAGGCCGTCGCCGATCGCGCCGAGTCGCGTGAATTCCTCCGGCGTGACGAAGCGTGCCAGCGGCAGGTGGTTGAGGCTGGGTTGCAGGTATTGGCCGAGGGTGAGCATGTCGCAGTCGTGGGCGCGCAGATCGCGCATCACGGTTTCCACCTCGGCGAGTTCCTCGCCCAGGCCCAGCATCAGGCCGGATTTGGTCGGCACGTTCGGATGCTCGGCCTTGAAACGCTTGAGCAGCGCCAGCGACCAGGCATAGTCGGCGCCGGGGCGGGCCTGTTTGTACAGGCGCGGCACGGTTTCCAGATTGTGGTTGAACACGTCCGGCGGCGCGGCGCGGAAGATCTCCAGCGCGCGTTCCATGCGGCCGCGGAAATCGGGCACCAGTACCTCGATGCGCGTCGTCGGATTGAGTGCGCGGATGGCGAGGATGCAATCGACGAAATGCTGGGCACCGCCGTCGCGCAGATCGTCGCGGTCCACCGAGGTGACGACGACGTACTTCAAACCCATCGCCTGGATGGTGCGCGCGAGATTCTGCGGCTCTTCGGCATCGAGCGGGTCGGGGCGGCCGTGGGCCACGTCGCAGAAGGGACAGCGCCGCGTGCAGATGTCGCCCATGATCATGAAGGTCGCGGTGCCGTGCGCGAAGCATTCGCCGATGTTCGGGCAGGAGGCCTCTTCGCACACTGTGTGCAGGTGGTTGTCGCGCAGGATCTGCTTGAGCCGCTGGACCTCCGGGTGCGCGGGCGACTTGGCGCGGATCCACGCCGGTTTGCGCGGCGGTTTCGCGGTCGGCTCGATCTTGATCGGGATGCGCGCGGTCTTGGCGGCGCCGCGCTGGTGCTTGGGGTCGGTGTCGGTCATGGCTGCGGAGTTTACCCCAGCAGGCGGACGAGGTGCGACGCGAGCCGTTCGGAAACCGCGTCCAGGTCCAGGGATATGCCCAGATCATGCAGTTGCGTGACCCGCATGCCCGGATAGCCGCAGGGGTTGATGCGGCCGAACGGCGCCAGGTCCATGGCCACGTTCAGGGCCAGGCCGTGGTAGGTGCGGCCGTGCTTCACGCGCAGGCCGAGCGCGGCGAGCTTGGCGCCATCGACGTAGACACCCGGGGCGTCGCGGCGGCCCTCGCCGTGTACGCCGTGCTCGGCGAGCAGGTCGATCACCGCCTGTTCCATCAATTGCACCAGGCGCTGCACGCCGAGTCCGCGCCGGGCGATATCCAGCAGCACATAGGCGACCAGCTGGCCGGGGCCGTGATAGGTCACCTGGCCGCCGCGGTCGCACGGCAGCACCGGGATATCGCCGGGGTCGAGCAGGTGTTCGGGCTTGGCGTTGAGGCCCAGGGTGAACACCGGCGGGTGTTCGAGGAACCAGATTTCATCGGGGGTTTCGGCCGTGCGCGCGGCCGTGAAGGCCTGCATCGCGCGCCAGGTGGGCGCGTAGTCGACGCGGCCGAGACGGCGCACCTCTATCACAGCACCATCAGGGCCCGCTCCCAGTCCGTCAGTGCGCGGTAGATCGCATCGAGTTGCGCCTGGCTGGTGGCGCGCACGGTCACGGTCACGGCGAGGTATTTTCCACCCTGGCTGGGTCGGCTGCGCACCGCGCCCTCACTGAGGTCGGGGGCGTGGCAGCGGATGCGCGCGATCACTTCGAGCTCGAAGTCGGCCTCTCCATGGCCGACGACCTTGATCGGGAAATCGCAGGGGAAGCGCAGCAGGGAATCTGATTCGGACATCGCGCAAACAAACCCTTCAACACGAAGGCGCGCAAAGGAAACCCGGGGTAAACACGCAATCCGCATTCATATAAAACCGGGATTCCGCAGAGATGTTTTTCCTTCGTGCGCCTTCGACGCCTTCGTGTCGGAAGCTATTGAACGGTTCATGCCGCCGCGCCGAGGCGCACCTGTTCCTTGTAGGCGCGGTACAGCGCGCTCATGCGCCGGTACAGCGGACCGGGCCTGCCGTCGGCGACCGGCGTGCTGTCGAGCGTGGTGACCGGCAGGATCTCCTTGGTCGAGCTGGTCAGCCAGATCTCGTCGGCGAGACCGAGGTCGGCGGCAGAGATCTCGGCCTCGCGGTATGCAATGGCCTGCTCCGCGGCGAGTTCCAGGATCAGATCGCGGGTGATGCCCGGCAGCAGGCGCGGACCCTTGGGCGGGGTGATCAGCACGCCGCCTCTGACGATGAACAGATTGCTCGCCGCGCCCTCGGTGGCGTGGCCGTCCTTGATCAGGATCGCCTCGACCGCGCCGGCATCGATCGCCTGCTGGCGCAGCAGCACATTGGGCAGCAGGGTGATGGCCTTGATGTGGCAGGCCTGCCAGCGGATGTCGTCGAGGACCACCGCCTTCACGCCGTCGCGCGCGACCACCGGGTCGGCGGCGGCGATGGCGTTGACCATGGCGAATACGCCCGGCACCAGACTGGCATCGAAGCCGTGGTCGCGCTTGGGGGCCACGCCGCGGGTGACCTGCAGATAGATCGACTGGTCTTCCCCGGGATTGCGCCGCAGCAGTTCCTCCAGCACGCCGCGCCACTGCGCGTCGTTCATCGGCGCCGGGATGCGCACGGCATTGAGGCTGTCAGTCAGGCGCTGGAGGTGCGGCTCCAGCCGGAACGGCCGGCCGCCATAGGCCGGGATCACTTCGTAGACGCCGTCGCCGAACAGATAGCCGCGGTCCATGACCGGGACCATGGCCCGCTCGGGCGGGAGGAACTCGCCGTTCAGATAGACGCTGGCCATTATTCGAAATACGCCTTTACGCCATCGACCGCGCGCCGCCACAGCGAGCCCTCGGCGACCGGTTCAAGCGCCTGCAGCGGCGGCTCCATCAAGGTCTGATCGCCGAGGCGCACCAGCACCGAGCCCAGGGTCGCGCCGGCCGCGACCGGGGCGGTGATGCGCAGCGGCAGCTGCACACTGGCCTTGAGGTGGGGGTATTGGCCGCGCGGGATGGTCACGATCAACGGGCCGGCGAGACCCAGCGGCACGCTCTCGTGTTCGCCGCCCCAGACGCGCGCGTCGACCAATTTGGCGCCGGCCTCATAGAGCTTGTGGGTCTCGAAAAAACGGAACCCGTAATTGAGCAGGGCCTGGGTGGCGGTGGCGCGGCTCTCCTCGCCGTCGGCGCCCAGGATCACCGAGATCAGTCGCATGCCGTCGCGCTGCGCGGAGCTGACCAGACAGTAACCGGCGGCCCGGGTGTGCCCGGTCTTCATGCCGTCGACCGAGGCGTCGCGCCACAGCAGCTTGTTGCGGTTGTGCTGGCGGATGCCGTTGTAGGTGTATTCCTTCTGCGAGTACCACGTGTAGTAGTCGGGAAACTCGGCGATCACGGCGCGGGCCATCCGGGCGATGTCGCGCGCAGTCATGTAGTGCTCGGGGTGCGGCAGGCCGCTGGCGTCCATGAAATGGCTGCCGGTCATGCCCAGTTGTTGCGCGTAACGGTTCATGTAGGCGGCGAAGGCCTCCTCGCTGCCGGCGATGTGTTCGGCCAGGGCCACGGTCGCGTCGTTGCCGGACTGGACGATCATGCCGATCAGCAGTTCCTCGACGGAGACCTGCTTGCCGACCTCGACAAACATCCGCGAACCCTCGGTGCGCCAGGCGCGTTCGCTGATGGTCACCATGTCGCTCAACTGGATCTTGCCGGCGGCGAGCTCCTTGAAGATCACGTAGGCGGACATGACCTTGGTGATGCTGGCCGGCTCCAGACGTTGATCGGCGTTGGCCTCGGCCAGGGTTTGCCCGCTGTGAAAGTCCTCCAGCAGATAGCCGCGCGCGGCGATGGCCGGCGGCTTGGGGATGGGCAGGGCACTGGCCGCGGCCTGCGGCACGGGCAGGTCGTTTGCGGCGACCGGCAGGGCAGGCAGCAGGCTCGTGATAAGGCATAGCAGGAAGACGTGAAGGCGTCGCATCAGTCGTGGGTACCGGCAGCGTTGGCGGGATAGACATCGGGTGCGCCCCCCCGGTTCCCGGCAGCAGTGCTGCGGGACAAGGGATCAGGGCGTTTGACGCGGGCCATTCTCCGGGTCTGCCGCAGGATTTGCAATGCGCGGCGGCGTGGGCGGTGCAGCCGTCAACGGGTCAGGCGTGCCCGTGCGTACTCGGTGAGGGCGGCATAACCTGCGGGCGTGACATGGCTGCCGTCATCCCGGGTGAATTCGGGTTTGCGGCCGCCGTTGCCGTCGTCCACCACCTGTTCGAAGTCGAGCAGCGGAAGGCCTTCCGCCGCGGCCCGTTCGCGCAGCCAGGCATTGATCGCTTTCACTTCGCGGTTGATCTGCTGCGCATAGCTTTCCTTGCCGCGCAGCCAGGCGAGGGCCGCGCGGTGCCAGTCGCGCCAGCCGACCGCGGTGGTCCAGGTGATTTCCGTGGCCAGGATCACCGGCACCCCGGCGGCGTGTGCCTGGGCCAGCATCTGGCGGTAGCTGGCCTTGGCGCGTTCCACGGCGGCGGCGTACTGGTCGGGCGTCGTGCGTGTGATGTCGTTGATGTGGCCCCAGATCAGGACGACATCGGGTTTCTCGCCCAGTGCGTCGTTCGCGAAGCGCGCCGCGACCTGCCAGCTCTCTTCGCCGCCGACGCCCCGGTTGGTGACGCGGTAGCCCGGGAGTTCCGGTTGGCCCCATTCCCCGGCGTAGGAGGCGCCGATGATCAGCAGGTGTCGGGTCTCGGTCATGGGTTCGTCGCGGGCGGCAGAGGCGGTGAATGGCAGGGCCAGCAAGACGAGCGCCAGCCACGGTCGCAGGCGGCGGGTCAGACGCGACAGCAGGGTGGTGGTGATGTGCATACGTCCGCGCCCCGGGTCAATCGGTCACGATGCGCGGGTCGGTGATGCCGTAGCGGCCCAGCGTCTCGACCAGGCGGTCGGCGGCGTCGAGTCCGGCCAGCGGCCCGACGCGCACCCGGTACACCGGGCGCTGGTTGCTGAGGCCCTCGCTGATGTGCAGCCCGGGGAGCGGCGCGTCCTGCAGCTTGCTGCGCAGCTGTTCGGCATTGTCGCGCCGTTGGAAGGCCCCGAGCTGTAAATACACGGCGGCTGCGTCGCCCACTGGGCTTGCGGCCGTCGGTCTGGTTGTGGCGGGGCCCGCCAATCTGTCCTGCGGCCGGCGCGGGTCGAGGGCGCGCACCTCGACCTGTCCGGTGCCGTCGCTGAGGATGCCGAGCTTGGCGGCGGCGGTGTAGGACAGGTCGATGATGCGGTTGTGTGCGAACGGCCCGCGGTCGTTGATCTTGACCACCACCGAGCGGCCGTTGCGCAGGTTGGTGACCCGCGCGTAGGTCGGCAGGGGCAGGGTCTTGTGCGCCGCGGTCATGGCGTACATGTCGTAGGGCTCGCCGCTGGAGGTGCGCCGGCCGTGGAATTTGGTGCCGTACCAGGAGGCGGTGCCGCGCTCGACGTAGCCGACGCTGCTCGATGCCACCCGGTAGCGCCGCCCGAATACTGCATATTCGGAGGGGTTTCCGTAGCGGCTGTACGGCTCCACTCGCGGCACCGCATCGGGCACGGACAGCACGTCGGCGGGCGGCCGGTCGGGGTAGCCGTCGCGATCGGCGCGCGGGCTCGGTGTGTCGCTGCACCCGTTCAGCACCAGGGCGATCAGCAGCAGGCCGTGCAGCCGTCCGTTGCGCAATGTCTGTTTCAGCGTATGCATGGACATACTATCGGCCAGGCCTTGGGCCTTTTGCAGTGTATCTTTCGCGGTGCTCATGTCTGGCTATCGCCGCGCCGCGGCGATCTCCTCGCTCAACTGATGTACCGCCATGGCGTACAGTTGGCTGCGGTTGTAGCGGGTGATGACATAGAAATTGTTGAATACCACCCAGTGTTCGAGGCCGTCGGCGCCGTCGAGTTCAATCAGCGCGACCTCGGTCCCGGGATCGGCGTTCGTGTCGGCGCGCACGCCATGTTGGGCGAGCTCGCGCAGTTGCATATGCGGCTTCACGCCCTTTTCCAGTAGTGCCCGATAGCCCTCGCCCTCGACGCTGGCGCGGGCGACCACCGGCGCGCCGAGCTGCCAGCCGTGCACCTTCAGGTAGTTGGCCACGCTGCCGAGGATGTCGCGCGGGCTGTTCCACAGGTCGCGTTTGCCGTCGCCGTCGAAGTCCACGGCGTAGTTGCGGTAGCTGCTGGGGATGAACTGGCCCTGGCCCATGGCGCCGGCGTAGGAGCCCTGGGCGGTCAGCGCATCGACGTGTTCCTCGCGCACCAGCAATAAATAATTTTCCAGCTCGCCGCGGAAAAAGCTCGCGCGCGGCGGGTAATCGAAGGCCAGGGTGGCCAGCGCATCGAGCACACGGTAGCGGCCGGTGTTGCTGCCGTAGCGGGTCTCGACGCCGATGATGGCGACGATCACCCGCGCATCCACGCCGAATTCGCGCTCGGCGTCGCGCAGGATGTCGGCGTTGGCGGCCCAGAACTGCACGCCGCCGTCGATGCGCGCGCGGGTGACGAAGATCGGCCGGTAGTCGCGCCAGGGCTTGGCCTCGGCCGGGCGGGCGATGGCATCGAGAATGCTCTGCTGTTTCTCCGCCTGGGCGAGCAGGGCCTTGACCTCGGCGGGCGGCAACTGGTGGCGCTGCGCCATGTCGGCGATGAACTGCGCGGCCTCCGGGTGGGCGGCGTAATGGGCCGCCTCGCCTGTGCTGGATGCAGTCGCGCAGCCAGCCAGCAGCGGCCAGGACGCCAACAGTACGGCCAGGCTGCGCAGCGCGCGGGAAGATAAATCGGTCAGGTGCGGCATGATGGGAGATCCTGGGCTCAGGTGGTGAGCAGTTTGCGGTGGGTGTGAATGGACATCAGGATACCGAAACCGGCCATCAGGGTCACCATCGAGGTGCCGCCGTAGCTGATCAGTGGCAACGGCACGCCGACCACCGGCAGCAGGCCGGTGACCATGCCGGTGTTGACCAGGACATAGACGAAGAAGGTCAACGCGAGGCTGCCGCCGAGCAGGCGGGTGAAGGTTTCCTGGGCCTGGGTCGCGATGTAGACGCTGCGCAGCACGATGAAGGCATAGGTGGCGAGCAGGATCAGGATGCCGATCAGCCCGAACTCTTCGCCGAGCACCGCGAAGATGAAGTCGGTGGAACGTTCGGGCAGGAATTCCAGCTGGGACTGGGTGCCGTTGAGCCAGCCCTTGCCGTACAGGCCGCCCGAGCCGATGGCGATCTTGGACTGGATGATGTGGTAGCCGGCGCCCAGCGGGTCCTGCGCGGGGTCGAGGAAGGTGAGCACGCGCTGGCGCTGATAATCGTGCATGAAATACCACAGCACCGGCGCGGCGGCGGCCAGCAGCGCGCCCAGTCCGATCAGCAGCCGCCAGGCGATCCCGGCCAGAAAGATCACGAAGAATCCGGCGCTGGCGATCAACACGGCGGTGCCGAGATCCGGCTGCTTGGCGATCAGCAGGGTCGGCACCAGGATCAGGAGCGCGGCGATCGACAGCCGGCCCAGGCCGGGCGGCAGGCGCGCGTCGGCCAGATACCAGGCCAGGATCATCGGCACGGTCAGCTTGAGCATCTCGGAGGGCTGGAAGCGCAGGATGCCGAGGTCCAGCCAGCGCTGCGCGCCCTTGCCGATGTCGCCGACCACCAGCACCGCCACCAGCAAGACCACCCCGGCCCCGAACAGCCAGGGGGCCCAGCGAAACAGGTATTGCGGCGGGATCTGCGCGATCAGTGCCAGGGTCGCGAAGGCCAGCGCCAGACGCAGCAGTTGGCGTTCCATCACCTCCAGGCTGCCGCCCGAGGCGCTGTACAGGACGATCAGCCCGAGGCCGGAGGCGGCGATCAGGCCCAGCAGCAGGGCCCCGTCGAGGTGCAGTCGATGCAGCCAACTGCGCCGCGTGCCGGAACCCGGATTGATCTCGGCGTTGAATTTCACAGCGGGTAGTCCTCGAAGTAGCGGTCCAGGATCTGCCGCGCGATCGGTGCGGCCGTGCCGCTGCCGGAACCGCCGTTCTCGACCACCACGGCCACCGCGATGCGCGGGGCGTCGGCCGGGGCGAAGGCGATGAACAGGGCGTGGTCGTGCAGCCGGCGCTCGAGCTTGGTGGCGTCGTATTCCTCTTCCTGACGCAGCCCGAACACCTGGGCGGTGCCGGTCTTGCCGCCGATCTGGTAGTCGATACCGGTGCCGATGCGGCGGGCGGTGCCGCGCTCGCCGTGAACCACCGCGACCATCGCACGGATGACCTCTGCCCAGTGCTCGCGGTCGACCAGGGGTATGTTGCGCGTGGGGAGGGGCGGCATGGGGTTCAGGTTGCCGTCCGCATCGCGCACGGTCTGCACCAGGTGCGGGGTGTGGAATTCACCGTAGTTCGCCAGCGTGGCCGTGGCCACCGCGAGTTGTAACGGGGTGGTCAGATTGAAGCCCTGGCCGATGCCGCTGATCAGGGTCTCGCCCGGATACCAGGCCTCGCCCCGGGCGGCGCGCTTCCAGGCGCTGGAGGGCAGCAGGCCGGGCAACTCGCCGACCAGGTCGATGCCGGTGCGCGCGCCCAAGCCGAACGGGGCCAGGAAATCGTGCAGCCGGTCGATCCCCAGCGAGCGGGCCAGATCGTAGAAATACACATCGCAGGATTCGGCGATGGCCTGGTTCAGGTCGACCATGCCATGGCCGCCGCGCTTCCAGTCGCGGTAGCGGTGGGTGCTCCCCGGCAGGCTGTAGAACCCGGGGCAGTAGGTACGGCTGTGCGTCTCGGTGGTGCCGGTCTCCAGGCCGGCCAGGGCCACGAAGGGCTTGAGGGTCGAGCCGGGCGGGTATTGGCCGCGCAGCGCCCGGTTGAACAGGGGTTGATCCGGGTTCTCATGCAGTGTCTGGTAGTCCTTGTGGTCGATGCCGTTGACGAAGGGGTTGGGGTCATAGGCGGGCACGCTGACCAGCGCCAACACCTCACCGGTGCGGGTGTCGATGACCACCGCCGAGCCGTTGAAATCGCTGAAGGACTGTTCGACGGCCTGCTGCAGCCGCGCGTCCAGGCTCAGATAGAGGCTGCTGCCCTGCACCGGGGCTTGGCGCGCCAGCGCCCGCAGGACGCGCCCCTGGGCATTGGTCTCGACCTGTTCGTAGCCGACCTGGCCGTGCAGTCTCGCCTCGTAGGTCTTCTCGATGCCGACCTTGCCGATGTGGGTGCTGCCGCGGTAGTTGGCGACGTCGATGGCCTGCAAATCGTCTTCGTTGATGCGCCCCACGTAGCCGACGACGTGTGCCCCGTGGGCGCCGATCGGGTAGTGCCGGGCCAGGCCGGCCTGGACGTCCACGCCGGGAAAGCGGTGCCGGTTGACCGCGAAACTGGCCACCTCCTCGTCGCTCAGGTGGAAGCGCAGCGGCACGCCCTCGAAGCGGCTCATCCGTCGCCGCAGCCGGTCGAAGCGCTCGCGGTCGTAGTCGGAGATCTGCACCAGGCCGGCCAGGGCCGCGACGGTCGCGTCCAGGTCCTGGATATCCTCGGGGATCAGCTCCAGGCGGTAGGAGGGCAGGTTCTGCGCCAGCAGCACGCCATTGCGGTCGTAGATCAGGCCCCGGTTGGGCGGGATCGGTTGCAGCTTGATGCGGTTGTTTTCGGAAAGGGTGCGGAAATGCTCGTGCGCCGTCACCTGGAGCCAGGCCAGCCGCGCGACCAGCGCGACCATCAGCAGGCCGCTGATCAGCAGCGCCGCGATCGCGCGGCCCAGGAACAGGCGGCTTTCCTGCAGGCTGTCTTTGAAGGTGTTCTGGGGGCGGGGCATGGTGACGGCGGCTACGCTGAGCGCTTGCTGACGGATTGGCCGCGGACGCCGAACGGTCTGACAAGACCGTTCATAGCACGTGGAACGCGCGGCGCAGCCCGCGCAGGACGGTGAACAGCAACGGCCACAGCAGGGCCCCGAGCAGCGACGGCGCCCAATACGCCCAGGCATGGCCCGGCCGTCCGACCATGCCGTTGATCCACAACAGCAGCAGTTGGCCGAGGGCCAGCAGGACCAGCACGCTGAGCGACTGCTGCCAGAGCGGGTACAGGCGCAGCCGCTGATGCAGTTTCAAGGTCAGGTAGATCACCACACAGTAGGCCAGGGCGTGCTGGCCGAGCAGCAGGCCGGTCAGGGCGTCGGTGAACAGCCCGGCCAGCCAGCCGACCCCGACCCCGACCCGGTGCGGCAGCGCCATGCACCAGTAGATCAGCACCAGCAGCACCCAGTCCGGCCGCAGCGGCCGCCACACCTCGGGTAGCGGCAGGCTGGTCAGCACAAAGGCCACCAGCACGGTCAGGAGGATGACCCCGCCACCGCGGCGTTGAACCAGGCTGTTCATGGCGTCGCCGGCGCGGTGGCGGCGCCGTCGGTGCCCGGGGCGTTCGGGGACAGAGGCCCGTCGTCGGCCGCGGTTCCGGGGGCCGCGGGCGGCCAGACCAGCAGGACCTCGCGACTGCGGTCCAGGTGCGACAGCGGCCGGGCGGTGATCTGGGCGAAGGTGTGACCGGGATCGCTGGTGACACTGATCACCTCGGCCACCGGGTAGCCGGGTGGGAAACGGCCGCCGAGGCCGGAGGTGACCAACAGGTCGCCGACGCGGATATCCGCCGAGTTCGGGATGTGCGGCAGCGACAACTCCCGCAGCGAGCCGATGCCGACCGCGATGCTGCGCAGGCCGTTGCGGTTGACCTGCACCGGGAGTGCGTGCGCGGGGTCGGTGATCAGCATGGCCGTGGCGGTATAGGGCGTCGCCTGGATCACCTGCCCCATCACGCCGTGGGCATCCAGCACCGGTTGGCCGACATAGACGTCCCGGCGGGTGCCCTTGTTCAGCAGCACCTCGTGGCGGTAGGGATCGAGGTCCACCGCCATCAGCTCCGCGATCAGTACCCGGTCGCCGGCCTTGAAGGAGGATTCCAGCAGTTCCCGCAGGCGCAGGTTCTCTGCCTCCAGCGCCTCGAACTTGAGCAGGCGCGCCTGTAGCAGCAGGTGCTGGGCGTGCAGGCGGGCGTTCTCTTCTTGCAGGGTGCGGCGGGTCGCGAAGGACTCCTGCAGCCAGCCGCCGGCCGTGTTGGGCAGGTTGATCAGGAATTGGATCGGATAGAGGGCGACCGAGAGACCGCCGCGCAGGGCGTCCAGGTGCCGCTGCCGGTGATCGACCGTCATCAGGATGACCGAGACCAGTACCAGGACCACCAGGCGCGCGGTGATCGAGGGACCTTGTGTGAACAGGAGCTTGATGATCGGCCTCTATTTCAAGCGGGGCGTGGCGGAGACCGTGCGGCCGGCGGCGTCGCCGGCTATTCGACGCAGAACACTTCGCCGCCGCGCTCGTCCATCACCTCCAGCGCCCGGCCGCCGCCACGGGCGACGCAGGTCAGCGGGTCCTCGGCGACCACCACGGGCAGGCCGGTCTCTTCCATCAGCAGACGGTCCAGATCCCTGAGCAGCGCGCCGCCGCCGGTCAGCACGATGCCGCGTTCGGCGACGTCGGAGCCGAGTTCCGGCGGGGTCTGTTCCAACGCCGTCTTGACCGCGCCGACGATCCCGGACAGCGGTTCCTGCAAGGCCTCCAGGATCTCATTGCTGTTGAGCGTGAAGCTGCGCGGGATGCCCTGGGCCAGGTTGCGGCCCTTGACCTCGATCTCCCTGACCTCGTTGCCGGGGAAGGCCGAACCGATCTCGTGCTTGATGCGCTCGGCGGTGGCCTCGCCGATCAGCGTGCCGTAGTTGCGGCGCACATAGTTCACGATGGCGTCGTCGAAGCGGTCGCCGCCGATCCGCACCGAGGCGGAGTAGACGATGCCGTTGAGCGAGATCACCGCGACCTCGGAGGTGCCGCCGCCGATGTCCAGCACCATCGAGCCGCGCGCCTCGTCGACCGGCATGCCGGCGCCGATCGCCGCGGCCATCGGCTCCTCGATCAGATACACCTCGCGGGCACCGGCGCCGGCGGCGGATTCCTTGATGGCCCGGCGTTCCACCTGGGTCGAGCCGCAGGGCACGCAGATCAGCACCCGCGGGCTCGGCCGGAACACCCGGCCCTCGTGCACCTTATGGATGAAGTGCTGGAGCATCTTCTCGGTCACGGTGAAGTCGGCGATCACGCCATCCTTCAGCGGGCGGATCGCGGTGATGTTGCCCGGCGTGCGCCCGAGCATGGCCTTGGCCTCCAGGCCGACCGCGGCGATGCTCTTGGGACCGCCGGGGCCGCGATCCTGACGGATGGCCACGACCGAGGGTTCGTTGAGCACGATGCCACGGCCGCGCACATAGATCAGGGTGTTGGCCGTCCCCAGGTCGATCGACAGATCGTTGGAGAACATGCCGAGCAGGCGCTTGAAACCAAACATGGGTGCGGTGACCTTGGCGGAGATGACGCGTAATTTAGCAACCTCTAGGGGCTTTGGGCAAGGCGCCAAGTGTGCTAGTTTTCGCGCTTTGCTGGCCCCGTCACGCGTTGAGGAACCATTATGGCTTTGGCTGCTTCCGAGGTGGAGAAGATCGCGCATCTGGCGCGGCTGGGTATTGCGTCCGAGGACGTGCCGGCGTACGCGCGCAACCTGTCCAGCATCCTGGCCTTCGTCGAACAGCTCAGCGCGGTGGACGGCAGCGGCGTGGCACCGATGGCGCACCCGCTGGATACCCGCCAGCGCCTGCGCCAGGATGCCGTGACCGAGTCGGATCTGCGCGACAAATTCCAGGCGCACGCCCCGAAGGTCGAGGCCGGCCTGTACCTGGTGCCGAAGGTCATCGAGTAGCGTCTGGGTTGGCCGTCCGCCCGCGCGGAGACCTCAAACCGATCCCTTGTCCGGTCCGCATGGGTTCCCGGCGCCCGGGCGGCTCACACTAGGCGGCGCCTGCGGCGCCCCAGAGACCCCCATCACAGAGAATCCAATCACCATGCATCACAAGACCATAGCGGAACTGGCCGAGGGCCTGAGGGCGAAGGCGTTCTCCAGCGAGGAGCTTACCCAGGACTGCCTGGCGCGCATCGAGCGGTTCAATCCCGGGCTCAACTGCTTCGTCACCGTGACCGCCGAGGCCGCCCTGGCCCAGGCGCGCGCGGCCGACGCGCGGATCGCCGGCGGCGAGACCGGCCCGCTGCTGGGCGTCCCCTATGCGCACAAGGACATCTTCTGCACCGACGGTGTCCGCACCAGTTGCGGTTCGAAGATGCTCGACAATTTCATCGCGCCCTATGACGCCACCGTCACCGCGAAGCTCGCGGACGCCGGCGCGGTGATGCTCGGCAAGACCAATATGGACGAATTCGCCATGGGCTCGTCCAACGAGACCAGTTTCTACGGCCCGGTGAAGAACCCCTGGGGTCTGGACACGGTGCCCGGCGGTTCCTCGGGCGGTTCCGCCGCCGCGGTGGCCGCGCGCCTGAGCCCGGCGGCGACCGGGACCGATACCGGCGGCTCCATCCGCCAGCCGGCCGCGCTGTGCGGGCTGACCGGACTCAAGCCGACCTACGGCCGGGTGTCGCGCTACGGCATGATCGCCTTCGCCTCCAGCCTCGACCAGGCCGGGCCGATGACGCGCAGCGCCGAGGACGCGGCGATCATGCTGACGGCCATGGCCGGCTTCGATGCGCGCGATTCCACCAGCGTCGAGCGCCCGGTGGAGGACTATCGCGCGGCCCTGGGCCGCAGCCTGAAGGGCCTCAGGGTCGGGCTGCCCGAGGAATACTTCGGCGCGGGCCTCGACCCGGCCGTCGGCGGGGTGATCCAGACCGCTATCGACGCCCTGAAGCAGCTCGGCGCGGAGCCGGTGGCGATCACCCTGCCCAACACCGGTCTGGCCGTGCCGACCTACTATGTGGTCGCGCCGGCCGAGTGTTCATCGAACCTGTCGCGTTTCGACGGCGTACGCTTCGGTTACCGCTGCGAGAATCCGCGCGACCTCGAAGACCTCTACAAGCGCTCGCGCGGCGAGGGCTTCGGCGCCGAGGTCAAGCGCCGGATCATGATCGGTACCTACGCGCTGTCGGCCGGCTATTACGACGCCTATTACCTCAAGGCGCAGCAGGTGCGGCAGCTGATTGCCGAAGACTTCCGGCAGGCCTTCCAGAAGGTCGATGTGATCGCCGGACCGACCTCGCCGACGGTGGCCTTCAAGCTCGGCGAGAAGGTCGATGATCCGGTCACGATGTATCTGTCTGACATCTACACCATCGCCGTGAATCTGGCCGGTCTGCCTGGCATGTCGATCCCGGCCGGTTTCGCCCACGACCTGCCGGTGGGGTTGCAACTGATCGGCAATTACTTCGACGAATCGCGCCTGCTGAATGTCGCGCACCAGTATCAACAGGTGAGCGACTGGCATCGGCGCGTGCCGGTGGGGTTTGAATAAGACCTTTTCAACGCGAAGGCGCCGAAGGCGCGCGAAGGAAAGTCTTGAAAGAATGGTGTGGTGTGGATTGCCCCTCCCCGCGCAGGAAAAGGGGTGGGGTGAGGGGCTGTCTGAGGGCGCGTCACCCCGTCCTTGGCGCAGCCCGTCAGGGGCGAACTTTTCACAAACATGGGTTTTTCCTTTGCGCGCCTTCGGCGCCTTTGCGTTTAGAGGCATTCAGGATGGAATGGGAAACAGTCATCGGGCTTGAGATCCACGCGCAGCTCGCGACCCAGAGCAAGATCTTTTCGGGCGCGGCCACCGCCTACGGCGCGGCGCCGAACACCCAGGCCTGCGCGGTCGACCTCGGCCTGCCGGGTGTGCTGCCGGTGCTGAACGAGGCGGCGGTGCGGATGGCCGCGAAGTTCGGTCTGGCCACCGGCTCGACGGTGGCCAAGCGCTCGGTGTTCGCGCGCAAAAATTACTTCTATCCCGACCTGCCCAAGGGCTATCAGATCAGCCAGTACGAACTGCCCATCGTGCAGCACGGACATATCGACATCGAACTCGACGACGGCAGCAGCAAGCGCATCGGCGTGACCCGCGCGCACTTGGAAGAGGACGCCGGCAAGTCCCTGCACGAGGACTTCCACGGCCAGACCGGTATCGACCTGAATCGCGCCGGCACCCCGTTGCTGGAGATCGTCTCCGAACCGGAGATGCGCTCGGCGAAGGAAGCGGTCGCCTACATGAAGAAGATCCACACCCTGGTGCGCTACCTGGAGATCTGCGACGGCAACATGCAGGAGGGCTCGTTCCGCTGCGACGCCAATGTCTCGGTGCGGCCGAAGGGCCAGCAGGAATTCGGCACCCGCGCCGAGATCAAGAATCTGAACTCCTTCCGCTATGTCGAAAAGGCCATCCACTACGAGGTCGCGCGCCAGATCGAGCTGATCGAGGGCGGCGGCAAGGTGATCCAGGAGACGCGCCTGTACGACGCCAACAAGGACGAGACCCGTTCCATGCGCGCCAAGGAGGAGGCCAACGACTACCGTTATTTCCCCGATCCGGACCTGCTGCCGGTGGAACTCGACGCCGCCTTCATCGAGGCCGTGCGCGGCACCCTGCCGGAACTGCCCGATGCCAAGAAGGCGCGCTTCATGGACCAGTACGGCCTGAACGCCTACGACGCCGGCGTGCTGGTCGCGACCCGCGAGATGGCCGACTACTACGAGGCGGTCGTCGCCGCGGTCGGTGGCGAGGCCAAGCAGTGCGCCAACTGGGTGATGGGCGACCTGTCCGGCTTCCTGAACAAGGAGAACAAGGAGATCGGCGCCTCGCCGGTCTCCGCCGGCATGCTCGCCGGCATGCTCCAACGCATCCTCGACAACACCCTCTCCGGCAAGCTCGCCAAGGAGGTGTTCGAGGC
>JBHEOS010000046.1:16462-16793 GCA_046260695.1 Gammaproteobacteria bacterium
GTGGGCCGGCGAGGGCGATGCCGATGCCGTGATCGAGAAAAAGGGCCTCCGGCAGGTCACCGACACCGCGGCCATCGAGGCGGCGATCCGCACAGTCATGGATGGGAATCCGAAGCAGGTCGAAGGCTACCGCGCCGGCCAGGAGAAGCTGCTCGGCTTCTTCGTCGGCCAAGTCATGAAGGCCATGGGCGGCAAGGCCAACCCGGCCCAGCTCAACGAGCTGCTGAAGAAGCATCTGGCAGACGCGTGACCCGGTCAGCGCGTCCGGGCAACAGGGCATGAAGCAACGCGACAACGACGTGCTCAGCCGGTTCGTCTTCGAACGCACCAA
>JBHEOS010000047.1:0-12598 GCA_046260695.1 Gammaproteobacteria bacterium
GACAAGCTCTGCAACCTGTATCGCAAGGTGCACGACTTCCGCGACCTGCCCGAGATGCTGATCGAACAGATCTCGCACTTCTTCGAGCATTACAAGGATCTCGACGAGGGCAAGTGGGTACGCGTCGAGGGCTGGGCCGGCCTGGAGGAGGCCAAGGCGGAAATCCTGGCCAGCGTGCAGATGTACAAGGACGCGGCGCAGAAACCGAATTTCTGAAGACGGCGGCGTGTAACCCATCGCCCAAATCCGACAGGCGCCTAGAGACCAACCAACAACACAGGAGAGTGACCACAGCCTGGACGTTCGACGCGGTGGGGTTTATGCCCCTGGGTAGTGGCTTCGAGCTGTTCGGCAGGGCCGGCGTGGCCTTGTGGGAGAGCGAGGCCAGCGCTTCCGGGACAGGTGGCGGCGGGGCATTCAGCGACAGCGCGGACGACGATGGCAGTGATTTCCATTTCGGGGTCGGCGCTTCCTACGCGTTCACGGACAATTTCCGGATCCGGGCCGAGTGGGAACGGATCACCGACGACGACCTGGATGCGTGGACCGTCAGCGCAGTGCTGGGTTTCTGAACGGCGTTGGTTTCGTGATCTGAACGGAAGCCCGGCAGGATAGCCGGGCTTCCGAAGATCCGTGCAGGCAGACACAATCCCCCGCATCACAAGCGCCATACAACGAAACACGGGCAGCCCGGATTCCGCTACGCCGCAGCCGGGCCCTAGCTAATACCCCTCGGTGTTCTTCTCCACCCAGCGCTCGCCGCCGTCTTCCAGCCGTTCCTTCTTCCAGAACGGTGCGCGCGATTTGAGTTCCTCCATCAGCCAGCGGCTGGCCTCGAAGGCGTCCTTGCGGTGGGCCGACCAGACGGCGACCAGCACAATCGGATCGTCGGGCACGAGGTCGCCGACGCGGTGCACAATCAGGGTGTCGAGCAGATCCCAGCGCGCGGCGGCATCGCGGCAGAGGCCTTCGAGGCGCTGCTCGGTCATGCCTGGATAGTGCTCCAGGGTCATGGCCCGCACGGCGTCGCCTTCGTTGAACTCACGCAGGGTGCCGACGAACACGGCGCTGGCGCCGTAACTGCCCGGCGCGAGCTGCCCGGCCTGGTACGCCTGCACGCGCCGCCAGGGATCGAAGGGCTGCGCGGTGACTTCGACGGGCATCGCTAGCCGCCCGTCACCGGCGGAAAGAAGGCGACCTCGTCGCCGTCGTGGACCACGGCCTCCGGCCCGACGTATTCCAGGTTCAGGGCCGTCAGGGTATTGGGCGGCGGGGCGCTGTCGCCCACCGCCGCACGCCAGACGTCGGCGACGCTGGCGCCCGCGGGGATCGTGACCCGCCGGTCGTCCAGCCCTAGACGCTCGCGCAGGCTGGCGAAGAAACGCACCTGCACGGTCACGGCGGTTTGGGTTTGCGGAGCGGTCATGGGGACACTAAGATGCCCGGGGCTGCCTGGATGGCGGCAGATTTTATCACAGCCCCGGGACCGCACACCGAGCCCCCACAGACCATGGCAGAACTCACCCACTTCAATGCCGCCGGCCAGGCCCATATGGTCGATGTCGGCGACAAGGCCGCCAGCCACCGCGTCGCGGTCGCCGAGGGCTGGATCCGCATGCAGCCGGAGACCCTGGCGCATATCCGCCAGGGCGATCACAAAAAGGGGGATGTACTGGGTATCGCGCGGGTGGCCGGCATCATGGCCGCCAAGCGCACCGCCGAGCTGATCCCGCTGTGCCATCCCCTGGCGTTGACCCGGGTGGCGATCGAACTCCAACCGGAAGACCGGCCAGCCGGGGTGCGCTGCACGGCGACGGTCGAGACCCACGGCCAGACCGGCGTGGAGATGGAGGCGCTCACCGCCGTGCAGATCGCGCTGCTGACCATCTATGACATGTGCAAGGCGGTGGACCGGGGCATGGTGTTGCAGGATATCCGCCTGCGCGAGAAACGCGGCGGCCGCTCCGGCAACTGGCAGCGCGGTGAAGATCCGGCACAGTAGCCCGGCACGGAGCGTCACCGAGAAGCGCTCCCCGGCGAGATCCGTGACCGGAAGGATCGCGGCGGATTCCTCGCCCCCGTAGCAACAAACCCGGGGCGGTCCCCCGGCAGCCGGAACCGCAGGGATCACCCGGGGAATCGATCAGGCCTGGAGAATCCGCAGCACCGTCTGAATCTCCTGCCGGGATTGCTCCAGCAGTTCCAGACTGCCCCCGGGCCCCAGCGCGCTCAGGGTCAGTTTCTGGAATGCCCGCAGCTCCGGGAGCGGCGGGCCGGCATGGCCACCCTGGCCGAACTGGCTGTGCGCATGGGCGACCTGGACGACATCGACATAATCGACCCGCGCGCCGCTGTCGCGGGTCCATGCCTCGGCCTGGAGCGGGATCTCGGCGAGGTCCGCCTCGAACTGCCAGGTCTTGAGCACGAAGACCCCCAGCGCCCCGCGCACCCGGACGATCAACCCATCCAACCGCGCGGCGTCCATGTCCAGCCCCAGCGTCTCGATGTATTGCAGCAGCGGCAGCACCCCGATGTCATGCACCAATCCGGCCAGCAGGGCGCGGTCGGGGTCCAGGCCGGGGGTCAGCCGCGCCAGCACGCTGCTGATCGCGGCGACCCGGCAACTGTGTTCCCAGGTCTGTTGCAGGCGCTCGCTGAGCAGGGGGGTTCGGGTCCGGAACAGGTTGCGCAGGGTGAAACCGACCACCAGGTCGCGCGCCGCGGTCAGGCCCATGCGGGTGATGGCGCTGTGGCAGTTGTCGAATTTCTTGCTACCGCGATACAACGGGCCGTTGGCGATCTGGATCAGCCGTGCCGCCAGCGCGGGGTCGAACTGCACCAGCCGGGCGATGTCGGCGACGGAGCGGCGCGGATTGTTGACCGCGCTGCGCACCTTGAGGGCGAGATCGGGCAGGCTGGGCAGGCGCAGCCGGCCGGCCTTGGCATCACCGAGAATGCTCTGGAGCAGCGCCAGGTCCTGCTCGGCCGTGAGCGCCGCGTGGTCGCGCGTGGATTCCATAGCTGTCCCCGATCCCTGGCGGGCATCGCCCTGTTCCGTTATCCCGATCAGGGTTGCGGCCGGCGCGCGCCGGGCTTGATGGCAAGGCCCTGTAGCATGGCGGGTTGTCATCCAGACCGGGCTTCGGTACAAAGCGGGCTCGCGGCGAGACCGAGCGCCGCGCCCTGGCCGCTGGCCTCAGGACACCCCATGACCGATATCACCAAAATCAGCGAGGCCCGGCCGATCCTGGCCCAGGATGACCGCCAGGCGCAGGCCGAACTGGCCCGGCTGCTCGATCGGCACCGGCAGGAGCTGGCCGAACTGCCGGCGGACGCCCCGCCGTTGGCACGCATTCGCGTGGGGCTGGATATCGCCGAGACCCTGCTGGGCCTGCAACGCCCGCAGGAAGCCTGGGACCTGGCGCGTGCCCGGTTCGATGAGTGCCTGGGGCTGGAGGCCTGGCAGGAGGCCGTGGAGGCCTGCGACATCCTGTACCGCACGGAACTCGACGGAAGTATCGTGGCCCTGGGCAACGGTGTGTGGCTGGCGGTGACCTTCCCCATCCAACCGCAGACCAGCGTCACGCTCCTGCACCACATCGTCGATGAGACCCCGGACCATTCCGACGGCGGCGCGGTCGCGGCCATGGCGGCGCACTATATCGCCGACCTGCGCACCACCGGCGCGGCGCATGAAAGTCTGACCTTCCTGACCGCGCAGATCCTCGCGCGCGTGGCCAAGCGCCACCGCGGCATCGAAGGCCAAGAGCTGCTGGATACCTGGATCGAGGTGCTCCAGCTCAACGACCCGGGCGAGCTGCTGCCGCGGCTGGGGAAGATGCTGGACGTGATGGTGAACGGCGACTGGTGGTACAGCCGCGACGCCCTGCGCGAGCGTCTGCCGCCGGACTAACGCCCGGTCCCGGTCTTGCGCAGGCCGTCGATCAGGCTGCCGACGGCGCGCTCGAACAGGGGCGCATCGTCCAGGATGCGCGCGCTGCCGCGGCGCAGCTCCGCCGCCAATCCCGGCAAGGTCTTGTCGCAGGCCTTCAGGCCCTGGCGATTGGTGAACAGATACACGCCGGTCACCGGGCTGACCCAGGTCAGCTTGGCGCGCAGGTTCGCGCCACCCTCCTGCACGAATTCCACCCAGCTGCCCTGCCGCAACGCGCGCGCCTGCTCCACGAATTCGTCGTCGGCCTCCACCTCGGCGGGCATACCCTCGTCAACCAGGGTGATCTCCTCGACATCGACATCGCCGGACTGCACCAGGCGGTGGATGGTCGCCGTGGCGACCGCCTTGTCTTCCACCACGGGCTCGTCGGCGTCGGCCGGCTCCGTCATCTCATCCAGGGGGTCGTCATCAAACGCCGCGGCCTCGCGCAGCACGCTGTTGACGACCGCGGCGTGGCTCGCGGCCAACTGTTCGAGGAAAAACTGGAAGTCATCCTCGCGCATCGAGATCAGCGTCATGCCTTCGCGCAACACCCGCAGCAGACTGGGCAGCAGGTTCACCAAGCGGTCACGCTCTGCGGGCGAGGCCTTCGGCTGGAGGCTCCAGACCAGATTATCCATGGTCGTCATGGCGCGTTTCCAGGCGATACTCTCTTCGCCCTCCTTGACCAAGGTCACCAGCAGCAGGTTCTGCCAGTAACTGACCAGAAACTGCCGCACGAACTTCGGCAGCGTGCTGTGACAACGGCGCTCAATCTCGACCCGCGCCCGCTGTTTGGCGGCGCGCAGGCGCTCCTTGCCCTGCACCATCAGCGCGGACTGCTCTTCGTGATGACGGGCCCTGTCATGCTCGTCGCCAAGGAAGCGCTCGAATTCCTGCAGCAATTCGCCGAACAAGCCGACATCGCTCTCGAACTCGGCCAGGACCCGCTGGACGGTCGCCTCGATTTTCTTGTAGAGCGCCTGATCCTGTTCCCCGTTCCACCCGACCGCGGCCTCGGCGATCAGGTTGAGCAGTCTGCGCGCCGGGTGCGATTTCCGCGAAAAGAAACTCCTGTCGAGCATGCCAACCTTGAGCATGGGGATCTGCAGGCGCCCGATCAGCGCCTTCATGCCAGGGGGAATGTTCTCGTCATCGAGGATGTAGTCGAAGAGCATGGCGACCACATCGATAATCATGCCGTCCACCGCGCCGGCATGACCGACGATGCCGCTGGACTGGATGTTGCGGATGACATTCACGGACCCCGACACCAGGTCCGCGTTGCTGAAATTTCCCATGCCACCGGGCACCAACTCGCTGTTGCCCTGCTGAAGCAGGGTCAGAGTGTTCACCAGGGCGCGACCGCCCAGACCGCCGGGCAGGGCCCCACCGCTGCCGGACGGGTATCCCCCCGGCAGCAGTTGCTGGAGCATCGCGATCACATCCTCTTCGGCGCCGATATCGCCGCCCGACCCCACCCCGGCGCCAGCGCCAGCGCCCGGGGCGGCACCCGCGGCGTGATGCGAGCGCGACGCGGCGGTCCGCCTGACCTCATGGCGCAGCTCGGGCAGCACCCCACGCTGGATCAGCAGCGCATTGACCTCGCGGTAGAGCGGCTGCATCTCCTCGCTGACCACATAGCGATCGAACAGCTTCATGATGATCAGCTTGACCTTGATGCCGGATTCGACGTCGCCGCAGGCCTCCCGGAAGGCATTGCAGACGACCTCGGGGCCGATCGGATTCTCCGCCCGCAGCAGCTCGGGATCGTTCAGCAGAAAGCCGATGCGCCGATTCAGCAGCCCCAGCTCATCCTTGCAGGCAACCTTGATCTTGCTGGCCATGTTGCCGACGGCCAGCGCCTCTTCCAACGCCTCGTGCGCGACCAGATCCATCTCCTCCATGCGCGGCGCGGCCTTCGCCTCGCCCTCGGTGGCTTCGCGCTCCTTGCGGATTTCCTGGTTGAAGCCCGCCACCAGCTGGGCCTTGAAACCGATCTCCATGCTCGCGCGCTTGAGCCGCACCTCGCGCATGGCGTCGAAATACAGACTCTGGACGGCATTGTTCTCCGCCTTTTCGGCAAGCTCGAACAGCGCGTCGTCCACCTTGCCCATCATGCGCACCAGGGCCGCGGTCAGGCGGCCGATGGTCAGTTCGCGGCATTCGCGCAACAGCCCCACGGCTTCCTGGCTGCTGAAGCCCTTGCGCGTGCGCTCATGTTCGTTGAGGTGGACGATATTCATGGCAGGTCTCGAAACACTCGGCAGTCTGCCCTGGTTGGCGGAAGACGCGGGGGTTTCTTAATGCGCCAGCCGGCCTGCTGCGGGGAAAATTTCCGCTTTGTGAGAGATGACACAATTTTGGCGGGTCCGCCGGGGGCGGCCTCAACCTCGCCGGGATTCCGCCGCTAGCGGGGATAGCGACCGCCACGACTGATAAGGCCCTGCCATGACCCTGACGGAACCCCATGCCACCCGCGATCTGGCCAGCGACCTGGCCGCCAGCCTCTTGGACGACGTGAGCTATCTGGTGTCCCCGCCGGATATCTGCGTCAAGGTCTTCGAACTGGTCGAGTCCAACGATGCCTCGACCCAGCAACTCGGCGAGGTCATCGGCCGCGACCCCAGCCTGACGGCCCGCTTGCTGCGCCTGGTCAACAGCGCCTATTTCAATTTCTCGCGGCGCATCGACACCGTCTCGCGGGCGGTGACCATCGTCGGCGTGCGCGAGCTCTACAGCCTGGTGATCGCGGTCTCGGCGATCAAGTCCTTTTCCAACCTGCCCAACAACCTGGTCAATATCGACACCTTCTGGCGGCACGGGATCTACACCGGGCTGATCGCCCGGGCGCTGGCCAAACAGTGCCGCGTGCTGCACCCGGAACGCCTGTTCGTGGCCGGGATGCTCCACGACATCGGCAGCCTGGTGCTCTACAACCGCATGCCGGAAACCGCCGCGGACCTGCTGCTGATCTGCGACGGCGACGAGGGCATCCTGCATCAGGCGGAACTGGCGGAGCTCGGTTTCAGCCATGCCGACCTGGGCGGCGCCCTGCTGAATACCTGGATGCTCCCGGAGACCCTGCAGGAGGCGGTCTGCTACCACCACATGCCGGGCTATGCCCTGAGCGCGGAGCGGGAGGCCTCCATCGTGCACCTGGCCGACAACCTGGCCAACCGGGCCCAATTGGGCGCGTTCTGCGAGCACCCCAGCCTCACGGCCAAGGCGGATGTCTCGGCCTGGAAGGCGCTCGGCGTGGACGAGGCCCAGTTCGATTACGACGCGGTGATCGGCGAGGCCGGCGTGCAATTCACCGAAACCGCCAGCCTGCTGCTGGCGCGCGCCTGAGCCGAAGGGATGGCAACGGGCCGGGAGGCTGACCCGCGATGACCAGCATCAATCTGCGCCCCGACGACAGCGGCCTGCAATCGCTCAAGCGGGACAACACCACCAGCCCGATCGCGCGCGCCGTCAGCGCCCTGCTGCCGAGCGCCGCCACCCGGCCCGTCAGCGGATTCCCCCCAACACCGCCCGAAACGCCCCCGCGCCCGCAGTACACGGGCCCGGAGCGGCGCCGCGACGAACGGCGCAAGGCCCAACAACGGGTAATCCTCGATACGCGCGACAAACGGGAACGGCGACGGATCAACCCCATCGCCGACGAACCCGAACGCGAGGAGCCCCGGGGTATCGACGATTACGGCTAGTAGGCGCCTGTCGGATTTGGGCGAGCGTAGTGAGCAAGGCGGGCGCGTGAGGCCATTATTTTGATCGTTTGAGGAAAATAGCCGTCGCTATTTGACGAAAAGGCTCGGAACAATGGGCCGCTCTCACACCGGCGCCGTAGATCAGTCCCAAATCCGACAGGCGCCTAGGCCACCGGCCCGGCCTGCTCGCGCTGTTCGACCACCTTATCGCCGATATAGCGTTCGATGAACACGAGGGCCTGGCGGCTCAGCCCGGTGAATTCCACCCCGTGGTGATAGACGCGCTTGCCCCCGGGATTGATGCTCTGTTCCTGGCGCACATAGCGCACCCGGCACGGCAAGGTCACCCGTCCGGGGCCGCCCGAGCCGACATGCGGGATCTCGATCGAAAAGCGTTCGCCGATCTCGCCGAGGCGGCTCCCGGCCACCAGGCGCGCGCCGGACAGGCTGATGTCGGCCAACGCCACCGACAGCTTGCGGCCGGCCTCTTCCATGACCAGCATCATCACCACGTCGTTGACCGGCACGCGCGGGCTGCGCCGCACCATCGCGGCCTGTACGCCCTGCGGGTAGGCCAGGTGCAGATAGCCGAACGGCTGCGCCGCCACGGCCAGCACCCGGGTGTTGAAGGCATACAGCGTGTCGCCGCTTTCGAAGCGCGCCACGCAGATATCGCCGGTGTGCAGGTCCGGCCCGGTGGCGTCCGGCGCCGGCATCACCAGGATGCTGCGCCCGGGCACATAGCCGATCAGCGTCACCGTCAGGGGCGCAGCGTCGGGGTGGGGCATCTCCAGTTGTAGGCTGGCGCCCACCACCAGGTTGAGGCTCGGTTTGTCCATGAGATCGGCGGGCCTTTTCGCGGCAGGGACCGGCCGGGTGGCCGGTCTACGCTCAATGCCCAGCAGGATATGTGCCACGGCCGCGCGCCGCCTGATCCAATTCCACCGCGGCCTCCCAGGTTCCGGAGGTGACCCGCACCGCGCGCAGCCCCGGCTAGCGTGCGGCCAGATAGATCAACAGGCTATGCGCGAGCGCCCGCTCGCCGTCGGCCAGCGCCGCGAGCAGCCGCTCCAGCACATAGCGATTGCGCTGCGCCGTGTCGGGCGCCGGGACCCCGTCGCCGTCGAGCCGGATACCCGCGTCCATGTCGGCATCCAGACGCGCGAACAGGCCCCGCAGCTGTCCCGGCACCCCGCCGCGGGGCGCCTCCAGGCAGGGCCCGCCGTCGAGGTACAGGATCAGGGGTGCGTCGCCGGGCATTCACTGCCCGTCCCGGAGGGCCCTGCCCGCGTCGAGAAATTCGCCGCAGGGCCTGGAGTGGGAGCCGTCGCCGGAGAAGGCGCAGGAGAAGGTCAGCGCCACCCTGCCGGTGAAGCGGCTCAGCGCGCCGCTGCTGGCCGCCAGCGCCAGGGCATCCGGCGCGGCGGTATCTTCCAGATCATCGCGGTTCACGCGGCACACGCACCCGGCAACGTGTTTTTCATCGCGCGCCGGCAGGGGCTCGTCCAGGCTCGGGCGCACGACAGTCCACGCCACGCGCAGACTGCGCTTGGCCTGCAGACGGGTGTCGGTGGCAAACACGCGGTCGCTCATGGCCGGGGGATGATGGAGCAATTTCTCCGCCTTGAACAGTCGCGCCGCCGGCTTCAACGCCCTCGGCCGGCCCGGTATAGTAAGCGGCCTGCCCGCCCGGCGGGACCTGCCCCCGGAGTACCCCGTGAAGTTGAATGCCGAACAATTCCGCGCCTGGCCGAACAAGCGCATCACCCTGCTGGGCATGTCCGGCGTGGGCAAGACGCGCCTGTCCAACCTGCTGCGCAGACACAACTGGTTCCATTATTCCGGCGACTACCGCATCGGCACCCGCTACCTGGACGAGCCGATCCTGGACAATATCAAGCACAAGGCCATGGAGGTACCGTTTCTGCGCGAGCTGCTGCGCTCGGATTCGATCTACATCGTCAACAACATCACGGTCGACAACCTGCAACCAGTGGCGAGCTTCCTCGGCAAGCTCGGCAATCCGGAACAGGACGGTCTGGGGCTCACCGAGTTCATGCGCCGCCAGGAGCTGCATCGGCTCGCCGAGGTCGCTGCCATGCGCGACGTGCCGGAGTTCATCCACAAGGCTCAGACGATCTACGGCTACCAGCACTTCGTCAACGACGCCGGTGGCAGCGTCTGCGAACTGGACGACCCCGAGGCGCTCGAAACCCTGGCCAGCCACACGCTGATCCTGTACCTCCAGGCCACCGCCGACGACGCGCAGGAGCTGATCCGCCGGGCCGAATCCGATCCCAAGCCGCTGTACTACCGCGCGGCGTTCCTGCGCGAGCAGCTGGAGGTCTTTCTGCAGGAACACGGGCTGCGCTATGTGGCCATGATCGACCCGGACGATTTCGTGCGCTGGATGTTCCCGCGCCTGTTCTACGCGCGCATCCCCCGTTACGAGGCGATCGCCCAGCAGTACGGCTACACCATCAGCACCACCGAACTCGCCCAGGTCCAGGACGAGCCCGGCTTCATGCGCCTGATCGAATCGGCGCTGGAACGGCAGGGATGAGCGTCGACGACTGCGCCCGCTAATACGAGAGTGAACCGCCATGCCCCTGGTAGCCAATTCCGATCTGCCCGCCTTCGCCCGCCTGGAGCGGGAGGGCGGCACCATCCTGCCGCGCGACGAGGCCGTGCATCAGGACATCCGCGAACTGCATATCGGACTGCTCAACATGATGCCGGACACCGCGCTGGCGGCCACCGAGCGGCAGTTCTTCCGCCTGGTCGGCGAGAGCAACCAGATCGCCCAGTTCTACATGCACCCGTTCACGCTCACCGCGCTGGCGCGCGGCGCCGAGGGCCGGGCGCACGTCGAGCGTTATTACGAGAGCTTTGAGCAGATCAAGGCCAGCGGCCTGGACGCCTTGATCATCACCGGCGCCAATGTGCAGGGCACCGAGCTGGCCGAGCAGCCATTCTGGGCGCCGCTGATCGAGGTGATCGACTGGGCCTACGCCAACGTGACCTCGACGCTGTGCTCGTGCCTGGCCACCCACGCCGTATTGCAGTTCCGCTATGCGCAAAAACGCCGGCCGCTGGGTTACAAGCGCTGGGGGGTCTACTCGCACCGGGTCACCGACCGCCGCCACCCGTTGGTGATGGGCGTGAACACGCGCTTCGATGTGCCGCACTCGCGCTTCAACCAGATCGACCGCGCCCAATTCGAGGCGGCCGGGCTGCCGGTGCTGGCCGAGAGCGCCGCGGCCGGCGTGCACCTCGCGGTCAGCCAGGACGGCTTCAGGCTGGTGTTCTTCCAGGGCCACCCCGAATACGACAGCATCAGCCTGCTCAAGGAATACAAGCGCGAGGTGTTGCGCTACGTCGCCGGCCAGCGCCCCGACTACCCGCCGTTCCCGGAACACTATTTCACCCCGCAGACCCAGGCCGTGCTGGAGGAACACCGGGATCTGCTGGAACAGGCCCGCCGCGACGGCCGGCCCGCACCGGAGCTGCCGGAGACGCTGATCCTGCCGCATATCGACAACACCTGGCACGATACCGCCGAGGCGATCCTGAACAACTGGATGGGCAAGGTCTATCAGGTCACCAACAACGACCGCTGCAAGCCGTTCATGGACGGCGTGGACCCCGACGATCCGCTCGGCCTACGCGGCTGACCCGCCCCGTCCCGAGCTCGCTACGGCGCCGGGCAAACTTTTTTCACGTCCCCCGCCCGTAAACTCTGGACAGATCGCCGCGGCTCGCTAATATTCCGCCACGCGTCCCCCGGGGCGCGACCACGAGGCAGTCTCAACGCGATTCAGGTGGGCACAATGTCGGGATCATCGAAACAAAAAGGCGCGCTCTGGTACGGCTACCTGGAGGCGGGTGACAAGAGCACCCCGGTCATTCGGGACGAGAACCTGGACACCGGCAATTCCAAAACGCTGTTTCTGTTCAATCTCGCGCGCGGCCAGATCCTGGAGTATGCGCGGGAGGTCGTCGAACCCAAGCTGCGCGAATTGAAGCCCGGCGAGGCCACCCAGATCGCGGCGCTCAACGCCGGCTTCGGCGAGGCCAGGCGCGCCCTGAAGCACCCCAACGTCCGCCCCCTGAACATCCCCGAGGGCGAGCCCAGCGCCAAGCCGACCAAGGCGCGGGACAAGGACAAGGAGGCGGATACCTTCGGCGGCATCCTCGACAGCGAGGACGAGGAAGTTTGGGCCGACAACGCCGAGGATGAAGAAGACTAGTGGTCCATGCGCAAAGTTCGGTAACTGTTCGCGGCGCCGGCGGGAGAGCGGCCCCAAGTCCGACAGGCGCCTAGACCCTTCTTGAACGACCTACTGCGGACGCCGATGGACACCCGTAAATTCGCCAGCCTCGCCGTCGGTGCGCACTTCGCCTATCGCGGCGACGACTACATCAAGATCAGCCCGCTGCTGGCGCGCGCCAGCGCAGACGGCGCGACCCGGATGATCCCGCGGGCGGCCGCGATCGAGGCGCGTGATGACGCAGGCACCGGCGGTCACCCCGCGGAGGCGCCCAGCCACCGGGCGCTGGCCGAGTATCACCGGGCGGCCCTGGACTGCCTGGAAACCCTGGCCGATAGCGCCTCACCCCAATCCCTAACCGCGGCCCGCGAGGCGCTTACCGCCGCGCACGCCCGCGCCCTCGCCCGCCTGGGTAAGCCCCGCAAGTCGTAGGCACGGCGCCCGGCGCGCTGTTAAGGCGCCGTTCAGATTCGCACTGTTAGCCTGTGTCCAACGCTCGGAAGATACCCCGCCGCTGAGGGTTCAGCCGCACGGGTCCGAGCCATAGCCACAAGGAGAACCGCCATGCGCCACACGAACAAAATCCTGCTTGCCGTCGCCCTGGGCGGTGCCACCCTGCTGGGCGCACCGCTGGCCCATGCCGACAAGTACGAGGTTCACAACCACTACTATGGCGATGTGCG
>JBHEOS010000047.1:12608-15984 GCA_046260695.1 Gammaproteobacteria bacterium
GATGTGCGCAACGCCGACCGCTACGACAACCGCTACGACAACCGCTACGACCGCAGCGGCTACGACCGCCGCGAGTACGGCCGCCGGCACAAGCCCGTGGTACACCGTCACTACCATGAACCGGTGCGCGAGCGGGTGGTCGTGGTAGAACGCCCGGTGTACGTGGAGGCGCCGGCCCGCTACGAGGCGCCGTCGCGCGGCTACTACGACGAACCGACCTATTACCCGCCGGCCGCGGCCGGCCACCGCTCGGCCACGCCGATGATCGTCGGCGGCATCGTCGGCGGCGTGCTGGGTAATCAGGTGGGCAAGGGTCGCGGCAAGGACATCGCCACGGTCGCCGGCATGATCCTCGGCGGCTCCATCGGCCGCGACATGGGCTACCGGCAGTAGCCCGGCGGCGCGGCACGCTCGGGCGGTCTAGGCGCCTGTCGGACTTGGGCGATCATAGCGAGCTACGGTGGGGGAGTGAGGCCATGTTCCGATCATTTGAGGAGAATAGCCGTGGCTATTTGACGAAAAGAATCGGGAAACGGGGCCACTCTCCCGCCGGCGCAGTCGATCAGTCCCAAATCCGACAGGCGCCTAGGCCGACCCGGGCACCGCGTGGTCGCGCAGGTAGGCCTCGACCGCCTCGGCCACGGAGGTCTGCCGGGCCTTGACCGCCTCCAGATAACGGTTGCGCCACGGCCCGACATGCGGGTGAGCAGACTGCAATTCGCGGTAGATCAACCGGGCCATCGGCCCGGCCTCGCCGAGAAACCCACTATCGACGAAATCCTGTTCGGCCTGTGTCTTATCGTAGGCCACCCGGGCGATCTCGGCCTGCCAGCGTCCACCGTGCAGCGTGAAGCGGCCGTAAGCCGCGCGCGGATCGTCATCCAGCGGCTGTCCCACCGAACCGGTATTCACCACCAGCGTGCCATTGAACTCCCGCCGCAACGGCCGGTGGGTGTGCGAACCGACGAACAGATCGCGCGGTGTGCCGAGCTTGGCGGGTAATTCCGCATCCGGGGTACGCGGTGAGATGCCGTCGCGGTTGCCCAGACACGAGCCATGGGTGATGTGCACCGAGGCGCCCTGTTCCAGATCGGTCAGATCGATATGCTCGCCCCAGCGACGGATCTCATCGATCGCCGACCCGAGCCGGCGCAGTGTCCAATCCGCGAAGCGGTCGATGTCGCGCGTCGGGCTGTCCGGATCGGCCGGTTCATCGGCGCAGCGCAACACATAGGTCTCGTGATTACCGGTCAGATAATCCGCATCCGGGAACTGCGCCTGCAGCAGCCGCAGGCATTCCAGACTGTAGGGCCCGCGGCTGACCAGATCGCCGTTGACGACGACCCGATCCGGGCGCCAGCGCGCGATGTCCTCCAGCACGGCGGTCAGGGCCGGGAGATTGCCGTGGATGTCGGAAAGAATCGCGAGCTTCATCCGGCGCACCGGCCCTGATCGCAAGACCCGCGCCCACAACGCCTGCGTGCGGCAATCAGCAGCGGGTAGCGGCTCATTCGAGTCTCTTCAGGAGTTGATCGAGCGTCGCGCGCATGGCCTCGAGTTGCAGGCGCAGCTCCAGCGTGCCGAGGGCCGCATCCTCACCGGCCGCCCCCTGTTCGAGTTCGGCGATGCGCCGGTCCTTGGCGGCAAGCTGTTCGCGCAGAGCCTGATGCGCGCGCTCGAGTTCGGCGACCCGCGCCGCGGCGCTGGACTCGGCCGCCGCGGCCTGACGCGCCACCGCCTCCCCTCCCTCCACCGTCGCAGCGGGCACCGGCACAGCGGGCGCATGTCCGTAATCGGGCAGCAGCGAGGCGATCAGCAGAAAGATCAGCGCCGCCAGCGCGGCCAGCTTGGCCTGGCCAAGATGGGTCTCTTCATTCCAGTTGGTCTTGATCCATTCGAGGATGGAATGCATGCCGTTGATCTCCTCAGGCCGCCTGCCGGGACGGGACATTAGGGTACACAGAGGTCGCCGGCACAGGCAAGGCGCGCGCATTTGAGAACCAGGGTCAGGGAACAATCAACCTGACAGTCGCATCGATTGTCTTTCTATAGACGATGCTGTGGCATAACTGACGGTCGTTAGTCCCGGTTTTCGAGGGCATCTGGAATCCACCCCGGGCGCGGCTCAGCGGCCCTCGCGTTACCCAAGACCCTGCGCAGTTGTGCAGCGTGCACCTGCTGCGCGCCAGCCTGCGCTACGTGACGGCCAAAGGCAGCAAGGGGGCATCGCGTCGGGGTGGTGTGCGCGGATATCCCGGAATGCACCGTCGCTCGGACGCTGTCGCCAAAGGCGCCATGGCGGATGATCAGTACGCGTTCCGTGGCTGGGGGCGTGGGCATGACCTGTCTCAACTGCCCGCCTGCTTCCGGTACACCAGGTTCATGCGGGTCTCGCGCAGCAGCATATAACCGGACGCGGCGAATATGGCGGGTAGATCTTGCTGCCAATCCTGACGCGAGTTCTCGATGATCAGGATGTCGGGATGCAGGGAAGGCGGGGCGCTCGCGAAAAAGGGGGCCAGGGCACGATCTTCCGCGCCCTCGATGTCGATCTTGAGGGCGCGGATGCGCTCGATGCCATGCCGCGCCAGGAGCTCCTCCAGGCGCTCGCAGCGCACGCGGATGCTGTGCCCGGAGCGCCGGTTGACCAGGCTCGCACCTCCCAGGTTGCTGTCATCCAGGATCAACTCGAACTCTCCCGGGGTGTCGGATACGGCGGCCTGTTCCAGGATCGCGCGATCCTGGAAGCCATTGAGGGACAGGTTCAGGGTCAGGCGCTCGACCATCCGCGGATTGGGTTCCACGGACAACACGCGCCCGCGCGGGCCGACGGCGGCCGCGGCCGTCAGGCTGTAGATGCCCGCATTGGCCCCGATATCCACAAAGACATCCCCGGGCCGCAAGGCATCGCGCAGCAGCTGGCGTTCATAGGCATCGAAGAACTGCGGCATGAACAGGTGTTTTCGTTCGGATACATTGTCACGCATGTGCAGCCGGTAGCGCAGGCCCTCCACCTCCGCGTCGATCACCTCGGGACCACCCTTGAGCGTCAGCTTGCGCAGCACCAAGGCAAAACGCCGCCCGAGCCAGCTGGCGGGCTGGCCCTGGGCGGTGCGCAGCAGTCTGCTGCGCCAGCGGCCGAGGCGATGGGTGCCGAAGGCCGGGGAGTTGTCGACCGGCTTTTCCGCCGCGGGCTGGGGCATGTGGTTCATATCAGTTTCTCGGGTGGCGGCGTGGAATTGGCAGGGCCACAACTATACTGAACTCAAAAAAGGGGCGCGACTGAAGCCAGCCACGAGCCTGTAAATAATCCTGCGATAACAAACAGTAGCCAACTGAACAAACGGGGAGATTTATTTATACAGTAGCCAACCAG
>JBHEOS010000047.1:15994-16457 GCA_046260695.1 Gammaproteobacteria bacterium
TAAGAAATAAATCGGGTCGCGGTAGGAATGCCCGTCACCTGACACCCCCCGCACAGATCCGTACGTGCGGAATTATTTACAGGCTCTATCTGGCGTGCGTTGCACCGAGACCACACGTGCCTCGTGCGGCACGCCGAAGTTTTTGACTACGGCAACGGCGTGCTGCATGACCTTCCAGTCGCTGTCGCCGCCCTTGACTACGCCGACCCGCGGCGGTTTTGTCTTGGTGTTTGCTCGTTTCATGCGTGCCTCCAGATCCCGCTCAACAGACCCACACCGTGCGCGCCGTGGTGCATGGCAGTGTCGAGCAACTCGGGTTTCATGCCGCCGAGTGCGTACACCGGCACCGGTGTATCGCGCACCAGTGCGGCAAACTTGTCCCAGCCCATGCCGGGCACATCCGGGTGGGTCGGCGTGGGCAATACCGGCGACAGCACCGCGAAGTTGGCGTTCAGCTCAGCGG
>JBHEOS010000048.1:0-578 GCA_046260695.1 Gammaproteobacteria bacterium
CCATTGCGGGTCATCAGGGGTAGTGCGAGGCGGATGAATTCCGCCGTCTGCTCGATCGATTCACGGTATTCCATCAGCTTCACCTGGCCCCCACCGCGCCGGCCATGCCCCAGCCACCGCGATTTAATTTATCGATTATCAACAGGATGGGTCTGTGCGTCGGTATCCCGGCAGTCACGGCGCCCCGCCCTGTTGGATGCAGAAGTTATGCCAGTAACCGTGTTGGATTAGCCGCGCCGGACCAGCCGACCACTGCGCCCGTCACGGATTTCGCTGGGCCGCCGTCGGCCGCCGAGCGGGCCGGGCAGGCGATAGCCGAGGTGGTCACCGAAGTAGCGGCGCAGTTGCAGGGGGGTGCGTGCGGGGGGCTGGCCGTGTGGGTTGGCGCTGGTCGACACCAGGGCCCCGCCGAAGGCCCGGCACAGCGCGGCGCTGCCGGCGTGCGCGGTTACCCGCACCGCCAGGCTGTCGTGGTGGCCGCGCAGCCAGACCGGGACGTCCGGGCGGGCCGGCAGCAGCCAGGTCACCGGTCCCGGCCAGCTGGCGAAGACCGTGCGCCGCAGCGCCGCGGGCAGCGG
>JBHEOS010000048.1:588-16337 GCA_046260695.1 Gammaproteobacteria bacterium
GCTGGTCGAAGTCGGCGGCGATCAGGATCAGTCCGGCGGCCAGCGGGCGCCGCTTGAGGGCCAGCAGGCGGGCGACCGCCTGGGCGTCCAGGGGGTCGCAGCCCAAGCCGTAGACCGCCTCGGTGGGATAGGCGATGACCGCGCCGGCGTGCAGGTGGCGGGCGGCCTCGCGCAGCTGCCAGGGATGGGCGACCGGCGCGCCGTTCAACGGCGCGTCAGTCCTCGCCGCCGGCGGGGGTAGAGGGCTCACTGTAGGTGCACTCGCTCTGTGGGCAGACCTTTTCGGTGCCGCGGCGCTTGGTGGTCTTGAGCGTTAGCATCGGCCAGCCACAGCTCGGACAGGGCTCGTTGAGGGGCTCGTTCCAGACCGCATATTTGCACTCCGGGTAGGTCGAGCACGAGTAGAAGATCTTCCCGGCCCGCGACTTGCGCTTGAGCAGCGTACCCTTCTTGCAGACCGGGCAGGGCACGCCGGTGTCGGCCGGTTGCTCCAGCGATTCGATATGCTTGCAGTTGGGATAGCTGCTACAGCCGATGAACTTGCCATAGCGCCCCTGGCGGATCAGCAGGTCCGAGCCGCATTCCGGGCATTGACGGCCCTCGACCTTTTCCGGTTCGCTGCTGGTGCCCTGCGCGTCATCGAGGTTGCGGGTGTAGTCGCACTCCGGATAGCCGCTGCAGCCGATGAACCGGCCGCGCCGACCGAGGCGGATGTTGAGCGGTTTGCCGCACTTGGGGCAGGCCTCGTCGAGCGCCTCGGTGGTGACCTCCTGGCGCGAGACGCTGGTCTCCTTGTCCTCCAGCAGCGCGTGGAACGGTTCCCAGAAACTCTTCAGCAGCGGGATCCACTCGCGCTCGCCGCGGGAGACCTCATCGAGGTCGTCCTCCAGGGACGCGGTGAAGGTGTAATCGACATAGCGGGTGAAGTGCTGGGTCAGGAACTTGCTGACCACCCGGCCGACGTCGGTGGGCTGGAAGCGGCGCTTGTCGAGGGTGACGTATTCGCGCGCGAGCAGCGTCGAGATGATGCTGGCGTAGGTCGAGGGTCGGCCGATGCCGTGTTCTTCCAGGGTCTTGACCAGGCTGGCCTCGGTGAAGCGCGGCGGCGGCTCGGTGAAGTGCTGCTCGGGGCGGATCGCCCGCAGCGTGACCACATCGCCGGTCTGCATCGGCGGGAGCAGGCGGTCCTCGCCCTCACCCTGGGTGTCGTCGAGGCTCTCCTGGTACACGGCCATGAAGCCAGGATGGGCGATGGTCGAGCCGGTGGCGCGCAGCAGATTGCCTGCGCCACAGACGAAATCCACGCCCACGGTGTCGATGGTGGCGTGGACCATCTGGCAGGCGATGGTGCGCTTCCAGATCAGGTCATAGAGCTTGAACTGCTCGGCATTCAGGAAGTCCTTCAGCGACTCCGGGGTCTGCTCGGCCAGCGTGGGGCGGACCGCCTCGTGGGCCTCCTGGGCGTTCTTGGCCTTGGTCTTGTACAGGCGCGGCGCATCCGGAAGATTGTCCTCGCCGTAGCGGGCGGCGATCAGCGCGCGGATCGCCTCCACCGCCTCGCCGGCCAGGTTCACCGAGTCGGTACGCATGTAGGTGATCAGACCGACCGTGCCGGCGCCGATGTCGATGCCTTCGTACAACTGCTGCGCGACCCGCATGGTGCGGCTGGCAGTGAAGCCGAGCTTGCGCGAGGCCTCCTGTTGCAGGGTCGAGGTGGTGAACGGCGCCGAGGGATTGCGCTTGCGCTGTTTCTTCTCGACCGCGCGGACGGTCAGCCTGCCGCCGGCGGCCGCGCTCAGTTCGCGTTCCACGGCATGCGCCTTGTCGGCCTGGGCGATCGCGAACTGGGTGAGCTTCTTGCCGTGCAGCTCGGTCAACTTGGCCACGAAGTCCTGCGCGTCTTTGTGCAGATCGGCCTCGATGGTCCAGTATTCGCGCGGCTTGAAGGCCTCGATCTCCTCCTCGCGCTCGACGATCATGCGCAAGGCGGGGCTCTGCACCCGGCCGGCCGAAAGCCCGCGGCGCACCTTCTTCCACAATAACGGCGACAGGTTGAAGCCCACCAGATAGTCCAGGGCCCGGCGCGCCTGCTGGGCGTTGACCAGATCCATGGACAGTTCGCGCGGGTGGGCGACGGCCTCCTTCACGGCGCGCTGGGTGATCTCGTGAAATACCACCCGGTGCACCGGCTTGTCTTTGAGCAGCTTCTTCTGTTTCAGGATCTCATAGAGGTGCCAGGAGATGGCCTCGCCCTCGCGGTCCGGGTCGGTGGCCAGATACAGGGTGTCCGCCAGTTTCATGGCCTTGGCGATGCTGTCGACGTGCTTGGTGTTCTTGTCGATCAGCGCGTACTGCATGGCGAAATCGTGCCCCGGATCGACGGCCCCGCCCTTGGGCACGAGATCGCGCACATGCCCATAGGAGGCCAGCACCTCGAAATCCTTGCCCAGGTATTTCTTGATGGTCTTGGCCTTGGCCGGGGATTCGACGATGACCAGGTGCTTGCTCATGGGGTAGCGGCTAGGGGCGGTGGGGGCGGCAGGTGTGCCGACCTAATAAATAGGGATGACGCACGGGGTCGCTTTCGCGCGTCGTGAACGGGGTGTGACCGGTCCGTCAGTGCAGGGTCCCGGCGACGTTGTCGAATACCAGGTCTTCCATCCAGGCGTAGGCGGCTTCCTGGCCGGGCTCGTTGAACAGGACCATCAGCACGATCCACTTGAGCTGGTCGATGTCCATGTCCTCGGCGTTCAGGGCCATGACCCGGTCGATGATCAGCTCCCGGCTGGCGGGGTTCAGGATGCCCATCTGTTCCAGAAACAGCAGGAACCCGCGGCCCTCGGTGTCGAGGTGCTCGGTCTCCCGGTCGGTGAACACGCGCAGGCTGTGGGCGGTCGGGTGCGGGGGCTGGCCGTCCGCGCGCTGGGCGGCCAAGTCTTCCAGCCAGTCGAAGGCCTTGTTGACCTCGCTCGGGGGGAAGCCGGCCTCCAGCAGTTCCACGTGCAGGGATTCGCGGTCGGGCTTGCCCTCAATCTCCTCATCCATGTAATAGTTTTCAAAGAGATACATAAGCACGTCCAACACACTTTCTTTCATTTCGGCCTCACGTTTTGCTGCGGACGTAGCGCCCGCCGGCCTGGGAGCTCACCTGGCCCTGCAGCTCAAGGATCAGGAGCATGGAGGAAACCGCTGCGGTCGTCAATCCGCTCCGCACCACCAGCTGGTCGACGGTCACGGGATCGAAGCCCATATAATCAATTAGTTGCTGATGCTCTGGGGAAGGCGTCCCCGGGACCTCCCCCGGCGAGAGGGGGCCGGGTACGGGCGCGGGCCCAGCCAGGTCCCCCAGCCCTCCCAGTTCCTCCAGGATGTCCGCGGCGGTCTCGACCAGCTTGGCGCCCTGGCGGATCAGGGCGTGACAGCCGCGCGCCAGGGGATTGTGGATGGAGCCGGGGACGGCGAACACCTCGCGGCCCTGCTCCACGGCATGGCGGGCGGTGGTCAGCGAGCCCGAGCGCGGCGCCGCCTCGACCACCAGGACGCCGAGGCTCAGGCCGCTGATCAGCCGATTGCGGCGCGGAAAGTTTTCCGGGCGCGGGGTGGTGCCGCCGGGAAATTCCGAGACCAGCGCGCCGCCTTGGGCGGCGATCTCATGGGCCAGTGCGCGGTTGCGGGCGGGATAGACGCGATCCAGGCCAGTGCCCATCACCGCCAGGGTCAGCCCCCCGCTCGCCAGGGCGCCGCGGTGACAGGCGGTGTCGATGCCGAGTGCCAGGCCGCTGGTGATGCCCAGTCCGACCTGGGCCAGGTGCGCGGCGAAGGCGCCGGCGGTGTCTTCGCCGCCGGGGGTGGGGTTGCGGCTGCCGACCATCGCCAGCTGCGGGTGGTTCAGGCAGGCGCGGTTGCCGTGCACGAACAAGACCGGTGGGGGTGCGTGAATCTCGCGCAGCAAGGCCGGGTAGTCGGGCGAGGCCAGGCTCAGGAGGTGGTTGTCCGTACCCTCCGCCCAGGCGAGGTCCCGGTCGACCGCCGCCCAGTCCGGCGCGCGCAGGGCCGCGCGGGTGGCGGGAGCGAGTTCGCCGCAGTCACGGGCCGCGGCCAGCAGGTCGCCAGGGGTCTTCGCCTGCGACAGCAGTCGACCGAAGGCCACCGGACCGATGCCGGGGGCGCGCAGAACGGCCAGCCAGTCGCGCAGCAACGCCGTGTCCTGCACGCCGCTCATGCACGCAACGGCGCGGCGGCCCACCAGGGACCGCCGCGCCGAGCCCGTTGCGGAAAGGGGTGCTTAAGGCGTCTTGACGTAATCGAGCACATGAATGGGCCGGGTCGATTCCATGACTAACCCATAGCTGACCTTATCGAAGATCCGGAACAGCATCAGCAGGCCGGCGTCCTCGTCCGGCAGCGTGACGGTGTCTTTCGCCACCGTGTCCTTGACCACCCGACCGGCCTGCTGGATGCGTAGCACATGGCCGACCTCCATGCCTTCGCGGGCGCCGCGGTTGATGATCACGATCTGATAGCGGCCGACCTGGCTCACCCCGTCATGCACGGCGATGATGCGGCCCTTGAGGTCGCTGGCCGGGGCATGCGGCAGAAAGCTGGTGTGGATGTCGTCGGCGGCGGCCGGCTTGAGACGATCGCCGATGCCGATCTCGCGGGTGGTGCGCTCCAGGTACAAGGTGGCGGGGTCGCCGAAGCGCTGGACTGTCGCATCCCCCTGGTACACGGCCTGAACGCCCAGCACCTCCTGGGTGTCGGGGTCGATCAGCTTGTCGCCGGGCCGGTAGACCCCGTAGCGACCGTGACTGGTATCGGTGATGCCGCGCACGTAGATCCGGTCCCCGGCGCCCACGATCAGATGCTCGTCGGCGCTTTCGACGACATAGGGTGCGCTGTCGAGCTCGCCGTTCTCAACCACCAGGGGCTGGGTCAGGAACTGCTTGACGGCATCCAGGGGGATGCTGGGAATCGCCCGGTCGATGCGTTCCTCGCGGGCCGTCGGCGACAGCTTGATGCTCGGCCGGCCGCCGCGCTCCAGGCGCAGCTGCGGTTTGCCGTCCACATAGACCAGGCTGATCACGTCGCCCGGGTAGATCAGGTGCGGGTTGGCGATCTGCGGGTTGATCTGCCAGACCTCGGGCCACAGCCAGGGATCGCGCAGAAAGCGTTCCGAAATGTCCCAGAGCGTGTCACCGGCGACCACGACGTAACGCTCGGGGTGGCGGGGGTTCAGGGCGATCTCATCGGCCAGTGCCGGCGCGGCCAGCAGCATGGCTAAAATAGGTCCGAGGAGTTTGTTGGCCATATACATCCCTTTGCAGCGGTTGTTGTTGGCGCGGCCGCCAGCGCCGAGGGCAGTCGACTTGTCCGCCCCTCGGCCCTGTGCAGTCTAGCCGAAATCCCCTACCCCACAAACTGTGGAAAGTCGGGCTTGAATTCCATTATTATCGCAACCTTAGCGAAATTACTTTAATGCCCTGAACGCGTTTGTGACAACCAGCACATGGCCAAGCTCGAAATACTGCATTTTCCCGATCCCCGCCTGCGCACCCGGGCCAAGCCCGTGGCGCGCGTGGATGCGGACATCCAGCGCCTGATCGATGCGATGTTCGAGACCATGTACGCGGCGCCAGGCATCGGTCTGGCGGCGACCCAGGTCGACGTTCACCAGCGGCTGCTGGTGGTGGACGTCAGCGAGGCCAAGGATCAGCCGCTGACGCTCATCAACCCCGAGATACTGGAGCGGCAGGGCGCCGAAGAAATGGAGGAGGGCTGCCTATCGGTGCCGGGTATCTACGACAAGGTGCAGCGCGCCGAGCACATCCGGGTCCGGGCACTGGACCGTGACGGCAAGCCGTTCGAACTGGAAACCGGCGGCCTGCTGGCGGTGTGTATCCAGCACGAGATCGATCACCTGGACGGCAAGCTCTTCGTCGACTACCTGTCTGCCCTGAAGCGCCAGCGGATCCGCAAAAAACTGGAAAAGTCCCGCCGCCAGGGCGAGCCCGAGCCCGAACCGGCGGAATCCGGTGCCAGGATTTAAGCGTCTGTCAGACGTGCAACGGCTGATCCGCGGCCTCGCGCCCCAGGCATCCCCATGAGACTCGTCTTCGCCGGCACGCCGGAATTCGCCGTGCCCAGTCTGCAAGCCCTGCTCGCCACTCGGCACACCGTGGCCGCGGTGTATACCCAGCCGGATCGCCCCGCCGGGCGCGGGCGGAAACTGCGTGCCAGCCCGGTCAAGGCGCTGGCCCTGGAACACGGCATCCCGGTGCAGCAGCCGGCGACGCTCAAGGACCCCGCGGACCAGGCGGCGCTCGCCGCTTACGCCCCCGAGCTGATGGTGGTGGTGGCCTACGGCTTGCTGCTGCCGCCGGCAGTGTTGGCCGTGCCGGCGCGGGGCTGCGTGAATGTGCATGCCTCGCTGTTGCCGCGCTGGCGCGGTGCGGCGCCGATTCAACGCGCGATCCTGGCCGGCGATGCCGAGACCGGCGTGACCCTGATGCGCATGGAGGCCGGGTTGGATACCGGGCCGATGCTGGCCAGGGCCGTCTGCCCGATCGGCCCGGCCGACACCGCGGCCGACCTGCACGACCGGCTGGCCGAACTCGGCGGCCGGCTGCTGGCGGCGAACCTGGACACGCTGCTGGGCGGCGGCCTGCCGGGCGCGGTCCAGGATGAAGCCCTGACCACTTACGCCGGCAAGCTTGACAAGGCCGAGGCGGAACTCGACTGGCGACGGCCGGCGGCCGAGCTGCTGCGGCAGGTGAACGCCTTCAACCCCTGGCCGGTGGCGCAGAGCGGCTTCCGCGGTCAGGTGTTGCGCGTCTGGCGCGCCGAGGTGGTCCCCGGGCGGGGCGAACCGGGCCAGATCCTGCAGGCCGGCCGCGCCGGCGTCGATGTGGCCTGCGGGGTGGCTGCGCTGCGCCTGCTGGAGGTGCAGCTGCCCGGCGCACGGCGCATCAGCGGCGGGGATTTCAGCAACAGTCAGGCGCCGCTCGGGGAACGCCTCAGCCCCACCGCGCCGCTTTGAAGGCCGGCCGCGCATGAGTCGGCAGAGTCCGAGCGCCCGGAGCCTGGCGGGCCGCGCCGTGTGTCAGGTGCTGCAACAGGGTCGCTCGCTGAGCCAGGCCCTGCCGCCGCTGCTGGACCAGGCCGCGCCCCCCGAGCGCGCCCTGGTGCAGGAACTGGCCTATGGCGCCCTGCGCTGGCGGCTGCGCCTGGAGGCGCTGGCGCGGCCGCTGCTGACGCGCCCCTTCAAGCCCAAGGACCAGGACATCACCTGCCTGATGCTTGTCGGCTTGTATCAGTTGGGCTACACGGCCATCCCCACCCACGCCGCCGTAGATACCACCGTCGAGGCCGTGCGCGCGACCGGCAAGCGCTGGGCCGTGCCGGTGGTCAACGCCGTGTTGCGGGCCTTTCTGCGCCGCCGCGCTGAACTGGAGGCCCAGGCCGACGCCCAGGTCGCGTCACGCCATGCACATCCCGATTGGCTGATCGACGCGCTGCGCGCGGACTGGCCCGCGGCCTGGGAGCGGATCCTCGTCGCCAACAACCAGCGCCCGCCGTTCGCCGTGCGGGTGAACGCCCGCCAGCACACGCTGGCGGCCTATTGCGCCGAGCTGACCGCCGCCGGCATGCCGCATCATCCGCTGCCGTTCACCGAACAGGGGCTGTGCCTGGAGCAGCCGGTGGCCGTGCAGCGCCTGCCGGGTTTTGCGGCCGGCGCGGTCTCGGTGCAAGACGGTGCCGCGCAGCTGGCCGCGCAACTGCTGGATGCCGCGCCGGGGATGCGGGTCCTGGACGCCTGTGCCGCGCCCGGCGGCAAGACCGCGCACCTGCTCGAACGCACACCGGGTCTCGCCGAGCTGGTTGCGGTGGATATCGACGCCGGGCGGGTACAGCGCATCGAAGAAAACCTGCGCCGCCTGGATCTGCATGCGCGGGTCGTGTGCGGCGATGCCGGCACGCCCGCCGCGTGGTGGGATGGCCGGCCCTTCGAGCGCATCCTGCTGGATGCGCCCTGCTCGGCGACCGGCGTGATCCGTCGCCACCCGGATATCAAATCGCTGCGGCGCGCCGAAGACATCGCGATGCTGTCGGCCACGCAGGCGCGGTTGCTGGACGCCGTGTGGCCCTTGCTGGCACCGGGCGGTATGCTGTTGTACGCGACCTGCTCGGTGTTGCGCTGCGAGAACGCGCTGCAGATCGCGGCCTTTCTCCAGCGCCGCCGCGACGCGCGGGAGCAGGTCCTGACGGGCGCGTGGGGGCGCGCCGTGGACCACGGTCGACAGATCCTGCCCGGCGCCGACGCGGCATCGGCTGCCGGGGATGACAGCGGCATGGACGGTTTTTATTTCGCGGCGCTGCGCAAATGCCGTGAGGATGGTTGAGGCATGCAGGGACATCGGGCGATGCATCCGCGAGGCGCGGCGATCTGGCTGCTGCTGGCCGGCTGCGCCTGGCTGTGGCCGCCCGCCGCCGCGCAGGCCGCCGAGCCCTATTTCGAGGTGCGTGCCGCCGATTCCCGGCTCCGCGACGCGGTCTATCTGCTCGACGCCGATATCGACTTCCAGCTCAGCGCGGCCGCGCAGGAGGCCCTGCAAAACGGCATACCACTGGTGCTGGAGGTTGAGATCCGGGTCGAACGGCCGCGCGAGTGGGTCTGGCCCGACACCGTCGCGACCTTGAGCCAGCGCTACCGCCTGCAATACCACGCCCTGTCGGACCGCTACGTGGTCCACAACCTGAACACCGACCAGCGCCAGAGCTTCGCCCACCTGGACCAGGCTCAGGCCGCGCTGGGCCGGTTGCGCGATTTCCCCCTACTGGACCGGCGCCTGTTGCAGGCCGATGCCCCGTATCAGGTGAAGCTGCGCGCGGGTCTGGTGATCGAGGCGTTGCCCACGCCGATTCGCTTGTGGGCCTATGCCTCCGAGCAGTGGCGTCTCGATAGCGCCTGGTACATATGGCAATTGCATCCGTGAGGCGCTACGGCCGGGGTCTCTGGCCGATGCTGGCACTGTTCGTCCTGCTGCTGGTCTCGCTGTCGCTGATGAGCGACGCCACCCACAACTCCGAACGCTTCGGCCGGCTGTATTCCCTGTTACTGCTGACCAATGCCCTCGGCCTGGTCGTGCTGATCGGCATGATCGGCGCGAACCTCTACTGGCTGTTGCGGCAGTATCGCCGCCGCGCCGCCGGTGCGCACCTGACCGCGCGGCTGGTGATCCTGTTCATGGTGCTGGCGGTGGTGCCGGTCACGGTGGTGTATTACTTCTCCCTGCAATTTCTCCAGCGCGGTATCGACAGCTGGTTCGATGTGCAGATCGAGGCCTCGCTGGAGGACGCCCTGAATCTGAGCCAGTCGGCCTTCGATGTGCGCCTGAAGGACCTGTTGTACCTGACCGAGAATCTGGCCGCTGAGCTGACCGAGGTGCCCGCGCCGCTGGCACCGATGAGTCTGTTCGATCTGCGCGTGCGGTCGGGGGCCAGCGAGCTCACGCTGATCGGCGGAAACGGACGGATCATCGCCTCCAGCAGCATCGACTCGGCCGAGATCGTCCCGGACCGGCCCACCGACACCGCGCTGTTGCAGACCCGACAGGGCCAGGCCTACGTCGGCCTCGATCCGGTCGGCGACGAGCTCTACATCCGCGCCGTGGTCCCGGTGCCGCTGGCCGGACCCGGGGCAGAGTCGCGCATCCTGCAGGCGCTCTACAGTGTGCCGGAACGCCTCAATGCCAAGGCCGACCGGGTCCAGGATGCCTTCGCCCGCTACAAGGAGCTGGCCTATCTGCGGGTGCCGCTGAAGCACAGCTACACGCTGACGCTGTCGCTGGTGCTGCTGTTGAGCCTGTTGTCGGCGGTGTGGGGTGCCTTCTATGCGGCCCGCTGGCTGGTGGCGCCGATCCGCGACCTGGCCGAGGGCACGCGCGCGGTGGCCGATGGCGACTACAGCCAGCAGTTGCCGGTGACCGGCCACGACGAACTGGGTTTTCTAGTGCAATCGTTCAATGTGATGACCCGCCGGTTGGCCTACGCGCACGACGAGGCCAGCCGCAGCCAGGCCCAGGTGGAGGGACAGCGCACCTATCTGGCGGCGCTGCTGGCCAACATCTCCTCCGGGGTGATCAGCCTGGCGCCGGACCTGCAGATCCGCACGGCCAACGACGCCGCCGCGCGGATCCTTGGCCTGGAGCCCCAGGAATGCACCGGCCTCGGTCTCGATGCACTGGTCGAGCGGCAGGCGTTTTTGCGGCCGCTGCTGGAGGCGGTGCAGGCGCATCAGCGGGATCAGGCCTTGCAGTGGAACGAGGAACTGACCCTGTTTGGTGGCCGCGGCCGCCAGCTGCTGAGCTGCCGGGCCACGACCCTGCCCGACGACGAACACCGGCCCGGCGGACTGGTGCTGGTGCTGGATGACATCACCGCGCTGATCCAGGCCCAGCGTGACGCCGCCTGGGGCGAGGTGGCGCGGCGCCTGGCCCACGAAATCAAGAATCCGCTGACACCGATCCAATTGTCGGCCGAACGCCTGCGGCGCAAATTTCTTCCCCGCATGGCGCCGGAAGACGCCGAGGTCCTGGACCGCGCCACCCACACCATCGTGCAGCAGGTCGAGGCCATGAAGGAGATGGTCAACGCGTTTTCCGAATACGCGCGCGCGCCGCACCTGCAGATCGTCGCGCTGGATCTGAACCGTCTGGTGCGCGAGGTGCTCGACCTTTACCGCGAGGGCCGTGCGGCCCGTAGCATTCAGGCCGCGCTCGATCCCGCGGGCCCCTGGGTGGAGGCCGACGCCGGGCGCCTGCGCCAACTGCTGCACAACCTACTGAAGAATGCGCTGGAGGCGATCGCCAGCGAGCCCGACGGCCGCGTTCAGGTCGCCACCCGGCTGTGCGGCGTCGGCGATCAGGCCGCCGTCGAGCTCTCGGTCAGCGACAGCGGGCCGGGCTTCAGCGCCGCGATGCTCGACAATCTGTTCGAGCCCTATGTGACCACCAAGCCCAAGGGCACCGGCCTGGGCCTGGCGATCGTCAAGAAGATCGTCGAGGAACACGGCGGCATCATCCAGGCGGAAAACCGCGCCGGCACCGGCGCGGTGGTGCGCGTGCGCCTGCGGGCGGCGTCCGCCCCTGCGCTTGGCGGCGCGCGAAACCTGGCACGTTAGGGGTATACTCCGCCGGCGTCCGCGACAGCCAATTCACCTGAACTCCAGGGCAAACCCGAATATGCCGGCGGCCTACATATTGGTGGTGGATGACGAGCCCGACATCCGCACCCTGGTCAAGGAGATCCTCGAAGAAGAGGGTTACGAGGTCGGCGTCGCCGAGGACGGCGCGGCCGCGCGCCAGGCGCGCCGCGACCGGCGTCCGGACCTGATCCTGCTCGATATCTGGATGCCGGACGTGGACGGCATCACCCTGTTGCGCGAATGGTCCGAGGGCGGCGCCCTGCCCTGCCCGGTGATCGTGATGTCCGGTCACGGCACGGTGGAGACCGCGGTCGAGGCCACCCGCCTGGGCGCCTACGACTTCATTGAGAAACCGATCGCCCTGGCCAAGCTGCTGCTGACCGTCGAACGGGCCCTGGAGGCGGATCAGCTGGCCCGCGAGAACCGCGGACTCAAGCGCCTGGAGACCGGCGTGCCCGAACCGGTCGGGCGCAGCGAGGTCATGCAGCGGTTACGCGAACAGGCCCGGCGCATCGCCCAGCACAGCAGCTGGGTGCTGGTCACCGGCGAGCCCGGTGCCGGCAAGAAGACCTTCGCACATTACCTGCACGCCCAGAGTCCACGTCGCCGGGGCCCATTCGTCGAGGTCGGCGTGGGTTCGATGTCCTCGCAGACCTCGGCCGCCGAACTGTTCGGCAGCGAGGTCGACGGCCGGCTGATCTACGGCCGCTTCGAGCAGGCCAACGGCGGCACGCTGTACCTGGACGACATCGCCGACATGGACGAACAGACCCAGGCGCGCCTGCTGTCGGTGCTGGAGACGCGCTCGTTTCTGCGGGTGGGCGGCAACGCGCCGGTCAAGATCGATGCGCGGATCATCGCCGCGACCCACCGCGACCTGGCCCAGGCGGTGGCGCGGGGCGAGTTCCGCGAAGATCTCTACTACCACCTGAACGTGGTGCCGCTGCAGGTGCCGCCGTTGGCGCAGCACTGCGAGGACGTCCCGGACCTGCTGAATTACTACACCGATTTTTTTGTCACCCGCGAGGGCCTGCCTTATCGGCATTTTTCCGTGGGCGCGCAGAACCGTCTGCGCCACCACGCCTGGCCGGGCAATGTGCGCGAACTCAAGAACCTGGTACAGCGCCTGCTGATCCTCGCGGCCGGCGAAGAGATCAGCGCCCAGGAGGTCGACGCGGCGCTCGGCGTGCAGGCGGCCGCCGGTGCGGTCGGCACCCTGCCCTTCGACCTGCCGCTGCGCGAGGCGCGGGAACAGTTCGAGCGTGCCTACCTGGAGCATCAGCTGGCCGAGGCCGGCGGCAGCGTCGGCCAGCTCGCCAAGCGGGTGGGTATGGAGCGCACCCACCTCTACCGCAAACTCAAGTCGCTCGGCATCGAGGCCAAAGGCAAGTGACATGAAGATCATCATCCTCGGCGCCGGCCAGGTGGGCGCCTCGGTCGCTCACAATCTCGCCAGCGAGTTCAACGACATTACCGTCGTCGATGGCAATGCCCGCGTGTTGCAGGAGCTCCAGGACCGGTTGGATATCCGCACCGTCGTCGGTCACGCCGCCCACCCCGATGTGCTCACCCGGGCCGGTGCCGAGGATGCCGACATGATCGTCGCGGTGACCAACAGCGACGAGACCAACATGGTCGCCTGCCAGGTCGCCTATACCCTGTTCCACACCCCGACCAAGATCGCGCGGGTGCGCGCCGCGGAATACCTGTGCAAGCCGCGCCTGTTCAATCAGGATGCGCTGCCCATCGACGTGCTGATCAGCCCTGAACAGCTGGTGACCGAATATATACAACGGCTGATCGATCACCCCGGCGCGCTGCAGGTGCTGGATTTCGCCGGCGGCAAGGTGCAGTTGGTGGCGCTACGGGCCTATCACGACGGGCCGCTGGTCGGCCAGGCGTTGCGCGCGCTGCGCGAGCACATGCCCAAGGCCGATGCACGGGTGGCGGCGATCTTCCGCCGCGGCAAGCCGATCCTGCCCGAGGGCGATACCGTCATCGAGGTCGACGACGAGGTGTTCTTCCTCGCCGCACGCCAGAACATCCGCGCGGTGATGAGTGAACTGCGCCGCGAGGATAAACCGGCCAAGCGGATTATCCTGGCCGGCGGCGGCAACATCGGCCTGCGTCTGGCCCAGGCACTGGAGGGGCGCTATCAGGTCAAGCTGATCGAGCGCGACCCCGAACGCGCGCGTGACCTGTCGGAGCAACTGGACAAGACCGTCGTGCTGATCGGCGATGCGGCCGACGGGACCCTGCTGCTGGAGGAGAATATCGAGAACACCGACGTGTTCTGCGCGCTGACCAACGACGAGGAGGCGAACATCCTTTCGGCCATGCTGGCCAAGCGCCTGGGTGCGCACAAGGTGATGTCGCTGATCAACCGCGCGTCCTATGTGGACCTGGTGCAGAGCGAGACCATCGACATCGCCATATCGCCGCAACAGGCGACCATCGGTAGCCTGCTGACGCACGTGCGCCGCGGCGACGTGGTCGCGGTCCATTCGTTGCGCCGGGGTGCTGCGGAGGCCATCGAGGCCGTCGCGCACGGCGATCGGAGCAACTCCAAGGTCGTCGGCCGCGCCGTGCAGGACATCAAGCTGCCACAGGGCACCACCATCGGCGCCATCGTGCGCGGCGAGCAGGTGATCATCGCCCACCACGACACCCTGATCGAGAGCAGCGACCACGTGATCCTGTTCCTGGTCGACAAGCGTCGCATCGCGGATGTCGAGCGCCTGTTCCAGGTCGGCATCACCTTTCTTTGAGCCCCCGGTACCCGATCCAATGCCGATGATAAACCCGCCCCGGTTGGAACGGTCCGTCCTCAGCGGACGCAGGTCGCGCGCGTAGCATGCAATTTCAGGTCATCCAACGCATCCTCGGTCTGTTGCTGATGATCTTCAGCACGACCCTGCTGCCGCCCGTGGGTGTGTCGCTCGTGTATGACGATGGCGAGCTCGCCGGCTTCCTGGAGGCCTTCGTGTTGGTGCTGGCCGGCGGTTTCATCGCCTGGTGGCCGGTGCGCGGGCAGCGGCGCGAATTACGGCTGCGCGACGGTTTCCTGGTGGTGGTCCTGTTCTGGCTGGTGCTGGGGCTGGTCGGCGCCTTGCCGCTGGCGCTGTCGGCGCGGCCGGAGATGACGCTGACCGACGCGGTGTTTGAATCCATTTCGGGTCTGACCACCACCGGCGCCACGGTGCTGACCGGCCTCGACGATCTGCCCCGCTCGATCCTGTTCTATCGCCAGCAACTGCAATGGCTGGGGGGCATGGGCATCATCGTGCTGGCGGTGGCGGTGCTGCCCATGCTGGGGATCGGCGGCATGCAGCTGTACCGCGCCGAGACCCCGGGCCCGATGAAGGACACCAAGCTCACGCCGCGCATCACCGAGACGGCCAAGGCCCTGTGGTACATCTATCTGGGCCTGACCCTGGCCTGCGCGGGCGGCTACTGGCTGGCCGGCATGGAGGGCTTCGATGCGATCACGCACAGTTTTTCGACCGTCGCCATCGGCGGATTTTCGACCCACGACCTCAGCATTGGCTATTTCAAAAGCACACAGATCGAGATGATTGCGGTGGTGTTCATGCTGCTCTCGGGCATGAATTTCGCGCTGCACTTCTTGGCCTGGCGCAACCTCAGCCTGGGACCGTATCTGCACGATTCCGAGGTGCGCACCTACCTGTCCATTCTCGCGCTGACGGGGGCGATCACCGTCGGCTATCTGTACCTGACCGAGACCTTCGGCGACTGGGGCAGCGCCCTGCACCACGGCCTGTTCCAGGCCGTCTCGATCGGCACGACCACCGGCTTCACCACCGCCGAGTACCACCACTGGCCGGGGTTCCTGCCGGTGCTGCTGCTGTTTACCAGCTTCATCGGTGGCTGCGCCGGATCGACCGCCGGCGGCCTGAAGGTGATCCGATTCCTGCTGCTGCTCAAGCAGGGCGCCCGCGAGATCACCCGCCTGGTGCACCCGAATGCGCAGGTCCCGGTCAAGATCGGCCGCAAGCCGCTGCCGGATCGGGTCATGGACGCGGTCTGGGGGTTTTTCGCCAGTTACGTGGCCGCCTTCGCGATCATGCTGCTGATCCTGATGGCGACCGGACTGGACCAGGTGACGGCCTTTTCTGCGGTCGCGGCCTGCATGAACAATCTCGGGCCTGGGCTGGGCGCCGTCGGCACCCATTACGGCGACCTGAACGCCATCGCCAAATGGGTGTTGTGTTTCGCGATGCTGCTCGGGCGGTTGGAGATTTTCACCGTGCTGGTGCTTTTGTCGCCGGTGTTCTGGCGACGCTGAACAGGAATTGCCCGCGATGAGCCTGATCGACACCTTCGAAAAACTGCTGGCCGGCGGCCAGGACAACGCCCTGCTGCGCTACAGCCTCGGCACCGAATACCTCAAGCTCGGCGACGCGGCGGCCGCGGTGAGCCATCTGCGCCAGGCCGTGGCACACGACCGCGACTATTCCGCCGCCTGGAAGCTGCTCGGCAAGGCCCTGGCCGACACCGAATCCTGGGAAGAGGCGCTGGTCGCCTA
>JBHEOS010000049.1:0-14098 GCA_046260695.1 Gammaproteobacteria bacterium
GTACCGGCAGGAACAGATCCTCACCCGCATCGGCGTCGACCTGCCGCGCGCCACGCTGGCCAACTGGATGATCCAGGCTGGTGTTCTGGTTCAGCCGCTCATCAACCTGCTGCGCGATCGATTACTCGCGTATGACATTATCCAGATGGACGAGACCGTCGTGCAGGTGCTCAACGAACCGGGCCGCAGCGCGCAATCGAAATCCTATCTGTGGGTGCAACGCGGCGGACCACCGGAACGGCCGGTGCTCTTGTATGACTATGATCCGAGTCGGAGCGCCGCGGTGCCGCAGCGCCTACTGGAAGGCTTCAACGGCACGCTGCAAACCGACGGCTATGACGGCTACAACGCCGTGGTTGCCGCGAACAAACTGATACACATCGGCTGCTTCGCGCATGCGCGGCGCAAGTTCGACGAAGCAATCAAAGCCCAGGGCAAGCACCAACGCCGCGGACTCGCGCATCGCGCGCTCGGCATGATCCAGAAACTCTACGGTGTGGAGAAGGCTGTGCGGCACGCCACCCCCGAAGCACGCCACGCCTATCGAGCGCAACACGCGCGGCCCCTGCTGGAGGAACTGCGCACCTGGTTGGACGATGCGCTGCCGCAGGTGCCACCGCAGAGCGCCACCGGAAAGGCGCTGAACTATCTTCATAACGAATGGAATAAGCTGATCGGCTATCTCAACGACGGGCGATTAGAGATCGACAATAACCGCGCCGAGAATGCCATCCGGCCGTTCGTCATCGGCCGAAAAAACTGGCTGTTCAGCGACAGCGTCCGCGGCATCAAAGCCAGCGCCAATCTGTACTCGCTGATCGAAACCGCCAAGGCCTGCGGCCTGGAGCCCTATGCGTATCTCAGACGGGTGTTTACCGAACTGCCCCAGGCTCAGACTGTCGCGGCCATCGAAGCGTTGCTGCCTCACACATGACAAAGCCCCGGCTGCGTCCGTGCATCCGGGGCTTTACGGGATCCAGTCCGACAACTCCGTGTCATCAACTTAACGTTCCCTGTCGGCAGCGAATTTAGACCGTGACGACCGACGCATCAAGCTGAACAGCGCAAGGGTGTCGTTTATTGAGCGGTTACCGTCGAACAGGCGGATCTGATCCGCGGCGCACTTCTCGCTGCGGGCCGCGAAACGCCGGGCCATCTCAAGATGGAGCCGCTCTTGCAAGAGCAGCATCTGTTGCCGGATGCGCTGGATCTCGGTTTGGAGTTGCGTGTTGTGATCGGTGAGTGACGCGTTGCACGTCACCTGATCCGCCAACATAGACTTCAACGTGTCGATGTCGTTCGGTAAGGTATCACAGGCCGTTTGCATGCGATGCAGTATACCAAGCACCGCGCTAACACGCTATAAAAACGCTAGGCAATGCGCGAATATTGTAGCGGCGTATGCGCCTGCATGCGCGTGATGTCGTAACCGTCCAGCAGCCAGTGCAGTTGTTCCTCACGCAGTTCAATCACTGCCTCCGGCCAACACCGCGGCCAGTGGAACTTCGCCTCTTCCAGCCGCTTGTACCACAGCGCGAAGCCGCTGCGGTCCCAATACAAAATCTTCAACTTGTCGCGGCGGCGATTGCAGAACACAAACAGCGCACCGGAAAACGGCGCCAGCCCCATCGCGCCTTCGACAAGCATCGACAGCCCGTTAATCGACTGGCGGAAATCCACCGGCTCGCGGTGCAGGTACACCGCCGATACCTCGACAAACATCCGCATCGCTCAGCCCCGCAACGCGTGCAGCAGCTCGGCCAGCCAGCGTGGCGCCACCGACGTCGGCACGTGTAGCGCGAGCGTCTCGCCCAGTCGCACCTCCAGCGCCGGCACCGCAACGGATCGCGGCATGACGACCGGCACGAAGGCCTCTGCCGCCTCGGCACCGGATGCCACGCTATCACCCAACAACTGCCGCCGTCGCAAACTGAAATACTTCGGGCAGATGCCCCGTGCCCGACAGAACGCCGCCGCCGTCTGTCTACTGCTCTGCTGCTGTTGGAACAATGCACGCCATTGCGCTTGCGAACGTCTCTTCATGCCAATGCCCTCGCCTGAAAAGCATCACGCTACACGTTCACGCTAATGCGAGGTAGGATGTGGTTGATTTGACGCTTACAGTGCTCCAACGGAAACGCCGGGGCGATCACGCACTGCGCCGGGGCCTTGCGCCAGGCACCGAGGGTCATGGCCTCGCTTTCGGCGGTCACAAAGGCCTGCGGCCCGCCCCCGCCGTAGCCGAGCACCGGCCCCGCCAGTCCGCTGTCCAGCCGGGCCAGGGCGGCAAAGGCGCTGCCGGCCTCGGCGAAGCGCCCGGCCATGAACTGGGCCTCCGCCGCGCGGAGCCGTTCCAGATCGATGCTGCCGGTGCTCACTGACATCATGCCGTCTCCCTAAGCTGCATCATTCTCCCCACACAATAGCGCGGACAGGGCCCGTGCTATGATCGGCGCCGCACAGCGCGAGGGGGGATTATTCGCATGTTTTCCGGTGTCTTTACGGGTGGGATGCTGCTACTGGCGTTGGTCTGGATCGCGTATTTCGCGGTGCACTCGCTGCTCGCCGCCGTATCGGTCAAGGACTGGGTCACGCGGCACTGGCCGGGGCCGTCCCGTTATTACCGGCTGGCCTACAACCTGTCGTCCACCGTGCTGCTGATCCCCCTGTTGATCGCGACCGAACTGGCCTCGACCGATTGGCTGTGGCGCTGGCAGGGTCCGTGGGCCTGGGTCTCGCATGGCGTGACCCTGCTGGCCATCGTCGGTTTCCTGTGGAGCAGCCGCGCCTACGATATGCAGGCCTTCATGGGCCTGACCCCGGGCAATCCCCAGGCGCCGGCGCGCTTCGGGCTTTCCCCGCTTCACCGCTTCGTGCGTCACCCTTGGTATTTTCTCGGCCTGGTCTGGCTGTGGACCCGGGACATGGACGCGGCCCGGCTGGTCGCGGCGCTGGTCATCACCGGTTATCTGTGGCTGGGATCGCGTCTGGAAGAGATCAAGCTGGAACAGGAATTGGGCACGCTGTATCGCGATTACCAAGCACGGGTACCGGGGCTGCTGCCGCGGCCCTGGCGGTTTCTGAGCCGCCGGGAATTCGATCAGCAGCGCTGAGTACCCCCTGTCGCGCTCAGCCCCGCCCGTCCAGGGCCTCGATCACCCGGTCCTCAAGCTGAATCCGTTCGGCCAGCAACTCGCCCAGCTGCGACAGGTCATCGGCCAGCGTGCCGATGCAAGGTTCCAGCGGGGTCACGGCGTAGCGGTCATTGAAATCCAGGATCGCATCCGTGCTGGCAGCGATCTGCGGATAGACCTGCTTGGCCAGCACCAATACCGCGTGGCGCCGCTCCTTGTTTTCCGCGATGTAACGATAGAGCTGGAAATGTGCGCTGGCGGCGTAGTCCACCAGGGCCTGACAGAAACCCCGCAGCCGTTCCTCGGTCGCCTCGCCGGGCGTGTAGGGGCGGCTGCCGGCCAGATCGGAGTACAAGGCCAGGGTTTCGGTGCGGGCGGCAATCAGGCCCGCCATGCGTTGTTTGGCGCGGGCGCGGCGATCGGTGTTGGGCGATGGATCGAATGCCATGCAGGTGAACCTCTTCTGAAAGTGTTGTGTGGGGACGGAACCCTCGGCCCACCCCTTCCGCGCTGCGGACCTGAGTATATGCCCCACGCCGTAAATCTGTCACAGCGCCTCGCCCGCGGCGCATAGAATACGCCACAATTACATGATGTAAATAGATTTTTAATGGCATGGCCTGGTTATTGCTGAGGTTGCTGGAAAATACCAACGACCCCGCGTGGAGGGACTGACCATGCTACCGAGCACTGTGCGTACCTATTTGCAAACGCGGGGGGTGACCGCGCAGGAACTGCGGCACCCGACCACCGAGACCCTGGCCCAGGCCGCGCACAGTTGCGGGATCGACCCGCGGCAACTGGCCCGCGCGCTGGTCCTGGTGGACGCCCAGGGCCCGCTGATGGCGATCCTGCCCAGCGACCACCTGCTGGACTTCTCCGCCTTGTGCGCGTTACTGAACCGCGAGCTGGAACCGGTACCGGCGGAACAGCTGCGGGGCATTTTCGACGATTGCGAACCGAAGTGCTGCCCGCCGCTCGGCGCCGCCTATGGGCTGGAGGTCCTCGTCGACACGGCGCTGCTCGACCACGATACGGTCTATCTGGAACCCGGCAACCACGCCCTGCTGCTGTCCATGCCGCGCGATGGCTTCGTGCGTCTCCAGGGCAACGCCCGCTACGGGCGCTTTTCGCATCCGGTCTCTGACCTGCACCAGGACGACCCGGCGCGGGCCCTGGGACACACCCTCGAACGCTTCACGCCGGCACGCGTAAAGCGCCGGGTCGAAGAATTCCACGACCTGCCGGCCCTGCCGCAAACCGCGCTGGCGATCCTCGACATCGCCAGCGACCCGCGCGCCGATGCCCGTAGCCTGGCCCGGGTGATTGAACTGGACCCGCCGCTGGCCGCCCGCGTGATGCGCTATGCCAACTCCCCGATGTACGGCTACCCGGGCCGGATCAAGGACCTGAAGGACGCCATCGCGCGGGTGCTGGGTTTCGACTTCGTCCTGAACCTGGCCCTCGGCATCAGCGTCGGCAAGTCGCTGCGTATCCCCACTGAGGGGCCGCTCGGCCTGGAGGTCTTCTGGCGCCACTCCATCTATTCCGCCGCCCTGGTCGAACGCCTCTCGACCCTGATGCCGGCCAGCGTCCGTCCGCGCCGCGGCACCGCCTATCTCGCCGGCCTGTTGCACAACATGGGCAGCCTGCTGCTCGGACAGGCCTTCCAGAGCGAATTTTTTCTGCTCAACCGTTATCTGAGCGCCAACCCGGAGGTCGCCCTGGAGACGGTCGAAAAACACCTGTTGGGCGTCGGGCACGATCAGATCGGGGCCTGGCTGCTCGCCGCCTGGGGGCTGCCGGCGGAGTTGGTCTGCGCCGTCCGGCATCATCATGACGCGCACTACCGGGGCGAGCATGCCGCGTATGCACACTTGGTACTGATCGCCGACCGACTGCTCGCGCGCCTCGGGTTGGGTGCGACCAGCCACACCGACCTGCCTGCCCTGAGTCTGGAGCTGCTCGGCCTGGACGCGGCGACAGTCATTGCCGAATCTGAGGCGCTCTGGACGGGCACCGCGGAGCTCGACGACCTGGCCCGCATGGTGGCCTGAACCCGCCCCACCCCACCCGCACCGCCTTGACCCTACCCCGAGCCTTGACCGGGGCGGGGCTATCCGCCGCCCCGTCGCGCCCTCGGGGTCTATACTTGACTAAAAGACTCAACAATAGCTAGAATTCCCGACCTCGTTACGGGTAATGCCGCCCGTACAGACGCAAATTCTGAACAACTGACTGTGAGGTTAGCCATGAAACTCTCGACCAAAGGCCGCTACGCGATCACCGCCATGATAGAGCTGGCCCTGCATCACAAGCAGGGGCCGGTGACCCTGGCCGATATCTCCGCCGAACAGGCGATCTCCGTGTCCTATCTGGAGCAGCTGTTCGCGCACTTGCGCAAACAGGGGCTGGTGACGGGCATGCGCGGCCCCGGCGGCGGCTACTGCCTGCGCCGCCCGGCCAGCGAGATCAGCATCGCTGACATCCTGCGCGCCGTGGATGAAAGCCTGGAGGCGGTCGCCAATCCCGACAGCACCCCACCGGTCGAAGACCCGGCGCGCGGCGAAAGCCTGATGCTGTGGGACCAGCTCAGCCATCAGATCTTCGACTACCTCGACAGCATCAGCCTGGCACAGGCCGTCACGCACCGCGGTGACAGCAGCAGCAAGCCGGGCGACAAGCCGGCTGCGGGCAGCCTGCGCCGCAGCGCCGCCTGAGCGGGGGCTGGACAACCCACCGGCGTTTCCGGGTCGATCTGACTCGCGTTGCTCAGCACCCTCATGCTGAATGATCGCGGCACCCTGGTCTTTGCCCTGCGCGACCCCGCCGGCCTGATGGAAGTGATCGATCAGGCCGGCGTCCGCTCCCTGTATTTCGGTACCGGTGCCCGGCAGAGCAGCATGCGCCTGGACGCCCCGAGCACCCTGGTGCTTGGGTACACCCGCAGCATGCTGACGGCCCTGTTGCTGCAACCACTGCCGCAGCGGGTCCTGTTGATCGGCCTGGGCGGGGGCTCGCTGGTGCGGTTCCTGTTGCGGTATCTGCCGGAGGCGGTGCTCGACTGCGTCGAGATGCGCCCCGGCGTGGTGGAGCTGGCGCGCCGCTACTTTCAGGTGCCGGAAGATCCGCGACTCAGCCTCCACCTCGGCGACGGGGCCGAGTTTCTGCGCGCGGCCCCGGCGCGCCAATACGACCTGATCCTGGTCGATGCCTTCGACGCCCACGGCCTGCACCCGAGCAGCTGCGCGGCGCCCTTCTACGACGACTGTCGGCGCGCCTTGAGCGAGACCGGCGTGCTCTCGGCCAACCTCTGGGTCAAGCCCGGTTCCGGCTATCGGGACATCCTGCGCGCCATGCAGGATGGCTTCGGCGGTCCGGTCCTGCGCCTGCCGGTCGAGCAGCGCGCCAACCTGATCGCATTGGCGCCGGTGCGCCGGTTCAGCCGCCAGGACCTCAAACAGCTGCGCGAACCGGCGCGCGCACTGGCGGCGCGCCTGGACCTGGACCTCCCCGACCAGTTGCGGCGCCTGGAGCACGCCAACACCGGGCTGAGGCGGCGGTTCCTGCCGTACTGAGCGTCCGGCCGAGCGCTCTCGCGCCAGCCTCGGTTTGGCCGGCGGCCTGTTAGACTACCGGCAGCCCCCGCCCAGGATCCCCCATGCACGGCGAATTGCTGCAACTCTACCCGACCCCGGGCGACAGCCTGCCACTGGCGCGGCTGTATCTGGAGCATCCCCTGCACCGCATCGCCGCCGATCCGCAGCCGCGGGTCTACGCCAATTTCGTGACCAGCCTGGATGGGCGGATCGCCCTGCCACGCCCGGGCCAGTCCTCGTCGGGCGTCCCGCCCGCGATCGGCAACACCCGCGACTGGCGCCTGTACCAGGAACTGGCCGCTCAGGCCGATCTGCTGATCACCAGCGCGCGCTACTTCCGCCAGTTCGCGCTCGGCGAGGCCCAGGACCGGCTGCCGGTCGGGCCCGGCGAACGCTTCAGCGATCTGCGCCAGTGGCGACTCGATCAGGGGCTCAGTGCGCAGCCCGATGTGGCGGTCTTCAGCGCCAGCCTGGAGATCCCGACGACCGCCCTGCACACCTACGCCGAGCGGCGACTGCATGTGTTGACCGGCGCCGGCGCCGATCCCGCGCGCGTTGCAGCACTGCGCGCCGCCGGGGTGGAGGTGCACTTCGCCGGGACCGGGACCCGCGTCGAGGGCGCGCCGGCTATCGCTACCCTGCACGGGCTCGGTTACCGACACATCTACGTGATCGCCGGACCCACCGTGCTGCATACCCTGGTGCGCGCCGGCGTGCTGCAACGTCTGTACCTGACCCTGGCGCACCGCCTGCTGGGCGGCGAGGACTTCGACACCCTGACCTGGGGCGCGGAACTGCACCCGGCGCCCAGCTTGTCGCTACGCTCGCTGTTCTATGACGCCGCCGCGCCGGAGGCTGCCGGCCAGTTGCTGAGCTGTTACGACCTCCTCCCAGCGACTCCCCGGTAAGCCGTGGTGATCACCCGCGCCCCAACGCCCCCAGGCCGGTCTGCCCCGTCACCGTGAAGCCGCACCCGAATCCACAACGCAGGTCCGTCCGCCCCGACCTCCCCGAGCACGACGCGTCCGCGCAGACCTGTTTCCATTGCGGCCTGCCGGTGCCGCCTGGCAGTCATTACCGCGTGGTCCTCGATGGCGTAGAGCAACCGCTATGCTGTCCCGGTTGCGAGGCGGTGGCCCAGGCCATCGTCAACGGCGGACTGGCCGACTACTACCGCTACCGCACCGCGCCGGCGCGCGACGCGCAGGCCTGGGTCCCCGAGGCCCTGCGTCAACTCGACCTCTACGACCGGCCGGATGTGCAGCGGCGCTTCGTGCACAACGCCGCCGGCAGCCTGCGCGAGGCCGCACTGATCCTGGAGAACATCGTCTGCGCGGCCTGCGTGTGGCTGAACGAACGCCACGTCGGCCGCCTGCCCGGTGTGCTCGAATTCAACATCAACTTCACGACCCGCCGCGCGCAGCTACGCTGGGACGACGACGTGATCAAACTCAGCGAGATCCTCGCCGCGATCGCCGCCATCGGCTACATCGCCCACCCCTACGACCCGAACCGCCAGGACGCGCTGTACCGGCGCGAGCGCGGCCGGCTGCTCACGCGCCTGGCGGTCGCGGGCCTGGGCATGATGCAGGTGATGATGCTCGCGCTGGCGCTGTACTTCGGCGAGCACTACGGCATGGATGCGGGCCTGGAACGGTTTTTCCGCTGGGTGAGCCTGCTGATCGCCTCGGTGGTGGTGGGCTATGCCGGCCAGGGCTTCTTCGTCAGCGCCTGGCGCGATGCCCGCAACCACCGCGCCGGCATGGATGTGCCGGTGGCCCTGGCGATCGGCAGCACCTTCCTGGCCAGCACCTGGGCCACCTGGACCGGGCGCGGCGACGTGTATTTCGAATCCGTCACCATGTTCGTGTTCTTCCTGCTGACCAGCCAGTTTCTGCAACTCGGCGCGCGCCAGCGTGCCGGCCAGGCCGCCGAGGCGCTGACCCGGCTGTTGCCGGCCATGGCCACCCGCCTGCACGCGGACAGCGAGGAGACCGTCGCGGTCGCCGATCTCTGCCCCGGCGACCGCGTGCGGGTGCGCCCCGGCGAGGCGATCCCCGCCGACGGCCGGGTGCTCGAAGGCCTCAGCTCAGTGAACGAGTCGCTGCTCACCGGCGAGAGTCTGCCGCTGCCCAAGCGGCCCGGCGACGCGCTGATCGCCGGCAGCGTAAACGTCGAGAGTCCCTTGCTGATGCGGGTGGACAAGATCGGCCAGGACACCACCTTGTCGGCCATCCAACGGCTGCTCGAACGCGCCCAGACCGAGAAGCCGCCGATCGCCCATCTCGCCGAACGCGGCACCGGCTGGTTCGTGCTGACCCTCCTCGCGTTGGCGGCGGTCGCCGGCGCGGTGTGGTGGCAGATCGACCCGACACGCGCCTTCTGGGTGGTGATCGCGATGCTGGTGGTGAGTTGCCCGTGCGCCCTGGCCTTGGCCACGCCGGTCGCGGTGACCGCCGCGACCGGCACGCTGACCCGGCTCGGCCTGCTGACCACCCGCGGCCACGCCCTGGAGGCGCTGGCCCAGATCAGCCACATCCTGTTCGACAAGACCGGCACGCTGACCACCGGGCGCCTGGCGCTCGACGAGGTGCTGACCCTGCGCGAGGGCTGCGACCGCGCGCGCTGCCTGGCCCTGGCCGCCGCGCTGGAGCGCGGTTCCGAACACCCCATCGCGCGGGTGTTCGCCGCCCAGGCGGTACCGGCCCTGGCGGTGCGCGACAGCCACGCCACGCCGGGATACGGCGTGGAAGGTTGGATCGACGGCCGGCACTACCGCATCGGCACACCGGCCCACAGCAGCGCGGACGCGCTGCGCGAGGTCGTGGCCACGGCCGCACGCCGCCCGGACGCCAGCCTGGTGGTGCTCGGGGATGACGCCGGTGCGCTCGCACTGTTCGTGCTCTCGGACCGCCTCCGCGAGGACGCGCCCGCGGCGATCGCCGCGCTCAAGGCGCAGGGTCTGGAGATTCAACTGTTGAGCGGCGACGGCGAAGCCCCGGTGCGGCGCGTGGCCGAGGCCCTCGGCATCGCCCACAGCACCGGCCGGCTCTCCCCGGAGGGCAAACTGGAACGCATTCGCGCGCTGCAACGCGAAGGGGCAGTAGTGGCGATGGTCGGCGATGGCGTCAACGACGCGCCGGTGCTTTCGGCCGCGCAGGTCTCGGTCGCCATGGCCGGCGGGACCGAGCTGGCCCAGGCCAGTGCCGACATGATCCTGCTCTCGGAACGCCTCACCCACCTGCCGGTGGCCATCGACACGGCGCGCGCGACCCTGCGCATCATCCGCCAGAACCTCTACTGGGCGCTGGGCTACAACGCCGTGGCCCTGCCGGTGGCCGCGGCGGGCCTGCTCACGCCCTGGCTGGCCGTGCTCGGCATGTCGGCAAGCTCGTTGCTGGTGGTGCTGAATTCACTGCGCCTGACACGTCAAAGGCTCCCTTAACCCAGACCCGAATCCAAACCCGCCTCATAGGCACGCTGTGCGCGCAGCGCGGCGCGCACCCGCGCCAGCGGGACCACGGCGCCGCGATCGATACCCTCACAGCGTGCCGCCTCGGCGCGCCAGGCCGCCTTGCTGCGCAGCAACTCGGGCCAGAACGGGTAGGTCCGGCACTGGGTGGGCCGCACGGCATAGACGCGGCAGTGGCCTCGGGCATCGAGGAAACGACAGCGCCCGTCTCCGCGAAGCGCCACGGTGAATTCACCGCTGTCGAGGCGGCGCAGGTAGCGCCGGCGGAACCAGGCGACCGTCACCCCCAGCGCGGCGCGGATCGCCTGCGCCTCCGGCTGGCTGAGGAACACGTGGTAGGCGCCGCCGCCCGCGCAGCAGCGGCCACATTGGGTGCATTCGAAACGCAGCGGTTCGGTGCTGTAGAACATCTCGGCCCCTGGCCGGCCTCCGCGGTTGAACCCGGTGATGCCGGCTGTGTATGGTACCGCGCAGGCCCCGGCCCTTGCACAAGGACATGACCCTGAGCACACGCACACCAATCTATCGCGGCAACGTCGTCGACCTCGGCCTGGAGCACGTCGAACTCCCCGATGGCCACAGCACCGACCTGGAGATCGTCCGCCACCCCGGCGGCGCCGCCGTCGTCGCGCTGAATGCCCTCAGCGAGGTCTGTCTGCTGCGGCAATACCGGCATGCCGCCGGCGGCTGGTTATGGGAACTGCCGGCCGGCAAGCTCGAACCCGGCGAGCCGGCGCTGACCACCGCGCAGCGCGAGCTGGAGGAAGAGGCCGGGCAACGCGCGCAGGCCTGGCAGGCACTGGCCCAGGTATTCAGCACGCCGGGCTTCTGCGATGAGGTCATCCACCTGTTCCTGGCGCGCGACTTGCGAACGGTCCCGACCCGGCATGAGGTCCACGAGTACATCGAGGTGCACTGGTACCCCCTGGACGCGGCCCTCGACATGGCCCGGCGCGGCGAGATCCGCGATGCCAAGACCCTGCTGGGCCTGTTCTACGCCGCCGCGCAGGGCTGATGCCGCCGGTCGGCGGGCTGCTACACTTTTCACCCGTTCCCCCGAACCCACCGAGTCGAGCCGCATGAATGCTGCGTCGGACCACGGCGTGGTGCTGGACCTGGCCACCTTGCACCCGCAGGATCTGGACCTGTCCGGCCTGCGCGCCAGCCTGCCGCGCTGGGATCTGCATGAACACACCGCCACGGCCGACGGCGCCCGGCGTTTGGCGGACGCCAGCGTCGCCGTCACCAACAAATTCCCGCTCGACGCCGCCCTGCTGGCCCGCGCACCGCGCCTGAAACTCGTCTGCGTGGCCGCCACCGGCACCAACAATGTCGACCTCGCGGCCGCGGCTGCGCGCGGCATCGCGGTCTGCAACGTCACCGGCTACGCAACCCCCTCGGTGGCCGAACATGTGTTTGCGTTGATCCTGTCCCTGCAACGACGGCTCAGCGAGCAGCAGCACGCCGCCCACAGCCTCTGGGCGCATCAGCGCGACTTCTGCGTGCTCGACTACCCGCTCAGCGAGCTGCGCGGCCAGACACTCGGCCTGATCGGCTACGGCGAACTCGGTCAGGCCGTGGCCCGCCTCGGCCAGGCCTTCGGGCTGAACTGCCTGATCGCCCAGCGCCCGGGCGGCGATACGCGCGACCGCCGCGTCCCGCTCGACGCGCTGCTGCAAAGCGCCGACATCGTCAGCCTGCACTGCCCGCTGACCCCGGCCACGCGCGGGCTGATCGGCGCCCGCGAACTGGGCCTGATGAAGCCGACCGCCCTGCTGATCAACACCGCGCGCGGCGGCCTGGTGGACGAGCTCGCCCTGTTGAATGCGCTGCAACGGGGCCGGCTCGGCGGCGCCGGGGTGGATGTCCTCAGCGAGGAGCCGCCGCTGCACGGCAACCCCCTGTTGCTGAACGAACGCCCCAACCTGATCGTGACCCCGCATATCGCCTGGGCCAGCCGCGAGGCGCGCCAGCGTCTGGTCGATCAGTTGGCCGAGAACATCCGCGCCTATCTCGCCGGCGCGCCGCGCAACCGAGTGAACTGAGCCCCCGTCGCGCCCTGACCTGCCCGGCGCGAGCCGGTATACTGCGGGCTCGATTTGCACAGTGCAGGTGACGTCATGGACTTGGAGTGGATCTGGGGAATCAGCATCATCGCCTTTGCCTTGGGCCTTGCCGGCGGCTTTCTGGTGGCCTATCGGGTGATTCCAAGCCGCAGCCGCATCCAGGCCTTGGAACAGGCGCTCGCGGCGGCGCAGGCGGAGCAGCAGACCTACCGGGATCAGGTCAATCAGCACTTCCAGAAGACCGCGGAGCTGTTCGAGGACATGACCGGCCGCTATCGCGCCGTCTACCAGCATCTGGCCCGCGGCGCCCAGAGCCTGTGCGAACAACAGCCTGCGGCCCTGCAACTGGACCCGGCGGCGCAGGCGCGCACGTCCGGACCGGATGCGGCGCAAGCCGCTGATCCGGCACCCGAAGCCGAAACGCCGGCGGCGGCCCCGGTCGAGGCGCCCGAGCCGTCCCCGGACGCCCAGGCCGCAGACGACGAGCAGAGCCTCGGCGATGCGCCGCACATCCCCGAACTGACCGAGGCCATCACCCCGGCCGAGCGGGACGAACCCCCGGAGCCGGTGCGGACCGACCCGGGTCGCTAGCCCGCGCGCCCCGGAGACTTTTTTTGGGTGCGCGAGGCCTCGACCCCGCGCGCCCAAGATTCTGCATACGCGCAGCCTCCAGCCCCGGTATAATCCCGGCTCTTTTGGCCCAGGTAGGCAGTCGTGATAGAAAACCTCCGCAACATCGCCATCATCGCCCACGTCGACCACGGCAAGACCACGCTGGTCGATCAGCTGCTCAAACAATCCGACACCCTCGACGAGCGCACCAAGCTCGAAGAACGGGCGATGGACTCCAACGCGCTGGAGAAAGAGCGCGGCATCACCATCCTGGCCAAGAACACCGGCGTGCGCTGGAGCCACGGAGACACCGACTACCGCATCAACATCGTCGACACCCCGGGACACGCCGACTTCGGCGGCGAGGTGGAGCGCGTGCTGTCGATGGTCGACTCCGTGCTGTTGCTGATCGACGCCGTCGACGGTCCGATGCCGCAGACCCGCTTCGTGACCCAAAAGGCGCTGGCGCGTGGCCTCAAACCCATCGTGGTGATCAACAAGATCGACCGCCCCGGCGCGCGCATCGACTGGGCGCTGGACCAGACCTTCGACCTGTTCGACCGTCTCGGCGCCACCGAGGAGCAGCTCGACTTCCCGATCGTGTTCGCCTCCGGCCTGAACGGTTATGCCAGCCTCGATCCCGATGCCCGCAGCGGCGACATGAAACCGCTGTTCGAGACCATCGTCGGCCGGGTGCATCCGCCGCAGGTCGATATCGAGGGGCCGTTCCAGATGCAGATCTCGCAGCTCGACTACAACAGCTATGTCGGCGTGATCGGCATCGGCCGCATCGTGCGCGGGCGTGTAAAGAGCAACTCCCAGGTCGTCATCATCGACCACAACGGCAAACGTCGTAACGGCCGCATCCTGTCGATCTTCGGCTTCCTGGGCCTGACCCGCGTGGAGGTGCCCGAGGCCAACGCTGGCGACATCATCGCCTTCACCGGCATCGAAGAACTGCACATCTCGGATACCCTGTGCGACCCGAACGCCGTCGAGGCGCTCGTGCCGCTGTCGGTGGACGAACCGACCGTGAGCATGACCTTCCAGGTCAACAACTCGCCGTTCGCCGGCAAGGACGGCAAGTTCGTCACCTCGCGCCAGATCCGCGAGCGCCTGCAGCGCGAGCTGCTGCACAACGTCGCGCTGCGTGTGGCCGATACCGACGACCCGGATCGATTCCGCGTTTCCGGCCGCGGCGAACTGCACCTGTCG
>JBHEOS010000005.1:0-47685 GCA_046260695.1 Gammaproteobacteria bacterium
GACCAGCAGCGACAGGCCGATCAGGCCGAGAATCAGCAAATCCACCCAGTTCACTGCTGTCCACCACCTGGCATGCCCCGACCCCTGCCCCAATCCGGGCGCGCATTGTAGCAAAGGCCGCGGGAGACGCGCCTGCGTGCTCGCGCGCCCTCAGGGATAGCGGGTCACCAGGCCTTTGAGCTGCACCTGCTGTTCGAGCCGGTCGCGCAGCTTCTCGGCATTCGCGCGTTCGAGTTCGGGCCCGACCCGCACCCGGAACACCACGCCTTGCGCAGTCCTGGCCTCTTCCACGAAGGTGCTGTAGCCCAACCCACGCAACCGCGTCTGCAGCGCCATGGCATTGTTTTTATTGGACAGGCTGGCCACCTGCACGATCCAGCCGGTCAGCGGTGTGGCCGGTGTAGTCTGGGGCGCGGATGCGGCGGCACCGGGGCATCATCCACATCATCCAGCAGCACCCGCGTGGGCTCCTCCGCCGGCGGCGGTTCAGGCAGGGTCAGCGGCTCGACGCGTTCGCGGACGATCGCCTCGGGCCGCTCCGGAAGGTTGCTGCCAACCGGGCCAAGTTCATCCTCGGGGCTTTCCAGCAGCATCGGGATGAAGATGACCGCCAGGGCCACCAGCACCGCGGCACCAATGACCCGTTGTTTGACCAGATTATCCACGTCGTTACCTCGCTCGCCGATGGAATGATCGCCGTGGCCGGATTATAGGCCCGGCGGCAGCAGCTCCGCTATGACGCGGAAGGAGCCGAACACGACAATGCGATCGCCGCTGCGCGCATCGGCACAGGCCGCGGCATACGCGGCCGATGGATCGGGGTGGCGGCGTACGTGCCCCGGCGGCAAACCCATGCGCTGCGCCAGCGCGTCGGCCGACTGCGCGCGCTCGCCGTCGAGACCGGCCAGATACCAGACGTCCACCTGAGACGCCAGCGCCGCGGCCACACCGGCCGCATCCTTGTCGGCGAGCAGGGCACACACCGCCAGGCTGCGCCCCGGACAGGGACGCGCCGCCAGCGTCGCGGCCAGGGCCGCGGCCGCGTGCGGGTTGTGCGCCACGTCGAAGATGCGTTCGACGGTCCCCGGAATCACGCTGAAGCGCCCGGCAAGCCGCACCCCGCGCAAACCGGCCGCAATCGCCTCGCGGGTGAGCGGCAGGCGCGCGCCCAGGCTGTGCAGCGCCATCAGCACGCCCGCGGCATTGTCCAGTTGAAACGCGCCCGGCAGCGCCGGTCGCGGCAGATCGGCAAGCCCCGCATCCGGCCCCCACCAGTCCCAGCCCGCGCTGCTTGAACGATGACCGAAGTGTTCGCCCAACACGTATAGATCCGCAGCCAGCGCCCGCGCGGCCTCGCGCACCGAGGCCGGCGGCTGCGGATCGGCGCAGATGGCCGGCCGGCCGGGGCGGAAGATGCCCGCCTTCTCACGGCCGATCGCCTCGCGGTCCGGGCCGAGCCAGTCGACATGGTCGATGCCGATGCCGGTGACCAGCGCGCAGTCCGCGTCGAGGATGTTGACCGCATCGAGCCGCCCGCCCAGGCCGACCTCCAGCACGGCGACGTCCAGGTCGGCGCGCGCGAAGATGTCCAAGGCCGCCAGGGTGCCGAACTCGAAATACGACAGCGAGATGTCCCCGCGCGCGGCATCGATGCGGGCAAAGGCCGCGATCAGCGCCGCATCATCCACCGGCCGCCGGTCGAGGCGGATGCGTTCGTTGTAACGCCACAGATGCGGCGAGGTGTAGGCGCCCACGCGCCGGCCGGCGGCGGCGAGGATCGCCTCCAGCAGGGCCACGCTGGAACCCTTGCCATTGGTGCCCGCCACGGTGATCACGGTAGCTGCCGGCGCGAGCAGCCCCAGGCGCGCGGCCACCGCGGCGACCCGCGCCAGCCCCAGGTCGACCGGCTTGGGGTGCAGCGTCTCCTGCCAGGCGAGCCAGGCGTCGAGGGTCTGGAAACGCACGCTCAAGACCCGTCCGACGCGAAAGTCGGAGGCCGGTTCAAGCCGATGGCTTGCGCATCAGCATGCCGAGCAGGCCGCTGATCCGCGCGCGCAGTTCACGACGGTCGACGATCATGTCGATCGCGCCGTGTTCGAGCAGAAATTCGCTGCGCTGGAAGCCTTCCGGCAGTTTCTCGCGCACCGTTTGCTCGATCACGCGCGGGCCGGCAAAGCCGATCAGGGCGTTCGGTTCGGCGATGTTGACGTCGCCCAGCATCGCGAGGCTGGCCGACACGCCGCCCATGGTGGGGTCGGTCAGCACCGAGATGTAGGGCAGGCGCGCCTCGGCCAACCGCGTCAGCGCCGCGCTGGTCTTGGCCATCTGCATCAGCGAGAACAGCGCCTCCTGCATGCGCGCGCCGCCGCTTGCGGAGAAACACACCAGCGGCAACTGCTGTTCCAGGCAACGCTCCACTGCGCGCACGAAGCGTTCACCGACGACCGCACCCATCGAACCGCCCATGAACCCGAACTCGAAGGCGCAGGCGACCAGTGGCACGCCCTCGACCCGACCCTGCATAACGATCAGCGCATCCTGTTCGCCGGTCTTCTTCTGGGCCTGGAACAGGCGGTCCTTATATTTCTTGCTGTCCTTGAAACGCAGGATGTCGACCGGCGTGACCTGGCTGGCGAATTCCTCCCGCCCCTCGGTATCCAGAAAGGCCTCCAGGCGCCGCCGCGCGCCGATGCGCATGTGGTATCCACACTTGGGACAGACATCCAGGCTGCGTTCCAGCTCGGCCCGGTAGAGCACCGCCCCGCAGGCATCGCACTTGTGCCACAGCCCTTCCGGAACGGCGCGCTTGGCGCCGCCCTCGGTGCGGATGCGTTTCGGCAATAATTTTTCGAACCAACTCATGGCTTCAGTTCCGGATTCAGGTGGGTGCGCGGACACGCCGTGGTTGCCGTGAATCCATCGCCTGGCGCATTTCACCGAGCAGCGCGCCGACGCTGGCGTTGATCTGGTCCGGCTGCCCGGACAGTTCGGCGATGCGCTGGACCAGGGCACTGCCGACCACCACGGCATCGGCGACGGCAGACACCTCGGCGGCGGACTGGGCGTCGCGGATGCCGAAACCGACACCGAGCGGGAGGTCCGTCAGCCGGCGGATGGCATCGAGCTTGGCGGCGACCGCGCCCACATCCAAGCGGTTGGCGCCGGTCACGCCCTTGAAGGACACGTAATACAGGAATCCGCTGGCCACCGCGGCGATCTTGCGCACCCGCGCGTCGCTGGTGTTGGGCGAGAGCAGGAAGATCGGATCGACACCGGCCTTGCGCAGTTCGGCGAGCAGGTCGCCCGACTCCTCCGGCGGCAGATCGACAGTCAGCATGCCATCGACACCGGCCGCGCGCGCGGCCTCGGCGAAGGCGGCATAACCCATTACCTCGACCGGATTCAGATAGCCCATCAGGATCACCGGCGTGTCGCGGTCCTGAGCGCGGAAATCGCGCACCATGTCGAGCACCCTGCGCAGACTCGTGTGGTGCTTGAGGGCCCGTTCGCAGGCGGCCTGGATCACCGGACCGTCGGCCATGGGATCGGAAAACGGCACGCCCAGCTCGATCAGATCGGCCCCGGCCGCGACCATCGCGTGCATCAGCGGCACGGTGGTCTCGGGGCGGGGATCGCCGGCGGTGACGAACGGGATCAGCGCCGTGCGCCCGGCCGGCGCCAAGGCGGCGAAACGTGCGGCGATGCGGCTCATACCCGGATGCCCTCGCGCGCCGCCACGGTGTGGATGTCCTTGTCGCCGCGGCCCGACAGATTGACGATGATGATCCGGTCCTTGTCCAGGGTCGGCGCGAGCTGCATCGCGTAGGCCAGCGCGTGGCTGGATTCGAGCGCTGGGATGATGCCCTCGATGCGGGTCAGGCTGTGAAACGCCTCCAGCGCCTCGGCGTCGGTCGCCGCGACATACTGCGCGCGGCCGGTGTCCTTCAGCCAGGCATGCTCGGGACCAACGCCCGGATAATCGAGTCCGGCCGAGATCGAATGGGTCTCGATGATCTGGCCGTCGCGGTCTTCCATCAGATAGGTGCGGTTGCCGTGCAGCACGCCCGGCGTGCCGGCCGTGAGCGGCGCCGCATGGCGGCCGGAGGCGATGCCGTCGCCGCCGCCCTCGACGCCGTACAGGGCGACCTCGGCATCGTCGAGAAAGGGATGGAACAGGCCGATGGCATTCGAGCCACCGCCGACGCAGGCGATCAGCGCATCCGGCAGGCGGCCGGCCTGATCGAGGATCTGGGTGCGCGCCTCGCGGCCGATCACCGCCTGAAAATCGCGCACCATGGCCGGATACGGGTGTGGACCGGCGACGGTGCCGATGATGTAGAAGGTATCGTCGATGTTGGTCACCCAGTCGCGCATGGCCTCGTTGAGCGCATCTTTCAGCGTCTTGGACCCGGACTCGACGGCGACCACCTCCGCACCCAGCAGGCGCATGCGGTAGACATTGATGGACTGACGCTGGATGTCCTCGGCGCCCATGTAGATCACGCAGGTCATCCCCAGGCGCGCGGCCACCGTGGCGGTGGCCACACCGTGCTGGCCGGCACCGGTCTCGCCGATCACCCGGGTCTTGCCCATGTGCCGCGCCAGCAGGCCCTGACCCATGGTGTTGTTGATCTTGTGCGCGCCGGTGTGATTGAGGTCTTCACGCTTGAGGTAGATCTGCGCACCGCCGAGTCTCGCGCTCCAGCGCTCGGCGTAATACAGCGGCGAGGGGCGGCCAACGTATTGGGAGAGGTCGCGGTCGAGCTCGGCGAGAAACCCGGGGTCGTTGCGCAACTGTTCGTAGGCGAGGCGCAGTTCCTCGATGGGGCCCATCAGGGTCTCGGCGACAAAGCGCCCGCCGTAAGGACCGAAATGCCCCTCGGCGTCCGGATAATCACCCCAGTGAGCGGGCCTAGGCAGCGGATGCGTGGTCGCCACGGTGTACTCCTCGAATGAACTCTGCCAGCTTGGCTGGGTCTTTGATGCCCTTTGCGGCCTCGACACCGCTGCTGACATCCACGGCGTAGGGGCGTACCCGGCGCACCGCCTCGGCGACATTGCCGGGATCCAGTCCGCCGGCCAGCACGATCGGGGACGGACGCACGACCGGGACGCGGTCCCAATCGAAACCTTCGCCGCTGCCGCCCGGCAGCGCCGGGTGATAGGCATCCAGCAGAAAACCGCTCGCGCTCGGATAGGCCTGCATCCGCGCGGCGATATCCAACCCCGGGCGCATCCGCAGCGCCTTGAGGTAGGGATAGCCGAAGCGCGCACACTCGGCCTCGGTCTCGTCGCCGTGGAACTGCAACAGATCCAGCCGCAGCGCCCTCAGCACGGCCTCGATCTCGGTCGCGGCGGCATCCACGAACAGGCCCACCCGGGTCACGAAGGGCGGCAGGGCCGCCGCGATCCCGGCCGCCTGAGCCGCGGTCACCGCCCGCGGGCTGGGCGCGTAGAACACCAGACCGATGGCATCCGCCCCCAACAGGGCCGCTTGCAGCCCGTCCTCGGGGCGGGTAATACCGCAGATTTTAACGCGCGTGCGCGCGACCGGGCTACCCGCAATCAACAGAACATCCGCCTCGTTGCGCCGAATGGGCCGAATGGGCCGGAACGGGCTATTGTGCATCGAAACCCAGGACGGGGACAGGACCGCTTCTTAGGGATTCTTCCGCACGGATTGCCGGCCATCGAGCACCAGCAAGGCCAACCCCGACAGCGCGTTGATCAGATACACCACCGAGGCCGCCCCGTGCAGGCGGCCGAAGCGCGCGGCCTCGGTGGAACCCGCTGCAAAACCTGTCTCGCGCAGCGCCATGATCTGCGGTGCCAGGACGAACTCGTTGATCAGGATCAGGAACAACATCGAGGCCAGCAGCAGCGCCGACACGCTGTGGCCGGCCACGGCAAGCCGGTTGCGCAGCAGCAGGAAGCCGCCTATCACCAACCCGGCATGATTCAGATAGCGAAACAACACCCCGGCCACCGTCCCGGCGGTGGGGCGGTCCAATTCGGCGAACAGGAGCGGCACCACCACCAACCCCACCGTCCACAGCGCACCGACCCACAGTGCCAGCAGCACACGTTCCAACAGGGGCAGGAAAGGGATCATCGTCTCGGCAGGCCTGGAAAACTATTCGTAGCGAACCTCGATGATCTCGAAGTTTCGCGCGCCGCCCGGGGTCTGGACCACGGCGACATCGCCCGCCTGCTTACCGATCAGGGCCCGGGCGATCGGCGAGTTGATCGAGATCAGGCCCGCCTTGATGTCGGACTCATCCTCGCCGACAATCTGGTAGGTCACCTCATCGCCACTGTCTTCATCGGCAAGCAGCACCGTGGCGCCGAACACCACCTTGCCGCCGGCATCGAGCTTGGTGACATCGATGATCTGCGCATTGCCAAGCTTGCCCTCGATCTCCTTGATCCGACCTTCAGCAAAGCTCTGTTGCTCGCGGGCGGCATGGTATTCGGCGTTCTCCTTCAGGTCGCCGTGGGCACGCGCCTCGGCGATCGCCTGGATAATGCGCGGACGATCGACGGACTTGAGTTGTTGCAGTTCCGCGCGCAGCTTCTCCGCGCCGCGCACAGTCAATGGGACCTTGTTCATGCGGGCAGCTCCTCATGCAGTTTCTGCAGGCGGTTGACCTTCACGTTATCACGGCTGTCCAGGGCCATGCAGGTCGCCTTGCCATGCGCCAGGGTGGTGCTGTAGTTGACCTTGCGCTGCAAGGCACTGCGGCGGATGGTGAACGAATCGGCGATGGCCTGCTTGCCTTCCGTGGTGTTGACGATATAGCGGATCTGGTCGTTCTTGATCATGTCGACGATGTGCGGCCGCCCCTCGGTGACTTTGTTGACGACCTCGACCGGGATGCCCTCGGCGGCGATCGCCGCGGCGGTACCGCGGGTCGCGACCACCTCGAAGCCGCGCGCGACGAAATCCCGCGCCAGCATCACCGCGCCCGGGCGATCGACCTCCCGCACGCTGATGAAAATCTTGCCGCTCGACGGCAGCACCACGCCGGCCCCCAGTTGGGCGCGACCGAAGGCCTCGCCGAAAGTCCGGCCGATACCCATCACCTCACCGGTCGATTTCATCTCCGGTCCCAGCAGCGGATCGACACCGGGGAATTTGATGAACGGGAAGACCGCCTCCTTGACCGAGAAATACGGGGGAATGCGCTCACGGGTGGCGCCCTGAGTGGCCAGCGAGGTCCCCACCATGCAGCGGGCCGCGATCTTGGCCAGCGGTTGCCCGATGGCCTTGGAGACAAACGGCACGGTCCGCGAGGCGCGCGGGTTCACCTCCAGCACATAGATGTCATCGCCCTGGATGGCAAACTGGGTATTCATCAGACCGATCACCTTGAGTTCCTTGGCCATGGCGCGCACTTGCTCGCGCATGCGGTCTTGCAGGTCGATGCTCAAGGTGTAGGACGGCAGCGAGCAGGCCGAATCGCCGGAGTGAACGCCCGCTTGCTCGATGTGCTCCATGATGCCGCCGATCAACACCTCGGTGCCGTCGCAAATCGCATCGACATCCACCTCGACCGCATCGTCAAGAAAACGGTCCAGCAGCACCGGGGATTCGTTGGAGACCTTCACGGCCTCGCGCATGTAGCGTTGCAGATCTTCCTCGTTGTAGACGATCTCCATCGCCCGCCCGCCAAGTACGTAGGAAGGTCGCACCACCAGTGGATAACCGATCTCGGCCGCCAGTCTGACAGCCTGCTCCTCGGTGCGCGCGGTGCGATTGGGCGGCTGCTTCAGCCCGAGCTTGTCGATCATCTGTTGAAAGCGCTCGCGGTCCTCGGCCAGGTCGATGGAATCCGGCGAGGTACCAATAATCGGCGCGCCGTTGGCTTCGAGATCACGGGCGAGCTTCAGCGGCGTCTGGCCGCCATACTGCACGATCACGCCCTTGGGCTTTTCCTTGTCGATAATCTCCAGCACGTCTTCCAGCGTCAGCGGCTCGAAATACAGGCGATCCGAGGTGTCGTAATCCGTCGACACCGTTTCGGGGTTGCAGTTGACCATGATGGTCTCGTAGCCGTCCTCACGCATCGCCAACGCGGCATGTACGCAGCAGTAATCGAACTCGATACCCTGGCCGATGCGGTTTGGCCCCCCGCCCAGCACCATGATCTTCTCGCGGGTACTCGGCTCAGCCTCGCATTCCTCCTCGTAGGTGGAATACATATAGGCCGTGCGGGTGGCGAATTCCGCCGCACAGGTATCGACGCGCTTATACACCGGCCGCACACCCAGGCGCCGGCGCAGGTCACGCAGCTCCGCCTCCTTCACGCCCAGCAAGCCTGCCAGGCGCCGGTCGGAAAAGCCCTTGCGTTTGAGCGCGCGCAGGAAGGGTTCATCCAGTCCCGCAAGGCCGCGCACCCGGACCTCGCCTTCAAGTTGGATGAGTTCCTCGATCTGCGCCAGGAACCAGGGGTCGATGGCCGAAATATCGTGTATTTCCTCGACGCTCATGCCCACGCGGAAGGCATCGCCGACATACAGGATGCGTTCAGGCCCGGCCTCGCGCAGTTCATGACGCAGCACATCGCGCGCGTCGGCGGCGGTCGGATCGAGACGCTCGTCGAAACCGTCGATGCCGGTCTCCAACCCGCGCAGGGCCTTGTGCAGCGATTCCTGGAAGGTGCGGCCGATGGCCATGACCTCGCCCACCGATTTCATCTGGGTGGTCAGGCGCGAGTTGGCCTTGGGGAATTTCTCGAAGGTGAAGCGCGGCACCTTGGTGACGACGTAGTCGATGCTCGGCTCGAACGAGGCCGGGGTGGCGCCGCCGGTGATGTCGTTCCTGAGTTCGTCTAACGTGTAACCGACCGCCAGTTTGGCGGCGACCTTGGCGATCGGGAACCCGGTGGCCTTGGAGGCCAGCGCCGAGGACCGCGACACCCGCGGGTTCATCTCGATGATGATCAGACGGCCATCGCTGGGGTTGACGGCGAACTGCACGTTGGAGCCGCCGGTGTCCACGCCGATCTCGCGCAGCACGGCCAGCGAGGCGTCGCGCATGATCTGGTATTCCTTGTCGGTCAGCGTCTGTGCCGGTGCGACGGTGATGGAATCGCCGGTGTGGATGCCCATCGGGTCGAAGTTCTCGATGGCGCAGACGATGATGCAGTTGTCGTTGCGATCACGCACGACCTCCATCTCGTATTCCTTCCAACCCAGCGCGGACTCCTCGATCAGCAGCTCATTGGTCGGCGAAAGATCCAGACCCCGCTCGCAGATCTCGACGAACTCTTCCTTGTTGTAGGCGATGCCGCCACCACTGCCGCCCATGGTGAAGGACGGGCGGATGATGGTGGGAAAGCCGATCTGCACTTGAACCTGCAGGGCCTCTTCCATGCTGTGGGCGATCGCCGAACGCGGCATGGACAGGCCGATCTTGTGCATGGCCTTGCGGAAGCGATCGCGATCCTCGGCCTTGTCGATGGCATCGCGGGTGGCGCCGATCATTTCCACGCCGAAGGCTTCGAGCACGCCCTCGCGCGCCAGATCCAGCGCGCAGTTCAGCGCCGTCTGGCCGCCCATGGTCGGCAACAGCGCGTCCGGTCGCTCGGCCTCGATGATCTTCGATACCGTGCGCCACTCGACCGGCTCGATGTAGGTCGCGTCGGCCATCTCCGGGTCGGTCATGATGGTCGCTGGATTGGAGTTCACCAGGATCACCCGGTAGCCCTCCTCTCTGAGCGCCTTGCAGGCCTGCGCGCCGGAGTAGTCGAACTCGCAGGCCTGGCCGATCACGATGGGTCCGGCGCCGAGGATCAGGATGCTGTGTATGTCGGTACGTTTTGGCATGGCTCAGTCGCGGGCCTTCATCAAGGCGATGAAACGATCGAATAACGGCGCCACGTCATGCGGACCGGGGCTGGCCTCGGGATGGCCCTGGAAGCTGAAGGCGGGGATGTCGGTCCGTTCCATGCCCTGCAGGCTGCCGTCGAACAGCGAGCGGTGGGTCGGTCTGAGGTTCGCCGGCAGGCTCGCCTCGTCCACCGCGAAGCCGTGATTCTGGCTGCTGATCATCACCCCCCGGCTGGCCAGGTCCTGTACCGGATGGTTGGCGCCGTGATGGCCGAATTTCATCTTCACCGTGCGCGCGCCGCTGGCCAGACCCAGCAGTTGATGTCCGAGGCAGATGCCGAACATCGGTACGCGGGCCGCCGCCACTTCGCGGATCGCCGCGATGGCGTAGTCGCAGGGTTCCGGATCACCCGGGCCATTGGACAGGAACACCCCATCCGGCTTGAGTTTGAATACCTCGCTGGCGGGGGTTCTGGCCGGCACCACGGTGATGCGGCAGCCTCGGTCGACCAGCATGCGCAGGATGTTGCGCTTCACGCCGTAGTCGTAGGCGACCACATGCAGCGGCAGTTTTTCCACCAGGGGGTGTGGCGCCGCCGGCAGGCCGCCTTCCAGCGTCCAGGAACCCTGCGCCCATTCGTAGGGCTGGTGGGTGGTGACCTCTTTGGCCAGATCCAGGCCCTTGAGTCCCGGGAAGGCGCGCGCGGCGGCCAGTGCCGCGGCCTCGTCGGGCGCATCGCCGGCGACGATGCAGCCGGCCTGGGCGCCCTTCTCGCGCAGGATGCGGGTGAGCCGACGCGTGTCGATGCCAGCGATGCCGACCCGCTTGCGCCGGATCAGGTAGTCGCCGAGCGAGTCCTGGGCGCGCCAGCTGCTGTGGCGCTGCGGCAGGTCGCGCACCACCAGACCGGCGCAGAAGAGCTGGCTGGATTCCTCGTCGTCCTCGTTGACACCGACGTTGCCGATGTGCGGATAGGTCAAGGTCACGATCTGCCGCGCGTAGGACGGATCGGTGATGATTTCCTGATACCCCGTGAGCGCCGTATTGAAAACCACCTCGCCGGTGGTCTGGCCATCGATGCCGATGGACTCGCCCCGGAACGTGCTTCCATCTTCCAGGACCAGCAGGGCCGGCTTGCGCACGAACGAACCTCCAAGTATCAGATATGCGAAGCGGGAGGGCCCTGGACGGGCCGTCCCGCTTGAAGGATTGGGGGCTTGCAACCGGCCAGGGTGATGGCCGCGACCGCCGGCTGCGAATTGTAGCGAGCCGGGCGGGGGGTGTCTAGGAAAGGACTGAGAAAGTGCCGACGCTGTGATGCACCTCCAGGCAGCGAGACGCCTCGCCTCAGCCCCTGAGCGCGAGCACGTCCTGCATATCGAACAGCCCCGGACCACGCTCCATCAGCCAGCCCGCGGCGCGCACCGCACCCTTGGCGAAGGTCATGCGGCTGGAGGCCTTGTGGGTGATCTCGATGCGCTCGCCGAGGCCGGCGAACAAGACGGTGTGATCGCCGACGATGTCGCCGGCCCGGATGGTCTCGAAGCCGATGGTGTTGCGCGCACGTTCACCGGTCACGCCCTCGCGGCCGTAGACGGCACAGGCCTTCAGATCGCGGCCGAGCGCGGCGGCGACCACCTCGCCCATGCGCAGCGCGGTACCGGAGGGCGCATCGACCTTGTGACGGTGATGCGCCTCGATGATCTCGATGTCGACCTCGTCACCCAGCACGCGGGCGGCCATGTCGAGCAATTTCAGACACAGGTTCACACCGACGCTCATGTTCGGCGCGAACACGATGCCGATCTCGGCGGCGGCGGCCTGGATCTGGGCCTTCTCAGGGGCGCTGAAACCGGTGGTGCCGATCACCATGCGCCGCCCGGCGGCCCGGCACACGGCGAGATTCGCCAGCGTGCCCTGCGGGCGGGTGAAGTCGATCAGCACGTCGAACGCGTCACTCGTCGCGGCCAGCTCGGCGCGCAGCGGCACATCGATCGCACCGATGCCCGCCAGCAGACCGGCATCGCTGCCGAGCAGCCCGTGTTCAGGATGTTCGAACGCGGCGGTGACGGCCACGCCCTCGGTCGAATGGATGGTCTCGATCAGGGCGCGGCCCATGCGACCGGCGGCGCCGGCAATGGCGATTCGGGTGGTCATGCGGTCGGTCTCTTGAGTTCGCTGCGCGGTGGCCGGGAAGACTACCCGATTCGCGGGCCCGATACACCCGCACCGTGCCGGATCAAACTCGCCTCAGCCCTACTTCTTGATGTGCCGCACCAGGCGTTTGCGCTTTTGCTGCTGGCGCGGGGTGAGCTTGTTGCGGCGCCCCTTGAAGGGGTTCTCGCCGGTCCGCAGTTCGACGCGCAGCGGCGTGCCGACCAGCTTCAGGGCCTTGCGGAAGGCGTTGACGAGATAGCGCTGATAGGCCTCGGGCAGGCGCTCGGTCTGATTGCCGTGGATCACGATCACCGGGGGATTCTGGCCGCCCTGGTGGGCATAGCGCAGCTTGATGCGTCGCCCCTGTACCAGCGGCGGCTGGTGCGCGAACACCAGCTGCTCCAGGATGCGGGTGAGCTGCGGGGTCGGGAACTTGGCGATGGCCGACTGGTAGCAGCGGCCCACCGCCTTGAACAGGTCGCCGACACCCGTGCCGTGCAGCGCGGAAATGAAAAAGGTCTCGGCGAAGGGGATGAACGGCAGTTTGCGATCCAGTTCCTGGCGCACCCAGTCGCGCGCGTCCGTGGTCAGGCCATCCCACTTGTTGATCGCCACCACCAGGGCGCGCCCGGAGTCGGCCGCATAGCCGGCCAGGGTCGCGTCCTGCTCGCCGATGCCCTCGTGGGCGTCGAGCACCAGGATCACCACATGCGCCGCCTCCATGGCCTGGAGCGCCTTGATGACGCTGAATTTCTCGACGACCTCGCTGACCCGCGCGCGGCGCCGCACACCGGCGGTGTCGATCAGGGTGTAGCGCTGGCCGTCGCGCTCGAAGGGCACGAAGATGCTGTCGCGCGTGGTGCCGGGTTGGTCGAAGGTGACCACCCGCTCCTCGCCGAGGATGCGGTTGAGCAGCGTGGACTTGCCGACATTGGGCCGGCCGATCAGGGCGATACGGATGCCGCCCTCTTCCTGGCTCGGCTGGTCCTCCGGGTCCACCGGAGGCAGACCCGCCAGCGTGCGGGCGACCAACTCATTCACGCCCTGACCGTGCGCGGCAGCGATGGCACAGGGATCGCCCAGCCCGAGGCGGTGAAACTCCGCCGTCACCAGCGCACTGTTGAGACCATCCACCTTGTTGACGACCAGCAGCACGGACTTGCCCGCGCGCCGCAGGCGGGTGCCGATGGCCTCGTCGGTAGCGGTCAGGCCCTCGCGGGCGTCGACCATGAACAACACGACATCGGCCTCTTCCACCGCCTGCCAGGACTGCTTGGCCATCAGCGCGTCGATGCCGGTCTCCGTACCGCTGAGTCCGCCGGTATCGACCACCAGGTAGGGCCGCGCGCCGAGCCTGCCCGTGCCGTACTTGCGGTCGCGGGTCAGGCCCGGCACGTCCGCCACCAGCGCATCACGGCTGCGGGTCAGGAAATTGAACAGGGTGGACTTGCCGACGTTGGGACGGCCAACCAGGGCGATCACGGGGAGCATGGGCTTCAGGTCCTAGCCTGGATCATTCATGAACAACGACTGCGAGTCCGCATGCGCATGAATCTGCTGCGTTGCGCTCGAAAAACCTGCTTGACGTACCGACCAGTACGCCTGCGCGCGTTTTCCTTCGCGCGCCTTGCAGCTTCACGCCCTTACGGCCTCTCGCTACGTCGTTCATGAATGATCCAGGCAAGATATCCAGGGTGACGGGCGAACCGCCCCGAGGCGAGGCGAGGCGCGCAGCCCCGCCGCGCTACTCGCTGAGTCGATAGGCCGTCAGAGTGCCGCTGTTGCCGTAGACATAGAGGACCCCGTCGCTGACCGTCAGCGGGGCCAGCACCCCCTTGCGGTCGGCACGTGTGCGCCCGACCAGATCGCCGTCATCCTGGGCGAGCAGGTGCACATAGCCCTCGAAATCCGCGACCGCGACGTAGCCGTCGAACGAGACCGGCGCGGTCAGCGCCCGGCGTGCCAGCCGGTCCTGCTTCCAGACCCCGCTACCGTTGTCACGTTCCAGTCCCCAGACTTGGCTGTTCTCGTCGGTCACATAGACCCGCCGGAAATCGACGCCGAGTCCGGCGGCCGTGGAGATGTCGCGCGCCCACAGGATCCGGCCGCTGCTGCCCTCGACGGCGGCGACACGCCCCTGGTAGGCCCCGACGTAGATAATCCCGCCCCAGACCCGCGGCGGGGCATCGATGTCCACCATGCGTTGCAGCTCGGAGCGCCCGTGCGGGACCGCCACGCTGACCTCCCAGACCGGCAGGCCGCGCGCCAGATCCAGCACCGCGAGTTTGCCGCTGTCGAAACCGGCGATCACCGCCCCCTGGACCAGGGTCGGAGAACTGGTGCCGCGCAACGACAGCACCGGGACGCTGCGATCGAAGACCCAGACCCGCGCACCGTCCTCGGGGTTCAAGCCGGTGAGTTTGCCGTCCACCGTCTGCACCACCACCATGCCCGGATCGACGCCCGGTGCCGAGAGTATTTCGCTGGACACCCGACTGCGCCAGCGTTCGCTGCCGTCACGCCAGTCCAGCGCGATCACCTCCGCCTTGCTGCCGCCGACCAGCACCAGACCGGCGCCGACACCGACGCCGCCGGCGATCTCGATGCCGGTGCGCGCCGTCCAGAGTTCCTCGCCGGTGCTGGCATCGTAGGCGCTCACCCGGCCCTTGTGGTCCGCCGCGAATACCCGCCCGCCGTCGACTGCGGGCCGCAGCCGCAGAAACCGCTCAGCGACACCGGCCCCGACATCCCGGCGCCAGAGTTCCTGCAGCGTGACCCGCGCCTGGATCTCGGCAAGCTCGGCCGGGGGTTCGACGTTGTCGCTGCCGCGCAACCAGGCGCAACCGGAGAGCGCACTCGCCAGGAGTCCGGCCAGCAGCAGCCGCACGACCTGGGTCATGAGCCCTGCCCCGACGCAGACTGACGCACGGAATCGTCACGCTTGGCCTCGACCACGGCGCGGGCCTGGAAGACCTGATCCTCCGGCATGGCCTCCAGCGCGCGCACATAGGCGGCGTGCGCGGCCCCCAGGTCACCGCGCGCAGCGGCGATATCGCCGCGCAGTTCTTCATACAGAGGCGCGAAGCTCGGGTCGGCGACCCCGGCGATCAGCTTTTCGGCGGCCTCGAACTCGCCGGCACTCAGCATGACCCGCGCCAGACGCAGCCGCGCCGTGAGTTTCACCGCCTCGCTGCGCGCATGATCCAGCGCCCATTGCAGGTGCGCGCGGGTCGCCGCGAGGTCGTCCTTCTCGATCTGCGCCTTGGCCATGTCCAGCGCGGCGAGCACGGCATACTCCGAGCTGGAGAAGTCCTTGGTCAACGTATCGTAATGTTGGTTGGCCGCGTCCAGGCCCTGGGCCCGCGCCGAGGTGAACTGCGTGTACAGGTTGGAGGCCTGCTCAGCCTGACGCTGCTGGTACTCGGTCCAGCCCTTGAAGCCAAACAACAGCGCCAGGCCCAGCAGCAGGCCCGTGATCAGTGACAGGCCGTTCTCGCGTAGCCAGCGTTTGAGCGCCTCGGCTTGTTCTTCGTCGGTCTTGTAGACTTCCAAGGGGGTCTCTCCGTTCGTCAGGGTCTAAGTTTCGGTGTGGGGGCCAGACACGGGACCAGCTGCGGGGCCTGGCGCATCCCCGCCAGGGCGTTGCTCAGTCAAGAAACCGATCGCCTGTTCCAGGCTCAGGCTCAACTGCGGCGCATCGCCGCGCAGCGGCTTGATGCCGATCTGCCCCCGCGCGACCTCGTCATCGCCCAGGATCAGCGCCCAGCTCGCACCGCTGCGGTCGGCGCGCTTGAACTGGCTCTTGAAGCCGCCGCCGCCACAGTTTACCTGGAGGCGCAAACCAGGCACAGCGTCGCGCAGGCGTTCGCCCAACACCGGACCCTGGGCCTGAGCGGCCTCGCCTACCAGCACCAGATAGACCTGTGCAGGTTCGCCAGCCGGCGGCGCACCCAGATCGATCAGCAGGGCGATCAGCCGTTCCAGTCCGAGTGCGAACCCGACCGCCGGCGCGGGGCGTCCGCCCAGGTATTCGACCAGACCGTCATAGCGCCCGCCCGCGCATACCGTGCCCTGCGCGCCGAGGCGGTCGGTCACCCACTCGAACACCGTCTGGCTGTAGTAATCCAGTCCGCGCACCAGACGCGGATTCACGCGATAGGCGACGCCGGCGGCATCCAGCATCGCGCGCAGGCCATTGAAGTGCGCCTGCGAGGCTGCATCCAGGTGGTCGGCCAGTCGCGGGGCGGCCTCGATCAGCGCCTGCATGTCCGGGTTCTTGCTGTCCAGGATGCGCAGCGGGTTGCTCTGCAGACGCCGCTGGCTGTCGGCATCCAACTGCGCCGGGTGCGCGCTCAGATACTCCACCAGGATGTCGCGGTAGGCGGCCCGGGCCGCGGGGCTACCGAGCGAATTGATCTCCAGGCGCACGCCGCTCAGGCCCAGACTGCGCCACAGACGCGCCGTCAGCAGGATCAGTTCCGCGTCGATATCCGGTCCCGGCATGCCGAAGGCCTCGACGCCGATCTGGTGGAACTGGCGGTAGCGGCCCTTCTGCGGACGCTCGTGGCGGAACATCGGCCCCAGGTACCAGAGTCGCGGGGTTTGATTGTGCAACAGCCCGTGTTCGATGCAGGCGCGCACGCACCCGGCGGTCCCCTCCGGACGCAAGGTCAGGCTGTCGCCGTTGCGGTCGTCGAAGCTGTACATCTCCTTCTCGACGATGTCGGTGACCTCGCCGATGGAGCGCTTGAACAGTTCGGTCTTCTCCAGCACCGGCATGCGGATTTCGCTGTAGCCGTAGCTGCCGAGCAGGTCCCGGACCGTGGCCTCGACCCGCTGCCAGATCCCGGTCTGTTCCGGCAGGATGTCGTTCATGCCGCGGATAGCCTGAACGCTCTTGGATGACTGCGACATATCGACCTAATGTGACTGGTGAGAGGCGTCTGACGACTCGACCCCGGGCTTCAGGATTGCGTGCCGACCTCGAAGCGCGCGGTATTGCCGCGGATGTAGCCGGCATGTTCGAACAGCTTGCCATCGACGCGCAGCTCGACCGCCGCCGCGTTGCCAAGCAGCACCGACACCGGCGGGACGCCCAGGACGCTGCGCGTGCCCCCCTTGCGCATGAGCCCGAACAGCAGCCGGGCCCGGTCCGCGCCGCGCACCTCGACCCAGCTGTCGTCCTCGAAGCGGAATTCGAGCCGCACCGGCACCGGCAGGGCCGCGGGCGGCGGCACCGGCATCGCCGGCGCGGCGCCCAACTCGGGATCGAACTCGGCCGCGCCCGGCAGGTTGGGTTCGGGCTCGGCGTCTGCGGGCACGGGCGGTTCTTCGGCCGGGATCGGTCGCGGCTCCGGCAGCGGCAGGGCCAGTCCGCCCGCGGCGCCGGACGGCGGCAGATAGACATCGGCGCCGCCGGGTAGCGGCAGGGCCAACCCACCGCCGTCTGGTTCCGTCTCGGCCGGCGCCCCGGTCAGCAACGGCGCCACCCAGCGGGGGCCGTACAGGAACGCCAGGGCACTGACCGCGACCAATACACCGATCAGCAGGAGGCCACGCCAGGGGATCGCCGGCGCGGCGCGGTAGGCCGGGCGCAAGCGGCGCCCGCCGATACCGCCTGCGCGCGGGGCCGGTGCCGGCGGAGGGATCGGGGCCTGATAGCCCTCCACGACCTGGTCCTCCGGCACCCCGACCAACCGCGCGTAACCGCGCAGATAACCGCGCACGAAGATCAGCGCCGGCAGTTTGTCCTGCTCGCCCCGCTCCAAGGCCTCGACCGTGCGCAGGTCCAGATTGAGCTGGGTCGCGATGGCCGCGACCGACAGCCCTTTGCCCTCGCGCGCCCGGCGCAGGATCTCGCCCGGCGCCGGTGCCGATGAGACCGCTCCGCTGGCTTCAGTTTCCGGTGGTTGGCTCATCCGGCCGATGCCCTTGCAACAGTTTCGTCTGCGGCGAATCCGGGAAGTTGTTCCTCAAAAACAGGCTGTAGCTCGCCTCGGCATTCTTGTCCCCCAGCACCCGCTCGGTCTGGATGCCCAGCCACAGACTCTCCGGTGTGGGACGGGCGACCTCATGCAGGCGTTGCAGGTAGGCGCGCGCGCTCAGATAGTTTTGCTGGGCCACGCCCAGCCGGGCCATTTGCAACAAGGGGAGCGGGTAGCGCGGGTTCAGCGACAGGGCCTTGCGCCAGTATTCCTCGGCCTTGTCCGGGTGGCCTGCGGAATTCGCGCAGGTCCCGGCGTTGGTGTAGGCCAGTTCCGGGGTTTCATACAGCGGATTGCCCGCCGCCTTCAGAAAGTGCCCCTCGGCCGCAGCCCACCCCTGGGTCTTGCACAGGAAACTGCCGTAGTTGTTGTGCGCCTGGGAGTCCTTGGGATCGAGCGACAGGGCCCGACGGAAGTGCCGGTTGGCCTTATCGGTCTCGCCCAGGCCCTCGTACAACACCGCGAGGGTGTTGTGCGCGACCGGCAGGTCCGGGTCCTGTTCGACCGCCTTGAGCAGCAGATCCAGGGCAACGGCCCTCTGGCCCTCGCGCATGTAGTAGGTGGCCAGTTCCACGTTGTCCTTGGCCGCATTCCGTAGCGAGGTATCAGAGCGCGTGGGGCTCTGACTGCACCCCACGAGGGCCAGGGTCGCGCACAGCGCGAGCACGGTAAACGGCTGGGATTTCATCAGGACGACTCCTGTAGGTGCAGGCCGATGGCCCGCAGACGCCGCCGGGTACGGTCCTGGAACTGTCCGGCCAGCTGACCGCAGGCGGCATCGATGTCGTCACCGCGGGTCTTGCGGGTAATGGTCACCAGGCCGGCGTCGATCACGATCTGCTGGAACCGGGCGATACGCTCCGGCGCGCTGCGCCGATAGCGGGTGTTCGGAAACGGGTTGAAGGGGATCAGGTTGAGCTTGGCGGGCACCCCACGCAACAGCTTCACCAACGCATGGGCCTGCGCGTCGCTGTCATTGATGCCGTCGAGCATCACGTATTCGAAGGTCACGCGGCGGCGGGTCCCGTCTTCGACATAGCGCTTGCAGGCCGCCATCAGTTCCTTGAGCGGATACTTGCGGTTGATCGGCACCAGTTCGTTGCGCAGGGCATCGTCTGGCGCATGCAGCGACACGGCCAGCGCCACATCGCAGGCCTCGCGCAGGCGATCGAGTTCCGGGACCACCCCCGAGGTGCTGAGGGTCACCCGGCGCTTGGACAGGCCGAAGGCCAGGTCGTCGAGCATCAGGCGCATGGCCGCGACCACGTTGTCGAAATTCAGCAACGGTTCGCCCATACCCATCATCACGACATTGCTGATCGCCCGGCCGTTCTCGTTGCAGGTGATGCCATCGGCCTGCAGGCGGCGGCTGGCCACCAACACCTGGCCGATGATCTCGCCGGTGCTGAGGTTGCGGTTGAAGCCCTGCTGGGCGGTGGAGCAGAAACTGCAATTGAGCGCGCAGCCGACCTGCGAGGAGACGCACAGGGTGGCCCGATCGCCGGCCGGGATGTAAACGGCCTCGATACAGTTGCCATCGGCCAGTTGCAGCAACCATTTCCGCGAACCGTCGTCAGAACGCTGATCCAGCACCACCTCGGGCAGGCGCACCTCCGCGGTGTCCAGCAGGCGCGCGCGCAGGGCCTTGCCAAGGTCGCTCATGGCGGCGAAATCATCGACATTGCGCTGATAGACCCATTGCAGGATCTGCCGCGCCCGGAACGGCCGCTCGCCCAGGTCGGCGAACAGGTTCTCCAGCCCCTGACGGTCGTAATCCAGCAGATTGATCTTGATGGCGTCTGTCATTTCAGTGCGTCGATACCGTAAAGGCCCTGCGTGTGGCACCCGGGGGGCCGTGAATTCGCCGAATCAAGATAACGTAAACCCGCGTCGTGGCGCGGGTTTGGTGTCTCGAAACCGGGCGGCTAGTGTACTGCCAGCGGCAACCCCCGGCAATTGCCGGGGGTTGCCCGGTCTGCAACGCCAGATCCGACAGGCGCCTAGTCGCGCTCCTCGATCCAGGCCATCTGGATGGCCTCCAGGATCTTTTCGCCGCAGCGGCCCGGGGCGTCGTCAAAACCGTCCAGGGCCAGGACCCAATCGCGCAGCTCCACGAAATTGACCCGCCGCGGGTCCACCCCCGGGTGGGCCTCGTCCAGGGCGATGGCGATGTCGAGGGTATCGGTCCAGTTCATGGCTAATGATGCTCGCTGACCATATTGAGGGTGTATTTCGGGATCTCCACGACCAGGTCGGCGTCGCCGACCACGGTCTGGCAGCTCAGGCGCGAATCCGGCTCCAGGCCCCAGGCCTTGTCCAGCAGATCCTCCTCGGCCTCCTCGGGAAGATTGAGCGACCCAGCGCCCTCGCGGATATAGACGTGGCAGGTGGTGCAGGCGCAGGACTTCTCGCAGGCGTGCTCGATGTCGATGCCATGCTCCAGGGCCGCATCGCAGACGGTCACCCCGGGCTCAACCTCGATGACGGCACCCTCCGGGCAGATCTCGTGATGGGGCAGGATAATGATCTGGGGCATAGCGGTCTCGCTCACTTAAAATCGTCGATCGCATGACCGGCCATGGCCTTGCGGATGTTGGCGTCCATGCGCCGCGCGACATAGTCGGCGCTGGCCTGCTCCAGGGTCTCGATCGCCTGTCGGATGGCCCGTGGATCGGCGCCGCGGCGCAGGCGGTCGAGTCCGACGGCGGCGGCCTCGATGCGCGCGCGTTCGGCAGCGCTCAGGAACTGCTCGCCGTCGCTGGCCAATGCGGCGTTCAGCGCCTCGATCACCCGGTCGGCCTCGACCTGCTGCTCGCGCAGCTTGCGCGCCTCCATGTCGTCGCGGGCATAGGCCATGGCGTCGCGCAGCATGGTCTCGATCTCGCCGTCGGACAATCCGTAGGCGGGCTTGACCACGACGCTCGCCACCACCCCGCGGGTCTCCTCGCGGGCGGTCACGCTCAACAGGCCGTCGGCGTCGACCTGGAAACTCACGCGGATGCGCGCCGCGCCGGCGACCATCGGCGGAATCCCGCGCAACTCGAAGCGCGCCAGTGAACGGCAGTCACTGACCAGCTCGCGCTCGCCTTGCAGCACCTGCAGGGCCATCGCGGTCTGGCCGTCCTTGAAGGTGGTGAAATCCTGCGCGCGCGCGACCGGGAGGGTGGTGTTGCGCGGAATGATCTTCTCGACCAGGCCGCCCATGGTCTCGAGGCCCAACGACAAGGGGATCACGTCCAGCAACAGCATCTCGTCTTCGGGCTTGTTGCCGGCGAGGATGTCGGCCTGAATCGCCGCGCCGATCGCGACCACCTTGTCGGGATCGATATCGACCCGCGGCGCCCGCTGGAAAAACTCGCCGACGCGCTCGCGCACGCGCGGCACGCGGGTGGAGCCGCCGACCATCACCACCTCGGCGATCGCCTCGGTCTTGATGCCGGCATCGCGCAGGGCGCGCCGGCAGGGGCCCAGGGTCTGGGCGATCAGCGGGTCGATCAGCGCGTTCAACTGCGCGCGGGTCAGCTCGCCATCCCAGTGGCTGCCGTCGCTCAGCTCGATGTGCAACCCGGTGGCATCGGCCGTGGTCAGCGCCTCTTTGGCGAGGCAGGCATCCCGCAGCAGGCGGCGCATCTGCTTGTGATCGGCATCGTCGGCGATACCGGCCTGCTGCATGATCCAGGCGGCGACCGCACGGTCCATATCGTCGCCGCCGAGCGCGGTGTCGCCGGCGGTGGCCAGCACCTCGAACACGCCTTTATTCAGGCGCAGGATGGACACATCGAAGGTGCCACCACCGAAATCGTAGACCGCGATCACGCCGGTGTTGTCGCGATCCAGCCCGTAGGCGACCGCCGCCGCCGTGGGCTCGTTCAGCAGCCGCAGCACCTGCAGACCGGCGAGCGTGGCCGCATCCTTGGTAGCCTGGCGTTGGGCATCGTCAAAGTACGCGGGCACGGTGATTACCACGCCGGTCAGTTCACCGCCGAGCGATTGTTCGGCGCGGGCGCGCAGCACCTTCAGGATCTCGGCGGAGACCTCCACCGGGCTGACATCACCGCCCGCCGTGCGCAGGCGCGGCATGCCTGTCCCGCCGGGCACGAAGGCATAGGGCAATTGGCTGCCGAGCGCCTTGACGTCCTCGACACCGCGACCCATCAGGCGTTTCACCGAGGCGATGGTGTTCAGCGGGTCCTCGGCCGCGGCGGCCTTGGCCGCGACGCCCACCACCCGCGCGCCATCCGGCAGATAGCGCACCACCGAGGGCAGCAGGTGGCGGCCGTCGCGATCGGGCAAGGTATCCGCCTGCCCGCTGCGCACGCTCGCGACCAGCGAGTGGGTGGTGCCGAGGTCGATGCCCGCCGCCAGCCGATGCTGATGCGGTGCGGTCGCCTGGCCGGGTTCCGAGATCTGCAGCAGTGCCATGGCCGTCAGGTGTCTTCCAATTCCGCTTCCAGTTCCCCGGCCTCGCGCTCGAGTCGGCGAAAGAACTGCATGCGCTGGATCGCGATCAGAACCGCGTCGCTGACGCCGTCCGAATCCGCCAGGGCCGTGCCGAGTTCGCTGTCGAGCGCGTCCAGGCGCAACGCAATGCGCTCCCGCGCCGCGGCCAGCACGCCGGAGGGATCCCCGCTGTGACGCGCGGCCCCAAGCGCCTCACGCAGCTCGATCTGCTCCAGCAGAAAGGCCGGATCCTGATGGGTGCTACGTTCATCATCGAAGCGGTGACCGCGCAGTTCCAGCAGATAACGGCCACGCGCCAGGGCATCCTTCAGAACCCGGTAGGCCTCATTGATCTGGGTCGCCTGCTGCATGGCAATGCGGCGTTCCTGGTCGCCCGCGCTGGCGAAGCGGTCCGGGTGCGCCAGGCGCTGCAACTCGCGATAGCGCGCGTCCAACGCGGCGCGGTCGACACGGTAGCCCACCGGCAGGCCGAACAAGGCGAAATAATTCTGTTTGAGATCGGGGAACATCGAACCTGCTTATTCTTCAAACCATCCATCGGGCGCGCCGCACCGGCCGGGCGCCGCGTGCGGATTCAGACGTTGAAACTCTCGCCGCAGCCGCAGGTGTCTTTCACATTGGGATTATTGAATTTGAAGCCCTCATTCAGGCCGTCCTTGCCGTAGTCCAGCTCAGTACCATCGAGGTAGGCCAAGCCCTTGGGATTGACGATCACCTTCACCCCGTGACACTCGAAGACCTGATCGTCCGGCTCCACCTGATCGACAAATTCCAGCACATAGGCCATGCCGGAGCAGCCGGTGGTCTTGACCCCCAGCCGCAGACCGATGCCCTTGCCGCGGTTGGCGAGGAATTTCTGCACGCGCTCAGCGGCGGTTTCGGTCAATGTGATCGCCATGCTTGCCGCCCCCTTGCCCTCAGGCCGTCCCGCTCGCCTGCCCGGCGTCCTGTCCCACACCCTGCTTGGTCTGATAGTCCGCGATGGCCGCCTTGATGGCGTCCTCGGCCAGCACCGAGCAGTGGATCTTCACCGGCGGCAGTGCCAGTTCCTCGGCAATCTCCGTGTTCTTGATCCGGCTCGCCTCGGCCAGCGTCTTGCCCTTCACCCACTCCGTCAGCAGGCTCGAACTCGCGATCGCGCTCCCGCAGCCGTAGGTCTTGAACTTCGCATCCTCGATCACGCCCTGCGCGCTGACCCTGATCTGCAGTTTCATCACGTCGCCGCAGGCCGGTGCGCCCACCATCCCTGTCCCCACACTCGCGTCGTCCTTGTCCAGACTCCCTACGTTGCGCGGGTTCTCGTAATGATCCAGTACCTTGTCGCTGTATGCCATGTTCGTTTCTCCTACCACGTTTCGTTCATGAATAGCCCAGCTTAATGCGCCGCCCAGCGCACCGTGCTCAGGTCGATCCCCGCCTGGTGCATCTCCCACAGGGGCGACAGCTCCCGCAGTTTGGCCACCTTCGCCCGCACCAGGGCCACGGTGTAGTCGACCTCCTCGGCCGTCGTGTAGCGCCCCATACTGAACCGGATCGAGCTGTGCGCCAGCTCGTCGCTGCGTCCCAGTGCCCGCAGCACATAGCTCGGCTCCAGCGAGGCGCTGGTGCAAGCGCTCCCGCTCGATACCGCGATGTCCTTCAGCGCCATGATCAGGCTCTCGCCTTCCACAAAGTTGAAGCTCACGTTCAGGTTGCCGGCCACCCGCCGGCCCATATCGCCGTTCACGTACACCTCGTCCAGATCCTTCAGCCCGGCCCACAGCCGTTCACGCAGGGCCAGAATGCGCGGAATCTCTACCGCCATCTCTTCCCGGGCGATGCGGAACGCCTCGCCCATGCCCACGATCTGGTGCGGCGCCAGCGTGCCCGAACGCAGACCGCGCTCATGCCCGCCGCCGTGCATCTGCGCCTCCAGACGCACCCGCGGCTTGCGCCGCACGTACAGCGCGCCGATCCCCTTGGGACCGTACAGCTTGTGTGCCGAGAAACTCATCAGGTCCACCGGCAGGGCGCTCAGGTCGATCGCCACCTTGCCCGCGCTCTGCGCGGCATCCACGTGCAGCAAGACGCCCTTGGCACGGCAGATCTCGCCCAGCCTCTGGAGGTCCTGGATCACCCCGATCTCGTTGTTCACGTGCATCACCGAGGCCAGGATCGTGTCCTCGCGCAACGCCGCGGCAAAGGCCTCCAGATCCAGCAGACCGTCGGCCTGCGGCTCCAGGTAGCTCACCTCGAAGCCTTCACGCTCCAGCTGCCGGCAGCTGTCCAGCACCGCCTTGTGCTCGGTCTTCACCGTGACCAGGTGCCGGCCCTTCTTCTGGTAAAAATGCGCCGCGCCCTTGAGCGCGAGATTGTTCGACTCGGTGGCCCCGGAGGTGAACACAATCTCCTTCGGATCGGCACCCACCAGTGCCGCCACCTGCTCCCGCGCGCGCTCGACCGCCGCCTCCGCGTCCCAGCCAAACGGGTGGCTGCGCGAGGCCGGGTTGCCAAACAACCCGTCGCGCGTCAGACATCCGCACATCGCCTCTGCCACGCGCTCATCCACCGGCGTCGTCGCACTGTAATCCAGATAGATCGGGGTCTTGATGGTCATCTTTAGCTAATCCGTCATCTCGTTTTAAGTCTGCGTTCACGCGGGGTGGGCGCCCGCCGGGGTCGGCCGTGGTATCTCAGCCCGCCACCCGGGGGAACGGCACCGCGATTTCCAGGCCCTCCGCCGGTTGCGCAGCAGGCCCCCGTCGGTCCGCCGCCTCGCGCGCCGCGGCGCGCGCCATCAGCTGACCGAGGGTGACCCCACTGAGGAAGTCGCGAATCTGATGGCTGAGGTCAGTCCACAGGTCGTGGGTAAGACAGCGCTCGTCGTTATGGCAATTCGACAAGCCGCCGCAACGGGTGGCGTCGACCCCCTCGTCCACGGCCAGGATCACATCCGCGACCGCGATCCGATCCGCGCCCCGACCGAGGGAATAACCGCCGCCGGGCCCCCGGGTGCTGACCACCAGAGACGCCCGACGCAAACGGGTAAACAATTGTTCCAGATAAGAAAGCGAGATGTCCTGGCGCCGGGAGATATCGCCCAGCTTCACCGGCCCCTGGTCGGCATGCAGCGCGAGATCCAGCATGGCAGTGACGGCATAACGGCCTTTGGTCGTGAGTTTCATGCACCAACCCGAACTGTTCGATATCCCCGCCATCTGGCGGGAGGGGCGGCTAAAGTGCCATACCTTACTAAATTAGTCAAGTATTACCCGGGGCGGGGTTTTCCTGCGACGCCGTCGCTGGCACGTCGGCCCCCTCGGGCCGCGGTGCCGTGCTTTTGATCTCGCACGGGCCCAGCGGCGGCAGGTCCAGGTCGCCGAGTTCGGCGCCCAGGCTCTTCAGGCCCCTGCACATCTGTTCGAGCCGCTGATCCATGGCGTGGATATGGTCGAGCATGCAGTTGATCGCGGTCGCGACCGGGTCGGGCATGTCCTGGGTGGTGCCGTAGGCGTCGAAGCCCATCTTTTCGGCGATGGCCGCCCGATGCGCGTGGCTCTCTTCCTTGCGTCCGACCACCACGCGCCCGGGCACGCCGACCACGGTCGCGCCGGCCTCGACATCCTTGAGCACGACCGCATTGGAACCGATGCGCACGCCGTCGCTGATGCTGATGGGCCCGAGCACCTTGGCACCGGCGCCGATGACCACGTCGTTGCCCAGCGTCGGATGCCGCTTGCCCTTCTGCCAACTGGTGCCGCCGAGGGTCACCCCATGGTAGATCGTGCAGTCGTCGCCGATCTCCGCGGTCTCGCCGATCACCACCCCCATGCCATGATCGATGAAGAATCGCCGCCCGATGCGGGCGCCGGGGTGGATCTCGATGCCGGTGAACCAGCGCATCAGGGACGACAGAAACCGCGCCAGCCACTTCAAGCCGCGCCGCCACAGGGCGTGAGTCAGCCGGTGCCCGAGCACCGCGTGCAACCCGGGATAGGTGGTCAGGATCTCGAAGGTGGTACGCGCCGCGGGGTCGCGGTCAAACACGCAACGCACATCTTCACGCAGGCGTTCAAACAGCACAGTCATGAGTAACCCGGGAGAAGCCAGAAAAATCGCCGCTGACGCGGACCGCCCGGGACACCGCCCGGACGCCCGCGCATTGTACCGGCCCGGCCCCGCCATGGATAGTTAACCATCTGAGCTGTAGTGAGATTTGGCCGCCCGCCGGGCACAACGTTCGGCCCTGCGCGACAGCTAGCGCGGGCCCGGTGACACACCCCGCGCCGCGTCCTGGGCCGCGCTGAGGATCCCGCGCAGGATATTCATTTCATTGGTGTCGGGCTGGGCCCGCTGGAACAGGCGCCGCAGTCGGCGCAGCAGCTGGCCCGGGTGGGCCGGGTCGAGGAACGCCAACTCGATCAGGGTCTGTTCCAGGTGCGCGTAGAAACGCTCCATGGCCTCGGCCGTACAGACGGGAAATTCCGGCGGCGATCCCGTCCACGGGCCGGGCAGGTGCGCCATGTGCAGCTCATAGGTGATCACCTGCACGGCCTGGGCGAGGTTGAGCGAGGCATGGTCGGGATTGGCCGGGATGTGCACCAGGGCATGGCAGCGCTCCAACTCTTCGTTGCTCAAGCCGGATTGCTCCCGCCCGAACACCAGGGCGACCGGGGCCGTGGCGCTCGCGACGCGCACGCGTTCTGCACAGGCGCGCGGGTCCAGTTCTGGCCAAGGCAGACTGCGCAGGCGCGCGCTGGCGCCGACCACCAGGGCACAGTCGGCCACCGCCTCGTCCAGGCTGTCGCAGCAGCGGGCCTGCGCGAGCAGGTCATCGGCGCCGGAGGCCCGCGCGGTCGCCTCGGCACTGGGGAACAGGGCCGGCCGCACCAGCACCAGTTGCGTCAGGCACATGTTCTTCATGGCCCGCGCGACGGCGCCGATGTTGCCGGGGTGGCTGGTCTGCACCAGCACAATGCGGACGTTGCTCAACATGGGTCTTGCCGCTCAGCGAGCGCTGGATGCGGCGCCGGCGCAGAAATCGATGACCTCCGGCAGCAGCGCCTGCCAGGCGGCATTGGCGGCCTGCACACCCCCGTAGGGCGTCTGCGCCGGCGCCGGTTGATGTGCCTCGAACACGCGGCTGGCGATCACCGCGCGGGTCCTCAGATCGACCAGTTGTGCGCGCAGACGCAGTTGGAAGCGGCTGGGTTCGCTACGGAAGTCCTGACTGAAATCCAGCAACTCGGTGTCCAGCCGCAGCTGCGGCGTCGCCGCCGAACCGACCCGTACCACAGCCGCGAACCGCCCGCTCGCCTCCAGGGCCTCGATCAGCCCCGGCAACAACAGCTGCGGCGGGGTATCGGTCCAGCGGCTGCGGGCAAAATAGCGCAGGGTGTAATCCTGCTGGCGGTAGGCCATGCGCGGCGTATCCAAATCCGCCCGCGCCTGGGGGCGGGAGACCAGCAACACCGCGTCACCCGCCACCGGTTGCGCCGCTTGCGCCGGCCGTACCTCCAGGGTGTAACGCTCGATGGCGACAGGCTGGGCCTGCGGCAGCACCGAACAGGCCGACAGCAGCGGCCCGAGGCCGGTCACGAGCAGCGCCAGGGTAATCCGGGATGCATTCATCGGCGGCGTCCTCCGTTCATTCGCCCGGCCCCAACGGCTCCAGACTTGGCCCATACAGGATCGCGCGCGGATCTTCCTCCAGACGCTCGCTCAGGCGCTGAAAACTCGCGGTGAGCTGGCGCATCTCGGCAAGCAGGGCATCGAGCTCCGGCAGGGTCCGCCCACCCAAGGTCTTGAGGCTGTCGCCGCCGGCCTGGATCTGCGCGCGCGCGTCGCGGCTGGCGAGCGTGAGATCGTCGGCCAATCCCTGCACGGCGCTGACCGCACCGTCCACCCGGGTCAGCAGCTGCGGCAATTCCGCGCTGGCATCGGCGGCCTGGCGGGAAAATTCCGAGAAGGCCCGGATGCCCTCGCCCAAGGATTCGCGCTGTTCCGCCAGGGTCGTGCTCAGCTGATCGAAATTGGCCAGAATCGTGGTGACGTTTTCACGCGTCTGCGGGGTAAGCAAATCGTGCATGTCCTGCATCACTGTATTCATATTGGCGAGCAGGTTCGACATCGCCGCGTCGACCCGCGTGAACAACGACTGGCCGGGATGGATCACCGGGTAGGGCTCCCCGGGCTCGGCCTTCAGTTCGGGAGATTCGCGGCTGCTGCCCGACAAGTCGATCGAGGCGATGCCGGTCACCCCCTGCACCGCCAGCGTCGCCACCGTGTCTTCCTTGATGCGCACGGCGCTGTCGATCGCCACGGTCACCCGCACCTGTTCGGGGTTGTCCGGATCGATGCTGAGCTCGCGCACCCGGCCGACCTGCACGCCGCGGAATTTCACCGGGGCATCGACGAACAGGCCGGCGACGGACTCGGTCATGTAAATGCGGTAGAGACGGGTCTCGTAGGCGGTATTGCCGAACGCCAGCCACAGGCTCAGGCCTACCGTGGCACCGCCCAGCAGCAGCACGAAGATCCCGACGATGACGTAATGAACCCGGGGTTCCATGGCTATTCCACTCCATGCGGTTGCGCGGCACGGGCCCGCGGACCTTCGAAATAGGCGCGAACCGCCGGGTGATCCTCCCGCGCCAGCTCCGCCATCGGCGCCACCGCGACCACCCGCCGGTCGCCCAGTACCGCGACCCGATCGGCCACACGCCACAAGGAATCCAGGTCGTGCGTGACCATGACCACGGTCAGGCCGAGCCATTGTTTCAGCCGCAACACCAGTTCGTCAAAGGCCGTGGCGCTGACCGGGTCCAGGCCCGCAGTCGGCTCGTCGAGGAACAACAGTTGCGGATCCAAGGCCATGGCCCGCGCCAGCGCCGCGCGCTTGACCATGCCGCCGCTGAGTTCGCTGGGGTACCTCAAGGCGGTGTCCGCTGGCAGGCCCGCCTGGCGGATCTTGATCAGCGCGAGCTGATCAATGAAACCGGCATCGAGCCGGGTATGTTCGCGTAAGGGCAGCGCCACGTTCTGCAGCACAGTCAGCGCACTGAACAGCGCACCGCGCTGGAACAGCACCCCGAAGCGCCGCCGCAGGCGCTCCATCAACGCCGGACGCGCGCCGACGATCTCTTCGCCGAACAGGCGGATCGAACCGCTGCTCGGCTGGCGCAGCATGATCATCTCGTGCAACAGGGTGGTCTTGCCGCTGCCGCTGCCACCGACCAGCGCGAAGATCTCGCCGCGGCGCACATCCAGATCAAGCCGCTCATGCACGCTCAGCGCGCCGAAACGGGTGCAGACACCACGCAGCTCCAACACTGTCTGGGGCTGTTCTGGATTGTCAGTCACAGGTCAAATCCCCAGCCAGCTGTAGATCACCGAAAACTGCGCATCGACGACGATCACCAGAAAGATCGACTGCACCACCGACAGCGTGGTGTGGTGGCCGACGCTGGCCGCGCTGCCCTCGACCCGGAAACCCTGGAAACAGCCGACGGTGGCGATGATCAGCGCGAACACCGGGGCCTTGACGATGCCGATCAGAAACGAACTCAGCGAGACCGCCTCGTTCAGGCGATCGAGAAAAGGCGTGAAACCCAGGCCCAGTTGCAGCTTGGCCAGGATCATCCCGCCGAGGATCCCCATGAGGTCCGCGAACACCGCCAACAGCGGCAGGACCAGGCACAGCGATAGAATCTTGGGGATGACCAGCAGGTCCATGGGCTCGATGCCGAGGGTACGCAGCGCGGAGACCTCCTCGGTCACCTTCATGGTGCCGATCTGCGCGGTATACGCCGAGCCGGTGCGCCCGGCGACGATGATCGCCGCGAGCAGCGGGCCGAGCTCGCGGGTCATGGACAGACCGACCAGATCGGCGATGTAGATGCTGGCGCCAAAGGTGCGCAGCTGCACCGCTCCCTGATAGGCGAAGACCATGCCCATCAGAAACGACAGCAGGCCGACAATACCGAGCGCGGTGGCCCCGGTGGCATAGGTGTCGACCCAGACGGAGCGCCAGCGCAGGCGCCATGGACGCAGCAGGAGGTAGGCGCCGCGCGCCATGGCCGCGCCGAAAAACGACAGGAAGGCATACAGTTCCTCCAGCCCCGCCAGGGTGCCGCGGCCGAGCTCGGCCAGGCGCCCCAGGCGCGGCGGCCGCGGCGGTTCCGCCATCCCCAGTTCGCTCACCCGCTGATACAGATCCGCGAACGGCGCGCTGAGTCCCTCCACCTCCACCTGGCGACCCGCGGCCTCGAAACGCAGGCGCAACCGGTGCAGCAGCCAGGCGCCGGCGGTATCCAGCGCCGTCACCCCGGCCCCATCCAGGGCGATCCGGCCGGCCGCCGGCACTGGCTGACGTTCGAGCCGGTGGACCAGGGCCCCGAGCGCATCGACCGTCCAGCGTCCGTGGCAGCGGAGGCGATCCGCATCCCATTCGATCCCGGCGCTGGGGTCCTGGCTGTGCATGGGGGGGAAGTGTCCGGGATAGACCGGCGGGGGGTCAAATCCCGCGGGTCAGGCGCGGCCGATCGGAAATGCCAGGACCGCCTCGATGCGTTCGACCCCGGCAGCGGCCATCAGCAAGCGGTCGAAACCCAAGGCCACGCCGCAGCAATCGGGCAGCCCCGCGCGCAGGGCCTCGATCAGCGCCGTGTCCGGGGGCGGCACCGGGCGGCCGTCGCGCGCGCGCGCGGCGAGGTCCTGCGCGAAGCGGTGGGCCTGTTCGGCGGCGTCGGCGAGTTCATGAAAGCCGTTGGCCAGCTCCATCCCGTCCAGGTAGCACTCGAAGCGCGCAGCGACCGGCGGATCGCCCGGCCGGACGCGGGCCAGGGAGGCCTGGCTGGCCGGGTAATCGCTGACGAACATCAGTCCGGTCAGGCGCGGCTCGATAACCTGCGTAAGCACCAGGTCGCGCCAGCTATCGAGGTCCGCCGTCGCCAGACCGGCCGGCGGCGGGTGGCCGTGCGTCGCCAGGCAGGCACGCAGCTCGTCCACCGTCGCGGTCAGGCCGTCCAGCTGCGCGTAGCGCATGAACAGCTCGCGGTAACTGCACCGTTGCGCCGCTGGCAATTCACGGATGCCCGCCAGCACGCTGCGCAACAACCGTTCGACCTCATCGCTCAGCTGCGGCAGGCTGAACCCCACGCGGTACCATTCCAGCAGGGTGAATTCCGGGTTATGACGCGCGCCGGCCTCGCCGTCGCGGAACGCGCGGCACAGTTGATAGACGCTGCCGCTGCCCGCGGCGAGCAGGCGCTTCATCGGGAATTCCGGGGAGGTATGCAGATACAGCCGGCCCGAACCCGGGGCCCGGGGGCCCCGGTATGCCACCGAGAAGCTGTCGAGGTAAGGCGCGGTCGCCGCCGCGGCCGACAGCATGGGCGTCTCGACCTCCAGCACGCCGCGCTGGGCGAAGAACCGGCGCACCCGCGCCAACAGCCGCGCCCGCAACCGCAGGATCTCCAGCGTGGCGGTCGGTCCCCACTCCTGGGTTGGCGTGTCGGACACTATTCCTTGGCGCGCGAGACGTATTCGCCGCTGCGGGTATCGACTTTGATCACATCGCCGATGTTGACGAACAGCGGCACCCGCACCACGGCGCCGGTCTCCAGGGTCGCCGGCTTGCCGCCACCACCGGAGGTATCGCCGCGCACCCCGGGGTCGGTCTCGGTGACGGTCAGGATCACGTGGTTGGGCGGGGTCACGGCCAACGGCACGCCGTTGTACAGGGTCATCACGCAGACGTCCTGCTCCTTGAGCCATTTGACATGGTCGCCCACGGCGGCGGCATCGGCGGCGATCTGTTCGAAGGTATCCGGCACCATGAAGTGCCAGAACTCGCCGTCGGAATACAGATACTGCATATCGGTATCCACCACATCGGCGCCTTCCAGACTCTCGCCGGACTTGAAGGTCCGCTCGATCACGCGGCCGGTCTTCAGATTGCGCAGCTTGACCCGGTTGAAGGCCTGGCCCTTGCCCGGCTTTACAAATTCGTTCTCGATGATCGCGCAGGGGTCGCCATCCAACATGAGCTTGAGACCGCTTCTGAATTCATTGGTACTGTAAATTGCCATCGCCTGTTCCATGCTGAATTGACGGGTGCGGGGGTGGCCGTCGACCGGGTGCTCGAAATGCGGCTTCACTCGCGTGTAAACTCGCACCCCGCGCGTACGCAGCAACGGCTGCCACGGACGACCCGAAGGCCCCTGACATGAGCAAAACGGCGCACATCATACCCCGCCGATCCCGGGCGGGGGAACAACTGCCCGCTTGGCGTCAGGAATTGGCAGCCGCGGTGACCCGGCCGGCGGAACTGCTCGCACTTCTGGGGCTGCCCGACGAGGCGGACGCCGAACACGCCGCCCGGTTGTTCGCGCAACGGGTGCCGCGCGGCTTCATTGCGCGCATGCGCCCGGGGGACCGCCATGACCCGCTGCTGTTGCAGGTACTCCCGGTTGCGCAGGAGGCGCACGCGGTCGCCGGTTACGGACCCGATCCGCTGGGGGAGGCCGCGGCCATGGCCACCCCGGGGCTGCTGCACAAATACCGCGGGCGCGCGCTGCTGACCCTGACCGGCGCCTGTGGCATCCACTGCCGCTATTGTTTCCGCCGTCATTATCCCTATGCCGAGGCCAATCCGGCCGGCAGCCACTGGGCCGAGACCTGCGCCTACCTCGCCGCGGACCCGAGCATTCACGAGATCATCCTGAGCGGCGGCGATCCGCTGTCGCTGAGCGATGCGCGGCTGGCCGCCGTGATCGTGGAGCTTGCCGCGATCCCACAGCTGCGGCGCCTGCGCATCCACAGCCGCCTGCCGGTGGTGGTGCCCGCGCGGATCACGGCGGAACTGCTCGCCGCCCTGACCGGCACCCGGTTGGAGAGCGTGCTGGTGGTGCATGCCAACCACGCGAACGAGATCGATGCGACGGTACGGGCCGCGCTGCGCCGGGTTGGCGCCGCGGGCATCCCGGTGCTCAACCAGTCGGTCCTGTTGCGCGGCGTCAACGACGATGCCGAGTGTCTGTGCGCGCTGTCCGAGGCGCTGTTCTCGGCCGGGGTCCTCCCCTACTATCTGCACCAGCTCGATGCCGTGCAGGGGGCGGCACACTTTGCCGTCAGCGACACCCGGGCCCGCGCCCTGGTCGCCGAACTGCGGGACCGTCTGCCCGGCTACCTGGTCCCGCGCCTGGTCCGCGAACAGGCCGGCGCGCCCGCCAAAACCCCCTTGTGAGGCCGCCGCCGGCGCACCCCCCCTCTATAGGAACCGACCGACCTGCCGCAAAGCTGGGAGGCCCCCATTAACCGTTTATCAGGCCCGAGAGTGGACGACCAATTAAAGGGTACGCTACTGCAATGGAACAGCCGCCACACAACCGCACGAAACCCACCGAACATACCTTCGATACCCGGCCCGACCGGGTCGAGGCGTGGACCCGTGATCTCCCGCTTGCCAACCCGGGTGAATGCTGCCGTCGAATCTATCAGGCCCTGGCCGAGACCAATACGCTGGACATCCCCACCGAGCAGCGCCTGCGCATGCTGGAGCTGCTCGGGACACCGGTCGCCAATGTCGATATCGCCCTGAAACGGCATTTCGTCGGTCAGCCCTTTCCGCTGACCGAGAAGGCCCTGCGCGTCGTCACCCTGTCCCAGGCGCTGATGACCCAGATGGCCCTTGGCTATCGCATCGTGGTCGAGGAGAGTCACGACGCGCAGGGCCGGTTGCACGCCAAACGGCAGAGCCTTACGGCCACCCACCGCGCCTTGAGTTATCTCGGTCAAACCCTGCTGTATGCCTATCAGGTCTACACCCCGTACCCAAGCGACGTCTGGCAGCAGCTCCACGGCCTCTATCAACTGGCCGAGGCCGCGGGCATCCACCAGACCGTGGTCCAGGACACCACTGGCAAACCCTGCCCCGGCAGCGTCGAGGACGCCTACAAGCGAATCCTGCTCCTGGCGCTGGCCTGCCCATACCGCTTGCGTCCCGGCGAGGCCGAGCTGATCTACCGCTGGCTGTGCGACTGGGCACCCCACGCGACCCTGAGCCAAATCACTGAGAACCGCGATCAGAACAGTCTGTTCGTCACCAACCTCGCCAGCGACGACCCGCCGACCTATCTCGTACTGCGGGACACCCAGTACAGCCAGGACAGCTGCCGGCAGCTCAACGCCGCACGACTGGCCGACGCGATGCGCGACAGCCTCGGTCAAACACACAATGCCGTGGGAACGCCGGAGCATGCGATCAACGAACATGTGCTGCGGCGGCTGATGCTGGCCTGGGGCGTGATGCCCAAGCGGCGTTTCTCGCGCAGTCAGAAACACGCCAACACCACGGTCGCCATGGGGCTCAGCAGCGTCCATTATTTCATCAGTGGCGAGATCGCCTTCGACGAGGGGCAGACCGGCGACAAACCCGGCAGCGTGTTCAGCGGCCCGGCCCGCTTTGAGGCCAGCGACACCCACGACCAGAAGGCGCAGTTGCCGGATCTCTGGGAGCTGGGCGGCATCCGTCCGTTGCATGAGACCCACCCCCATGCCCGGGGCGGGCAGTACATCGAGTTCTCGCCCCCCGAGGCCGCCGCCCCGGCCCAAGTGCCGCGGGCACCGGTGCAGAAACCCGCCAACACCCCGCTCTATCAGGTCCATGAGTGGAAGATGATCAACGTCAGCGCCGGCGGCTACCGATTGTTGTGGGACAGCAGCGAAAACTCCCAGGCCCAGGTCGGCGAACTGCTGGGGCTGCGCGAGAGCAATGAGACCGACACCTTTCACCTCAGCCTCGGCGTCGTGCGCTGGATGAAGCACACCGCCGAACTCGGGCTGGAACTGGGGGTGGAGATGCTGTCACCGGGCGCGGTCGCGGTCGGAACCCGGGTCCACAAGGCCGCCGCCGGCGACTACCTGCGTAGCCTGCTGCTGCCGGCCATCAAGACCATCGGTCAGCCGGCCACCTTGCTCACGCCGGCCCTGCCCTACCGTGTCGGCGACGTGGTCACCGTCAACAGCCACGGCAAGGAAGCACGCGTGGAACTCACCAAGCTGATGGAAAACACCGGCACCTTTGCCCAGTACCAGTTCCGCCCCCTGGACAGTCAGTCCATCGGCAATACGCCACGGAAGGATACGCCGGAGGACTTCAGCGAATTGTGGAAGCAGCTGTAGAGGGGCTGAACAAGTCCGTTCGTGATGAGCCCGGTCGAACCACGAACGGGCGACGCGCCTTCCCTATCACGGCATTTTCCGTTGGCCCCCTTCGACAGGCTCAGGGCACACGGGAGGCTTATTCAAGCGCCGCCTTAAGACGCGAAGGCGCGTCCTAAGGCCTCAAAACAGTTCTGCAAACGGTGCCGGGTAGATGACCTGACCACCGCCCTTCAGGGCATCGGGCACCAACTCCATCGCGGTCAACCCGTCGGGCGGCAGGTGCAGGTTCGAGCTCAATCCCCAGGTCGCGGCCGGCTGGAACGCAAACCGCGCGTAATACTCCGGCTGACCGGCCACCACGATCGCCGTATAGCGCATGTCCCGCGCCCGACCGATCGCCGCCTGGATCAATACCGAACCGATACCCCGGTGCGACTGCGACGGCACGACGGACATGGGCCCCAGGCCCAGCAGGGTCAGGTTCGTGCCGTCGCGCGGCAATTTGACCTTCGACAACAGCAGATGACCGACGATGCGGCCGCCGATCTCCGCGACCAGGGACAGATCCGGAATGAAGTCCGCCGAACCCCGGATGGCGCTGACCAGCTGCGCCTCGGCGTCACCCTGGAACGCACTGAGGTTGACGACATCGATCGCCTTGACATCCTCGGGTGTCTCCGCCCTGACAATGACCTCTTGCATGACTTACTCCAGCTTGCTGCGGCCCGTGCCGACGGGTCGGATTAATCGTGTATTCCGGCCCCACCGGGGCTGTCCTGTTCAGTCTTGGCGGTGATGCTAGCAGGATTCCCCGGCGTGGAAAACCGCGGCGGATTGCTGTACAAACACCGGCTACACTGCCGTGACCGAGTTTCAGATCCGCCCCCGCCCGCCGATAGAAACGGGGGCCGATCGACGCTACGAGCAACCGCCCGGCCGAACACTGGAGGAATGCGGTGAACGAGGAGCAACAGATACTGCGCCTGATCATTGTGGAGGAAACCCAGAATGACGCGGAGGCCATCGCCAATCTGCTGCGTAACGCCGGTCAGGTGGTGCGCTTCATGTATGCCGAGGACACGGAAGACCTGGAGCAGGCGCTGGACCAGCAGCTGCCCGATCTCGTCCTCTGCGCGCGCGGGCTTGAGGCGCTGAGCCTGGAACAGGTCGCCGCCCTGCTGCGCGAGCGTGCGCTGGACATTCCCGTCATCGCCATCGGCGATGTGGCCGATGAGCCGCGCGTCATCGAGGCCCTGCGGGCCGGCGCCATCGACCTGGTCTCGTTCGACGCCCCGGAACACCTGCTTCTGGTGATCGCACGCGAGCAGCGCAATCTGGCCATGCTGCGCGACCTGCATTTCTTCCGCACCGGCCACAAAGAGAGCGAGCGCCGCTGCCGCGCCCTGCTCGACAGCTCTCGCGACGCCATCGCCTATGTGCATGACGGCATGCACATCTACGCCAACAGTTCCTACCTGGAGATGTTCGGCTTCGAGAGCCTCGACGAAATCGAGGGCACCCCGATCATGGACATGGTGGCGTCCGAGGATCACGGCAGCTTCAAGGAGTTTCTGCGCGCCTATGGCAAGGAGGCCGGCGGCCCGGACAACCTCGACGTCAAGTGCGTCAGCGCCAAAGGCAGCTTCAGCGCACAGATGGAATTCACACCTGCCACGATCGACAGCGAGCCCTGCACCCAGATCATCATCCGTGACCAGTCGCTCGGCGACAAAGAGCTCGAACAGAAACTGAAATACCTGAGCAAGCAGGACATCCTCACCGGCCTGTTCAATCGCCAGTATTTCATGGAGGAACTCGAACTCGCCGTCAACGATGCCCATGCCGGTTCCGGTGGCAGCAGCCTGCTGTATATCCTGCTCGACAATTTCAAAACGGTGAAGGAATCCATCGGTCTGGGCGCCAGCGACCTGGTGGTCAGCGACATCGCCCAACTGCTCAAGGATCAGGTCGGCGACCAGGGCCTTGCAGCGCGCTTCGGCGACAGCTCGTTCACCGTGCTGTTCAAAGGCCAGAACGCGGATGCCACACAGGCATTCGCCGAGGCGCTGCGGCACGCCGTCGAGGAGCGCATCATCGATATCGAGGGCCGCTCGGTCACCATCACCCTCAGCATCGGCATCAGCCTGATCACCGACAGCTCGCCGGATGCCCAACAGATCCTGTCGCGCGCCGATCTGGCCTGTGAGGTCGCGCGTTCATCGGGCGGCAACCGGGTCCACCTGCACAACCCGGTCGCCGACGAACAGGTCGGGCGCGAGCGCGAACAACAGTGGAATCACCTGATCCAGGAGGCCCTCAGCGAAGACCGCTTCCACCTGGTCTATCAGCCCATCGTCAGTCTGCAGGGCGAGACCGACGAGAAATATGAGGTGCTGCTGCGCATGCGCGACAGTGAGGGCGACGACATCCGGCCCGGCCAATTCCTGCCGGTCGCGGTGCAGACCGGACAGATCACCGAGATCGACCGCTGGGTCATCCGCAAGGCCATCGAGGTCCTCGCGGAGCGCCGGCGCGGCGGCGCGAACACGGTCTTTTTCATCAAGCTCGCCGGGCCGACCCTGGAAGATCACGAACTGCCGCTGTGGATCAACCAGCAGCTCAAGGAGGCGCGCCTGGCCGGCGACGCCATCGTGCTGGAGATCGCCGAGGCCGACGCCGGCGAGCACCTCAAGAGCGCCAAGGCCTTCATCAGTGCCATTGGCGCCCTGCATTGCAAGACCTCCATCGAGCACTTCGGCAGCAGCCCGAACTCGTTCCAACTGCTCAAGCATCTGCCGGTGGACTACCTGAAGATCGACGGCAAATTCATCCATAACCTGGCAGGGGACAGAGACAACCAGGCGGTGGTGAAGTCTGTGGTCGATATGGCGCTTTCTATGAACAAGCTGTGCATCGCCGAATTCGTCGAGGATGCCAGCAGCCTTACCGTGCTGTTCCAGCACGGTGTCCATTACATCCAGGGCTACTTCCTGGCCGAACCGACCGAGCGGCTGAATTACGACTTCACCGAGGGGTCGCTCTAAGCCCCCCACCCCACCGCTTGAACGTTCCCGGTTCGTTCTCTATCATGCCCCCATAGAGAACGAACCGGGAACGTTATGCCAACCCCCAGCCAGGACAGAACCCTCCAATTCATCCGCCGCTACCTGGCGCGGCACGGCCACGCCCCCAGCCTGAGCGCCATCGCATCCGGTCTCGGTCTGCGCTCCAAGGCGGTGGTGCATCGACATGTGCAGGCGTTGGCCGAGCAGGGTTACCTCACGGTCGCGGCGGGCCGCCATCACGGCATCGCACTCACCGACCAGGCCATCGAGGCCTCCTTCACCATCCCCCTGGCCGGGCGGATCGCCGCCGGGCGACCCATCGAGGCGATCGCGGACACCCATACCCTCAACCTCGCCGAATTTCTGCTCGGCCCCAACCGCTATGCCCTGCGCGTGTTCGGCGACTCGATGATCGGGGCCGGCATCCTCGACGGCGATACCGTGGTGATAGAGCAGCGCGACACGGCCGACGATGGCGATATCGTGGTCGCGCTGATCGATAATCAGGAGGTGACCCTCAAGCGCCTGAGGCGCCGGCGGGACGGCATGATCGAACTGATCGCCGCCAACCCGGCCATCCCGAACATGGTCTACGCCCCCGACCGCATACGCCTCCAGGGCGTGGTCACCGGGCAACTGCGCAGCTACCGCTGAGGGTGCCCATGACGGCGAAACCCTGGTCGCGCGCCATCATCCTGGTGGACATGAACGCGTTCTTCGCCTCGGTGGAACAACGCGAGCGCCCCGAGCTGCGGGGGCGCCCCATCGGCATCACCAACGGCGCCACCGGGACCTGCATCATCACCTGCTCGTACGAGGCCCGCGCCTACGGCATCCGGACCGGCATGCGCCTGAAAGAGGCCCTGCGCCTGTGCCCGGAGTTTCTGCAGGTACCGGCGCGGCCGGAACGCTATGCCCGCGTCTCCACCGCCATCATGGAGGCGCTGACCCGGGTCAGTCCCGATGTCGAGATCTTCTCGGTCGACGAGGCGTTCCTCGATGTCACCCGTTGCCAGCGCCTGCTGGGTACGCCGGAGCAGATTGCCCGGCAGGCCAAGGCCGCCGTGTTCGCCGCCTGTGGCCTACCCTGCTCGGTCGGCGTCGCGGGCGACAAGACCACGGCGAAGTACGCCGCCAAACTGCACAAACCCGATGGCCTGACCGTGATCCCGCCCGAGGAAACGGCGGCACGCCTGCGCGATGTCCCGGTCACCGAACTGTGCGGCATCGCCTCGGGCATCGGCGGCTACCTGGCCGAGCGCGGCGTCACTACCTGCGGCGACATGGCACGGCTGCCGGTCAGCGAACTGGCGCGCCGCTTCGGCAGCCTCGGGCGACGCATCTGGCTGATGGCCCAGGGCCTGGACCCGTCCCCGGTGGAGACCCGTATCGCGCCACCCAAGAGCATGGGCCACGGCAAGGTGATGCCGCCGGGCACGCGCGCACGCGCGGTCCTGCTCACCTATCTGGAACACATGTGCTTCAAGCTGGGGACCCGGCTGCGCCGGCACGATCTGGCGGCACAGCAATTCTTCATCGGTCTGCGCGCCGACCTGGGTTGGATCGGCGCCAGTTACCGCACGATGCACCCCGGCAACGATACCGCGCCGCTGATGCAACTCTGCCGGCGGATGCTCGCGGAGCACTGGTCAGGCGAAGGCGTGCATCAGGTGCAGGTGACCGCGCTCGATCCGCGGCCGCTGGGCGGGCAATTGGAATTGTTCGCGCCGCCGCCGGACAAGCACCCTCAGGTGAATGCGGTCATGGATGCGATCAACCGGCGCTTTGGTGAGTTCGCGATCGCCCCGGCGCGTCTGCTGGATCGCTCCGAGATGCCCAACGTGATCGCCCCGGCCTGGAAACCGCACGGGCATCGGCAGACGATCGAATGAGCAGGCGGTTGGGGAATCGGCGGGGAGACTGGATGGCGCCGCGGGGCGTGGCTCAGAGCACCACGCCGGTCAGCAACAGGGCCAGCAGGATGGCGAGCAACCAGAACCCATCCATCAACGAGAACGTTTGCAGTTTCATGGCGTACCTCCACCCGGCAGGCCTGAGCCTGGACAGAGGGTGGAGCAACATTCGTTCCTACCGGATAAACGCCTGATTTATCGGGCGAACGCTAAAACCGTTGGTCGGTGTGTGTAAATTATCCTGACGACCCCAAGGCTGAGTCAGCGCCTCAACTACGCCATCGAAGCCCTTGACGGGCAGCCGAATCGGCGCGCCGTCGCAGGCTGCCCGATGGCCCGGAGGCAGCGTCAGGAAAGTCGACGCGGACGGCCCCCTCAGGAAATCGCCTCGGGGGAGGCGGCCGGGATCAGTTCGACCGGCACACGCGCGGCCAGCGCGCAGACCAGCGCGTAGGGGATGGTCGCGGCACAACGGGCGATCTCCTCGACCGGCAGGTCCGCGCCCCACAGCACCACCGGATCGCCGACCCGGGCATCGGGCTGGCCGCGCAGGTCGACGTAGAGCATATCCATCGACACGCGGCCGATCAGCGGGGCGCGCTGCCCGTTCACCAGCACCGGGGTGCCGGGCGACGCGTGGCGTGGATAGCCGTCGCCATACCCTGCGGCGACCACGCCGATCGGCATGGCCTCCGGGCACACCCAGGCGCCGCCGTAGCCGATCGCATCGCCGCGCGCGAAATGCCTGACGGCGATCAGGCGCGAGGCCAGGGTCATGACCGGACGCAGGCCGCGCTCGGGGCCGGTATCGCCCGAGAAGGGCGAGATCCCGTACAGCATCAGCCCCGGCCGTACCCAGTCGAAGCGGGTCTCCGGCCAACCCAGCAGACCGCCGGAATTGGCCAGCGAACGCGCGCCGCTGAAATCCTTGGCCACGGCCTGGAAGCGGGCGCACTGCTGCAGGGTCTGGGCACTGCGCCGGTCGTCGGCGTAGCCCAGGTGGGAGAACAGGCCGATCGCGGCAACCCCGGCACAGGCCTGGAGACGCCGATGGATGCCGTCGAATTCCTCCGGCGTGAAGCCGAGCCGGTGCATGCCGGTATCGACCTTGAGCCAAATCGGGATCGGCCGCGGCAGGCGCGCCGCCTCCAGCTGTTCGACCTGCCGCAGGCAATGCACGACCGGGATCAGCCGGTGATGGCTGATGGCCGTCAGCTCGGTGGCCTCGTAAAAACCCTCCAGCAGGCTGATCGGCTGGGTCAGTCCGGCCTCGCGCAGGCTGATGGCCTCATCGAGGCAGGTCACCGCGAAACCCTCGACCTCGCGCAGGGCCTGGGCGATCCGCAACATGCCATGCCCGTAGGCGTTGGCCTTGACCACCGCCATGATCTGGCTGTCGGGCGCCGCGTGCCGCACCCGCTGCAGGTTGTGCCGCAAGGCCGCCAGATCGATGCGCGCGTGCAGGGGACGCGTCATGCATAGTCTCCGCTGTCGTAGGCATGGGAGACAAAATTCTCGAAGCGCGTGTACTGACCCAGGAAGGTCAACCGGCACATGCCGATCGGACCGTTGCGCTGCTTGCTGATGATGATCTCGGCGGTGCCCTTATCGGCACTCTCCTTGTCGTAGACCTCGTCGCGGTAGATGAAGACGATCATATCGGCGTCCTGCTCGATGGCGCCGGACTCGCGCAGATCGGACATCACCGGACGTTTGTTGGGGCGTTGCTCCAGCGAACGGTTGAGCTGCGACAGCGCGATCACCGGCACGTGCAGCTCCTTGGCCAAGGCCTTCAGTGAGCGGGAGATCTCGGAAATCTCGTTGGTGCGGTTCTCGCGCGTGCCCGGCACCTGCATCAGCTGGAGATAATCGACCACGATCATGCCCAGATTGTGTTCGCGCTTGAGCCGCCGCGCACGCGCGCGCAGGTCCGTGGGCGTCAGCGCCGGCGTGTCGTCGATGAACAGCGGGGCCTCGGCCAAGATGCTCACCGCCGAGGTCAACCGCGGCCAATCGTCGTCATCGAGCTTGCCGGTGCGCACCTTGTGCTGATCGATGCGCCCGAGCGAAGACATCAGGCGCATGGCCAGCTGCTCGCCGGGCATTTCCATGCTGAACACCGCGACCGGCACCTTGTGCTTGATGGCAGCGGTCTCGGCGATGTTCATCGCAAAGCTGGTCTTGCCCATGGACGGGCGGCCGGCGACGATCACCAGATCCGAGGGTTGCAGGCCGGCAGACAATTCATCGAAGTCGTTGAATCCGGTCGGCACACCGGTGATGGGGTTGTCGAGCTGAAACAGCTGATCGATGCGATCAACCGCCTGGGTCAACAGATCCTTGATGCGGACGAAACCACGCTGGCCACGGCTGCCGCGTTCGGCAATCTCGAACACCTGCGACTCGGCGAAATCCAACAGCTCCCGCGACTCGCGCCCTTCCGGAAAATAGGCGGCGTTGGCGATGTCGGTACCGACGCGCACCATCTGCCGCAACACCGAGTGCTCACGCACGATGTCCGCATAGGCCCGGATATTGGCGGCGCTGGGCGTGTCTTTGGCAAGTGCGCCGATGTAGGCAAGCCCGCCGACATCGTTGAGCTCGCGGTTGCGCTCCAACTGCTCGGCCAGGGTGACCACATCCAACGGCTGATTGGCCTCGGCGAGGCGGGCAATAGCGCGGAAGATCAGGCGGTGGTCGCGGCGGTAGAAATCATCTTCCGAGACCCGGTCGGCGATCTGGTCCCAGGCCTGGTTGTCCAGCATCAGGCCGCCGAGCACGGACTGCTCCGCCGGGATCGAATGCGGCGGCACCTTGAGCGACTCGGCACCGCCACCACGCATTTCGGCGGGCAGGACGGACTCAGGCATCGGTACTCCAGGGAAGGCTCAGGGAACGGCCAGGGGTCATGCGGCAGGATACACAAGGGCGGCGGAGACCGACAAGCGCGCCCCGCCGCCTTACTTAGCCTGTTTCGGGCAATCGCCCGGAAGTGCTTATTCCGCGACGATAACCAACTTGATGGTGGCATCGACGTCGGTGTGCAGGTGCAGTTCGACCTCGAACTCGCCCAGGGCCCGGAACGGGCCCTCCGGCAGGCGCACCTCGTGGCGTTCGATTGCCTGACCGGCGGCGATGACCGCCTGCGCGATGTCGGTGGTACCGATCGAGCCGAACAGTTTACCCTCGTCGCCGGCCTTGGCCGCGATGGTCACCACCAGACCTTCGAGCTGCGCCTTGCGCGCCTCGGCGGCGGCCAATGCCTCGGCCATGGCCTTTTCCAGCTCCGCGCGCCGCTCTTCGAAGCGGGCGATATTGGCCGGCGTCGCCGACGTCGCCTTGCCCGTGGGGATCAGAAAATTACGGCCGTAGCCGGAACGCACCTTGACCTGGTCGCCCAGGTTCCCCAGATTTTCCACTTTCTCCAGCAAGATCACTTGCATGACTCGTTACCTCGTCATCTGACGTTCATAGCTTGCGATTTTCGAACCTGCATCAGGCCTGCCCACCCAACCGGGCACGCACGTCGATCCAGGTATCCAACCACCCCAACAGCGCCACCAGCGAAACCACCTGCGGCGCTGCAAACAGCAACAACAGATACAGGCCAATCAACCAGCCACGGTGCGCCTGCTTATGCCGGGCGGCGGCATGCGCCAGCGCCAAGCCCTGCAACAGATACACCACCAGCAGCGTCGGCACCGCGTCGGCCGCCAGCGTGGCCAGACCGGCGACCGGCAGCTGTGCCAGCACGATCACCGCCAGCCCCGCCAGCGCGAAGCCTCGTCCCAACCGGAGCCCGCGGAACTCATCGCCAAACCCACCGGGGTTGTACAACGCGGCCTGCCAGGCGCGCGCCAACAACAGGCTGAGCAGCACACCCAGCACCAGCGCCGCCACGCTCAGGGCCGTCATCCAGCGCGCCAGTTCCGGCAGATACGCGCCGATATCCAGGTCCTGCGTGGCCAACAGCGGGGCAAGCATGGCCTCGATGCGCGGTGCCCACCAGGCCGCCGGGTCGCCCAGCCACAGGTGCGCCAACAGCACCAGCGCGACCCCCAAACCGGCCGCGGCCTGCAAGGCCAGCGCCAGCGAACGGCTCAGGCGCAGGATCGCCCCCAAACCCCAGACCGGCAGCCACAGCACCAGGGCGCTGAGGGCCATCGGCAGGGCCAGCCCGCCGGCCAGCTGTCCCAGCAGCGCCAGCGCCACCGCGGCGGCCGCCAGCACCATCAGGCCCTCCCAGGCACCCAGGCGCAGGGTCACCAGGGCCACCACCGCCGCGCCGAGGTAGGCCAGCGGTGAGGTTAGCGGCGGCAGCAGCAGGGCGGCGGCGGCCGTGGCGGCGGCCACGGATATCGCGCGCCAACGCGCGCCCATCACAAACCCCGCCAGTCCCAAAATCATGCGTTCACACGGTCACCGCGCCGACGGCGCGTCGCCCGGATCAATGCGAATCGCTGTACGGCAACAGGGCCAGGAAGCGCGCGCGTTTGATGGCGGTGCCCAGCTGGCGCTGATAACGGGCCTTGGTGCCGGTGATGCGGCTGGGCACGATCTTGCCGGTCTCAGTGACGTAGTTCTTCAGCGTCGCGAGATCCTTGTAATCGATCTCTTTGACGTCCTCAGCGGTAAAGCGGCAAAACTTTCTGCGACGGAAAAAACGCGACATGGTTTCAGTTACCTCGTATCAACGATCTGCATCGTTCAAAATTTGAATCGACTGTATATGCAATGCCAGATGGCACTCTTCGCTGCGATAGCCGGCGCGCGCCAGGAAGCCTTGCAGACGTACCCGGCTGTCGACCTGCAAGCCACCGAGCTGCACTTGGAAGGGCTCGCCCGAGGCCACCACGGCCAACTTGAAGCGGACCTCGCGCGGCATGCCGGCCTCCTCGCACAGGGAGCGGTGCTCGATGGCAAAACGGCTTATCGGGATCCCTGCCGGTGAAATCCGCGTCCGCGGCGGCTGCACGACCCGGCCATCGACGACCAGCGTGTTAGACATTCACTCAGGCGGCGTCGCTCTCGTCGTCGCTGCCGGCGTCGTCGTCGGCCTCCTCCTCGCGGGAACCGCGGCTATCGTCGCGGTCGCGATCGTCGCGTTTGACCAAAAACGAGGGCTCGGTGACCGCCTCATCCCGGGCGATGACCAGATTGCGCAGCACCGCATCGTTGAAGCGGAACGCGGAGGTCAGCTCATCGAGCACTTCCTGACTGCACTCGATGTTCATCAGCACGTAATGCGCCTTGAGCACCTTCTGGATGGGATAGGCCAACTGGCGACGGCCCCAGTCTTCCATGCGGTGGATCTTGCCACCGGCGGATTCGATGGTGGCGCGGTAGCGCTCGACCATGGCGGGAACCTGTTCGCTCTGGTCCGGGTGGACCAGGAACACGATTTCGTAATGACGCATTGTCTGCCCCTTGTGGATTGACAGCCTCCCGACCCGGACCCTCCGGGCGGTGAGGCAAGGAGCCATGGCAGCTGGTGGGCGGCCATGGGAGGCGGGCATTCTAAGGGAGGGCAGCGACGGATGCAATTTCCGTCCGGGACGGGATCACCGCCCGGCCGGCGGCGGCCCCGTCCCGGATACTGAACTAGATTCCGCCTTCGGCGGCCTGGGTCAGGGCCTCTTCGATAGCGCCCGGCGCGCACATGATGCTGAAGAACGTCGCCCCGGTCGCGCTTTGCATCATCGGCAGATGCGGCCAGCTGATGGCAATGCGGAATCGCCCGTGCAGGGCATAGACCTTGCCGTCGGACACGAGGATCTCGTAGGGCAGATGGCCGGTGGAACGCAGGCTGTCGCGGTCGATCCGACTCATGATGTACTGATCGGCGCTGCAACCCTCGGTCAAGGCGACGCCGAAGACGCTTTCCTGCTTACCCGGGATATCGATGCGATAGACCTTGCTGGCACCCCCTTTGCGCGCCTCCAGCCCGGCCTCGACCGCGGCGAGCGCCGCGTCCTGGTTCGCGTACTCGGCCAGCGTGTTGGGGTTGCTGAAGCTCGGCATGCCGATCATGTAGCGGAATTTGCGCAGTTTGTCCTCACCGATCTCTTTGTTGCCGGTGCCATAGATCTGCTCCTTACCCAGAGCGCCGGCGAGCGCCGTCTCGGCCTGTTGCAGATCGTCGCTGTCTTCCAGGCGATAGGCCGAACCGTAGTAGGTCGGGTTGGTATAGGTGACCTGGATCTGCTCATCGATTTGGGTCAGGGACACCCGCTGCGCGGCGGCATAGCCACCGAACGCCGAGCTCGCCGCGGCCTTTTTGAGGGCCGGGCTGGTGATGGCCAGGACCGTGGCGCCATCGTAGGGGCTGTAGCTGCCCACCACCTCGAAACCCGCCGCGGTAATCTTCTGGGTAACCTCCTGGGTCACCTGTTGCAGGTCACCGGTCGCCGTGTAGGCGAGCGTGAAGGGCTTGAGCGCCTCGTCGGCCACCGACACACCCGTGGCCGCGAACAGGAGGGCGCCGGCCAGACAGAATTTCTTGAATGAAAGGGACATCGCGTATTGCCTCCATGCGATCGTTGGATGGTGCTCGACCGGCGGAACATGCCGGAGAGGGTTGATAATCGGGGCGTGGCGGCTAGTGGCGACTAGGCTAGTGGCGACTAGGCGACTATTAAATGCCGCAAGCCGCGTGCGGCGTAGTTATCCCCGCCGCGGCCCGCGCTGTCAAGCCTGCGCAGCACGACCTGCCACACCCGCAAAAAAACCGGTGACCCCGATCAGCGCAAGGCCGGCGGGGCCCGCTGCTATACTGCGCGCCCCGCCCGACGCCGCCCCGGGAATACCCCGTACATGAGCCGCAATCTGCATGTGACCGTCGCCGCCATCGCCGAACGCGCGGGGCGTTTTCTGCTGGTCGAGGAGACTATCGCCGGCGAGCGGCGCATCAATCAGCCCGCCGGACACCTGGAGTGCGGTGAAAACCTGCCTCAAGCCGTGATCCGCGAGACGCTGGAGGAGACCGCTTGCGGGTTCCGGCCAGAGGCCCTGATCGGCGTGTATCTCTGGCAAGTGCCGGGGCAGAGCCCGGATGCCGGCCTGACCTACCTGCGCGTGGCCTTCTGCGGCGAGGTCGGCGAGCCGGACCCGCAGCGGCCGCTCGATGC